>DFKT01000037.1 GCA_002373595.1 Lachnospiraceae bacterium UBA3638 | reverse complement strand
GCGCTCGCAACCGAGGAATTTCCGGAGTTTGATGTAGGACAGAGAAGTGCGACTTCCATAGCCAGAAGGGTCCAGGATCCGCTTTCAGAGCTGGTAAAGATAGATCCTCAGTCCATCGGAGTCGGCCAGTACCAGCATGACTGTGATCAGAAAAGGCTCGGAGAGGCGCTCGGAGGAGTCGTAGAATCCGCCGTTAACTCTGTCGGAATTGATCTTAACACGGCTTCAGCGCCGCTTCTTAAATATGTATCGGGAATAAGCGCACCCATAGCGAAGAACATTGTTATGTACAGGGAAGCAAACGGCAGCTTTAAGAGCAGGGATGAATTAAAGAAGGTTCCCAAACTCGGCCCCAAAGCTTTTGAACAATGCGCGGGATTCCTCAGGATAAGGAACGGCAAGTCCCCTCTTGATAATACCGGAGTGCATCCCGAGTCGTATAAGGCAGCGGAGAAGCTCCTTGATAAGATGGGATGTGATATAAAGGATGAGCAGGCGATCAAGCAGTTTGAAAAGGATCTGAAGGATGTCGGAGCTCTGGCGAATGAGCTGGGAATAGGAGAACTCACGCTCATGGACATCATTCACGAGCTTGAAAAGCCCGGACGCGATCCCAGAGAGGATATGCCCAAGCCGGTACTCAGATCGGATGTGCTTGATATGAAGGACCTTAAACCCGGTATGATCCTCAAGGGAACAGTCAGGAATGTCATCGATTTCGGTGCATTTGTCGATATTGGAGTTCATCAGGACGGCTTGGTACATATATCACGCATAACTGACAGATATATTAAGCACCCTCTTGAGGCTGTAAGTGTCGGTGATATTGTCGATGTAAAGGTCCTCGATGTAGACCTTGAGAAGCAGAGGATCTCTCTTACCATGAGGCTCGATGACGGTGCGGACGGTAAGCCTGCAGGAGGAGCAAACAGACCTTTGCAGAATTCCGGATCGCAAAAGCGCGGAAATGAAGACAGGAGAAGTTTCTCATCAGGGAAAAGACATAATGATACGCAGAAGGAAGAGTTTGCACCGGGCACAATAGGGTATATAATGGCACACGGAGGTAGAAATCGTGGCAAAGTTTAATGAATTCTTTGAAAAAGTAGCAGGTGGGACCGGACTCAGGTACGATCCCAACAATAAAACTCTCTTTGGAATGAGGTTTGGGTTTTATCTGGTGGTAAATCAGGTCCAAAGCGGATCATATCAGCTGAAAGTGATGATCTCGATGGCGAAGAACGGCCTGATGCCCAATCTGGCTGAGCTCAGGTCTATCGTAAAGCAGGATAAGGCACATTTTTACTCTGTAAATGCGACGGGACTTAATGTCACATTTACTTTAAAGTCAGCAAATACTTGGAAAAAAGCTGCTGATAAGGCAACGGAAGCAATCAATCAGTTGCCACAGATCCTTTCAAATATGGGATATGGCACTGTATGCTCTGCCTGCGGTCAGCCCAAGGAGGTCGACGGATATGTGATCGGAGGAGCTATGGTATCGCTCTGCCCTGACTGTTTCATGAGAAAGAGCACGGATCTTAACTACGAAGCGCAGAGGCAGGATGCAAAGCCGGAAAATATCCCCGCAGGAATAGTTGGGGCTTTTTTGGGAGCGATCCTCGGAGGTGCGGCCATTTTTGCAATCTTAAGACTTGGAAGGGTTTCATTTATACTCGGTATACTCATGGGATTCTGTATAGTGACGGGTTACAGCAAACTTGCCGGCAAGATGAGCAAGACAGGTGTGACAGTCAGCATAATATTTGCTGTTATAACGACATTTCTGGTCAATCACTTTGACTGGGCACTTGATGTAGCCAAGACCGAGAGGCTGAGGATGACGTTTTGGGATGCAGTACGCTATATACCGAACCTGATGAGAGTCGGTGTGATCGAGCAGAAGACATATCTTTTGACCTTTGGCCAGATAGCGCTGTATAATCTGATAGGAGCTATCATAGCGATAGCGAGTGCATATTCATCCGATAAGAAGAAATTCACTACGGGCAGGCTTACTGACGGAAGATAGTCAGGTGCCCGACAGAGCCGCCTATAGCGGCTTGGGGAGGAATTCATGAAGAAGTGGGAAGAGATTCTCGAAAAGAGATGGGCAGCATACACTATGGCGACTTGTTCTGCCGTGTTATTGTTTGCGATCATATCAAATTTCGGGAATATCATTAATGCGATAAGGTCGGTATTGGGAGTTTTTTCATCGATCTTTATCGGTATCGTCATAGCTTACCTGATCAATCCTCTGTCTGAGTATTTCGAGAGAAAGGTTTTCAGAAAGATCAAAAAGGAAAAGGTAAAGCATAAGATATCTGTTGTTATTTCGCTGATATTCGTTATAGCTATGATAGTATTGCTGCTTGTAGCTGTTATACCTTCCCTGATCGACAGTGTAGGTGTTCTGGCCGGAAATATGGAGACCTATGTAGCTACGGCGCAAAAGTATGCTGATAATTTCAGCAAGACTGCGGCCAGGTTCGGAATGGATACGACTAAGATGAATGAGTCCTGGAACAATATAATGGGCTCGCTTATGTCTAAGGCCACCGAGAATATGGGTGATCTTCTTCACTCTTCCATCAATATGGGAACAGCCATTGTTAACGTATTTGTCGGATTTATATTGGCGGTGTACTTCCTCATGGACAGGGATACGATGCTCAGGGGCGTGGATAAACTCAGAGGGCTTGTGCTGACCAATAAGTCATACAAGATCCATAATTCATTCTTCAGGAGATGCAATGACATAGTCCTCAGGTACGTCGGATTCGATATCCTGGATGCGATCATAGTCGGACTGATCAATGCGATACTCATGCTGATCTTTGGAATACCCTACATACCGGTCATATCGTTTATAGTCGGTATCACAAATCTGGTGCCCACATTCGGACCCATAGTAGGAGCTGCACTGGGAGCACTTTTGCTAGTCCTGATCGATCCGGTACAGGCACTCATCTTTTTGATATTCACTGTTATTTTACAGACTATAGACGGATATGTACTTAAGCCCCGTATGTTCGGTCAGTCACTCGGAGTTCCGGCAGTATGGATACTGGTTACGATCATACTCGGTGGAAAGATATTCGGAGTGATAGGAATTATACTGGCGATACCCTTCGCTGCAATCTTTACATTCTTCTATGACGAGTGGGTTATACCCAAGCTGCAGGCAAGAAAGAAGAGGATGGAGAATGTGAAAGAGGAAGTGACCGAAGAATAAACGAATGTGTTATTGAATAGAGCGTTATTTAATGCCAAAACCGCATAAATGCTGATTCTGTAACATGTGAAAGTTAATATCTGAGTAGATAAAACAGGTCTCACAATTCATTTTGTGAGACCTGTTATTTTATGCAATTTAATTTCATTTAGTGTTGGGCAGGAACTTCGACATATTATGCGCGACACGCTTCGAAATAACTATTTTCTAAGCACCTGTCTTTCATCTTCCACATATGACGCTACCGGGCCTCACTCGACATCCTGTCTCGAGTCGGCCACTGTCCTCGGCATCGTGCCTCGGACTAGCTGAAGTCCATCGGTGCTAAGAAAATGAGTTATTTCTCCGCTAATGGTCGCTTCATAATGTATCGAAGCTCCTGCCCTTTATTACAATGACTTGTATGCGAAAAGAAGAATGTCAGGGGATATATTTGCGGACACTTGCGCAGCGCTTAGCAAGCGAAGGTCGGCGGAAATCGGTCCCGAGCGCCTTGTTCGAGCAGCTCGCGCCCATATAGCGCGAGCGTTGCGAGTTAAGCGAGGGCGATTTAGCCTTTAGCCGATCAAGCGAGCTTAGCAGCGGAGCACCGGTCTGCAAATATATCCCCTGACATTCTTCGTATCTGTATACAAAAATCGCAAAAAAACGGAGGGGCGCGAGAGTAAAAACATTTTTTTGGATCAAAAAGGGTATTCTAACATCGATATCATGTGTTTCTTAAAATTCAAGCAGATTTCGTTCAAAACATTCCGGAGAATTCCAAAATCATTTCTTGAGATCAGATCTGACCTGTTGGACAGAAAAATTTGAGTTCCAACCGGAGAGACCACAGTCAGGAACGCTATAATAACAAAACGTTTGATTGGAAAAAAGGAGCTGGGATAGAAAAATTGGACCCGTCGATGACAAATACAGACGGATGATATGATTCAATCATAACTTTGATTATCTTATTCACAGGAGGAGGCGAAGAGATATCATCACAAACGAAATTTTCCCCAATTTTTGACGCGGATGGTGGATAACCTTGGATATAAATTGAGTCAGAAAAATAGTGTCAGGTGGATAACTGACAATTTTATCGTGTATACAATTCTAGTTATCCACATTTTTAGCCACATTATACACAATCTGATTTTAGATCCTGATAATTTTACGACGATGACATCAGTGTCAACACTTGAGAAGACATATCCACCGCCAAACTTGTCTTAAATATACATGTATCCGCCAAAACAGAAACATACGGTTGATAACGCATATTTTTATGATACCAATGACACAAAAATACATAACGATACGTGGCAAATTCCGTTATGAAGAACACAAAAATCGTTCATCCGATAGCATCTTTTTCATTGTTTTTAACCCTGATTTCAGATATACTTATCTTGTTTTTGATTTCCTATTTATATATGAAAGCGAGGACAGTATATGTATTCAGACAACAAGATATGGTTAGGCGTCAGCGGAGACGAGAAAGTATCGATCTTCCCCGGCATGGCGAACCGTCACGGACTTATCGCCGGTGCTACCGGAACAGGAAAGACAGTTACTCTCAAGGTGCTTGCGGAGAGCTTTTCGGATGCCGGAGTACCTGTTTTTATGGCGGATGTAAAGGGTGATCTGGCCGGAATGTGCCTGCCCGGTGAGAATACCGAGGATATGCAGAAGAGAATTGCCAGATTTGGCTTGGATAAGGCGGGTTTTTCATATAAATCGTATCCGACAACATTCTGGGATGTATTCGGAGAGAATGGACTGAATCTAAGGACTACCGTTTCCGAGATGGGGCCGCTTCTTCTTGGCAGGATATTAGATCTTAACGATACTCAGACCGATGTCCTCACGGTTGTATTCAAGATAGCGGATGATGAGAATCTGCTGCTCATAGATACCAAGGATCTGAAGGCGATGCTCCAGTATGTTTCCGAGAACGCATCCGAATACGGACCGGAATACGGAAACATAGCCAAGGCAAGTGTGAATGCCATTATCAGATCTATAGTTGCCCTCGAGACGGAAGGCGCGGATAAATTCTTTGGAGAACCTGCGTTATCTATTGCAGACTGGTTCATACAGAACGGAAGTCAGGGCGGAATACAGATACTCGACTGCCAAAAGCTTATTCACACTCCAAATATGTATTCCACTTTCATGCTCTGGATGATGAGTGAGCTCTTCGAGACACTTCCGGAAGTTGGAGACCTTGAAAAACCGAGGATGGTCTTTTTCTTCGATGAAGCACATCTGTTATTTAAAGGCGCATCAAAGGCGCTTCTCTCTAAGATCGAGCAGGTTGTCAAGCTCATCCGCTCTAAAGGAGTCGGTATCTATTTCATTACCCAGTCCCCCAAGGATGTGCCGGACGATGTACTCGCTCAGCTCGGAAATAAGATCCAGCATGCGCTTCATGCCTACACTCCAACGGAACAGAAAGCAGTCAAGGCGGCTGCACAGTCCTTCCGTGAGAACAGGTACTTCGATACCTATGAGGCTCTTATTAACCTCGGTATAGGAGAAGCTCTTGTCTCCGTATTGGATGAAAAGGGTGTTCCCACTGTCGTACAGAGGACCAGCATTCTTCCTCCTCAGAGCCGAATGGGTGCTATAGATGATTCGGAGAGAGATCGTCAGATTAAAAATAACATGCTTTATTCAAGATACAATGATGAGTTTGACAGGGATTCGGCATATGAATTCCTTCAGAGACAGAAGGGCATGGCTGATGCCGATGCTGTCCCGGTTCCGGCGACTGATCAGTCACAACAGGCACCGGCAGTTCAGTCGGCAGATCCGGCTCAGCAAAAGCCCGCTAAGACTCCCAAGGCTAAGCCGGATAAGAACTCCGCAGAGTATCATATGCAGAAAGCAGTAAAGAGCACGGCCAAGACCACCGCCGGAACCGTGGGCAGGGAAGTAGGAAAGTCCATCGGAAGCAGTATCGGCGGAAAGTTCGGCAAGACGCTCGGAGGCAATGTCGGTGCGAGCATCGGACGTGGAATAATGGGTGTTTTCTTTAGGGGATAAGGAATTAATTAACATATGTTAAAGCGTATTTTACAGGAAGTAAAAGAATTTAAGGCTCCTTCGATCATAACTCCTTTTTGCATGCTGCTGGAAGTGGCGATGGAGATGATAGTGCCGTATCTGATGGCATCCATCATAGACGACGGAGTATATGCCGGTGACATGAAGCACATTATAATAACGGGCGGTTGGATGTTGCTTGCGGCATTTATCGGTTTGATCGGAGGTTTACTCGGAGGACGATTTGGAGCAAAAGCATCAACCGGATTTGCGAGGAACCTTAGAGAGAGTATGTTCAATAAGATACAGACATACTCCTTTGCCAATATCGATAAGTTCAGCACCTCCGGTCTTATCACCAGACTTACGACCGATGTCACCAATGTACAGAATTCGTACCAGGTAGTCTTAAGGATGGCGATGAGAGCTCCTTCAAGTATGATCGTGGCTCTGTGTATGGCATTTTATATCAATGCCAGGATAGCCAGTATCTATCTGATCGCAGTAATTTTTCTTTCAATAGTGGCTGTTATTATTCTTTCGAGGGCAACCAAGACATTTTCGCAGGCTTTTCCCAAGTATGATGAACTTAACGCTTCAGTCCAGGAAAATGTGTCGGCAATCCGTGTGGTAAAAGCATATGTCCGGGAGGAGGAGGAGATTTCCAGATTCCGCAAGGCAACTGCAAATATCTATAACATATTTGTAAAAGCGGAGAAAAATGTCATAATCAGTTTCCCCATAATGCAGTTCACCGTATATGCCTGCATTATCCTGATCAGCTGGTTTGGTGCGAAGATGATAGCTGTTGATGAGCTTACCACGGGACAGCTGATGAGTCTTCTTACCTATTGTATGAATATACTTATGAGCCTCATGATGCTCTCGATGGTATTCGTCATGATCTCTATGAGCTCCGCCAGCATGAAGAGAATATATGAAGTACTGATTGAGGAGAGTGATATCGTGAATCCGGAGAATCCGGTGACGGAAGTGGCTAACGGTGACATAAGCTTTAAGGATGTCTCCTTTGCATATAATGCCAAGGATGGAGGAAAGCCTGTTCTTAATGAAATAAATCTGGATATAAGATCCGGTGAGACGATAGGTATCATGGGCGGAACCGGATCGTCAAAGACCACCCTCGTCAGTCTGATCAGCAGACTCTATGATGCGACCGAGGGAGCTGTCATGGTCGGAGGCCTTAATGTCAAGGACTACGATCTTGATGTGCTCAGGAGTAAGGTTGCGGTCGTGCTCCAGAAAAACGAGCTCTTCTCCGGTACGATCTATGAGAACCTCAGGTGGGGAGATCCCAACGCTACGGATGAGCAGTGCCGCAAAGCATGTGAGCTCGCCTGTGCGGATGAGTTTATTAACAGATTTCCCGATGGGTATGATACCCGTATAGAGCAGGGAGGTACCAATGTGTCCGGAGGTCAGAAGCAGAGGCTCTGTATCGCAAGGGCACTTCTCAAAGAACCAAAGATCCTGATCCTTGATGACTCGACCAGTGCAGTAGATACGGCTACGGATGCCAAGATCAGGAAATCGTTCAGAGAAGAAATACCGGGTGTTACCAAACTGATAATCGCACAAAGAGTAGCAAGCGTTATGGATGCTGACAGGATAATAGTTCTGGATGACGGAAGGATATCCGGAATCGGAACGCACGATGAGCTACTAAAAAATAACGCTATATATCGTGAAGTCTATGAGTCGCAAACCGGCGGTTCCAAGGACTTTGACGAAGTAGGCTGAAACGAATATCCAGCACAGATAGAATAAATAACAAGTTATAAATAATAGATGTTATTAGAGAGGTGAGTATATGCCGGGACCGGGCAGCAGAAATATGGGAAGACCCAGACCCAAGGTTGAGAATCCTGGGAAATTATTTAAGAGAATAATAGGAGCGATCTTCGAAACTTATAAAATACACTGTGTTATCGTATTGCTGTGTATAGTTATAAGCGTACTTGCAAATCTTCAGGGAACCCTATTTATGAAGTCCCTGATAGATGTATACATCAAGCCCTATATCTTTTCAACCGATGCACCGGATTTCGGTCCTCTTGCCAAGGCGCTTACAAGGGTGGCTGTCTTCTATCTTATTGGAGTTATTTCCGGATATCTTAATTCCAGACTGATGATATATGTAACGCAGGGTACTCTTAAGACTATCAGGGATGATCTCTTTACCCATATGGAGAAACTCCCGATCAAGTATTTTGATACTCATGCTCATGGAGACATCATGTCCATCTACACCAATGATGTTGATACTATGAGACAGATGATAAGCCAGAGTATCACACAGTGCTTCAATTCGGCCATAACGGTCATATCGGTACTTATCAGTATGATCGCACTCAGTCCCATCATGACCTGCGTTACGCTGGTAATGGTCGGACTGATGCTCTTTGCGACCAAGTTTGCTGCCGGAAACAGTAGTAAGTACTTTATCGAACAGCAGAAACGCCTCGGAGAGGTCAACGGATATATAGAGGAAATGATAGGTGGACAGAAGGTTGTTAAAGTCTTCTGTCATGAGGAAGAGAGTAAAGAGAAGTTCAAGGAACTGAATGACGCCTTGTATACCAGTTCAGATAAGGCAAACAGCTATGCCAATTCACTCGGTCCCATCAATGCACAGCTCGGAAATCTGAGTTATGTGGTATGTGCCATAGTCGGAGGTGCTCTCGCGCTCAAGGGCATCGGTGGATTTACCGTCGGATCGCTGGCTGCATATCTTACTTTAAACCGTAACTTCAATATGCCTATAAGCCAGGTGGCTCAGCAGTTTAACTCTATCATAATGGCCCTTGCCGGAGCAGAGAGGATCTTCAAACTCATGGATGAGGAGCCCGAGACCGACAACGGATATGTTCTCCTTGTAAATGCGAAGGAAGAGAACGGAAAGCTTACTGAGAGTGCTGAGAGAACAGGCAAATGGGCATGGAAGCACACCCACCGGGCTGACGGAAGTGTGGATTACAAACCTCTTATGGGAGAAGTAGTCTTTGACGGTGTCGATTTCGGATATACGGATGAGAAAATGGTGCTTCACGATATCAAACTCCTCGCGGAGCCCGGTCAGAAGATCGCTTTTGTAGGCTCCACCGGAGCAGGTAAGACCACCATCACCAATCTGATCAACAGATTCTATGATATCCAGGACGGCAAGATCAGGTATGACGGCATCAATGTAAATAAGATAAAGAAAGCGGATTTAAGAAGATCGCTCGGAATAGTGCTTCAGGATACGCATCTTTTCACCGGTACCATAGCCGAAAATATCCGTTACGGCAAGCTTGACGCGACGGATGAGGAGGTTATCGCGGCCGCAAAACTGGCAAATGCGGATACTTTCATCACGAGGCTCCCTGATGGGTACGACACCATGCTTACAGGTGACGGAGCGAACTTAAGCCAGGGTCAGCGCCAGCTCCTTGCGATAGCGAGAGCGGCCATAGCAGACCCCCCGGTGCTCATACTCGATGAGGCAACCAGTTCCATAGATACCCGTACCGAGAGGATAGTACAGGAGGGTATGGACAGGCTGATGAACGGACGTACCACATTCGTCATCGCTCACAGGCTTTCGACCGTCCGCAATTCCGACTGCATATGTGTACTTGAACAGGGCAGGATCATAGAACGCGGAACTCACGATGAGCTCATAGAGGCTAAGGGCAAATATTATACACTTTATACGGGTAATTCGATCACTGCATAGCATAGAAAAAGGAGCGCCACCGCTCCTTTTTGAGTTTGCGCGCCATGGGC
>DFKT01000032.1:2442-2623 GCA_002373595.1 Lachnospiraceae bacterium UBA3638 | reverse complement strand
CCTGTGGAGCCCGGACTTTCCTCCCGCACTTTCGTGCCGGCGTATGCCCATCCCACTCGACCCATCATTATACCAAAAATCACCGCTCCGTGCAATTTCTGTATATATGGGTGAATATGTGTGGGGCAGAGACGGCGATATATGTTTTTCATGTCCCTTGCGCAGCGCTTAGCAAGCGAAG
>DFKT01000032.1:0-2318 GCA_002373595.1 Lachnospiraceae bacterium UBA3638 | reverse complement strand
AGTTAAGCGAGGGCGTTTTTGCCCCCAGCCACACAAGCGAGCTTAGCAGCGGAGCACCGGGACTGAAAAATATATATCACCGGCTCTGCCCAATATTCTTATTCTCCTAACTCACACGCGGAAGCAGCTGCCGCCGACGAATTCTCTGCACAGTGAGTTGTTGGGAAGGAATTCGCTGGGTACGCTGAGGAAGTAGTCGAGGAACTTGAGGAGTCTCTTAGCCTCGTAGTAAACCTCATCTTCCTTGCCGATATCAAAGAGCAGCGCCTCTGCGAAGGGCTTAAGTACCGCGATCTCGTAGATCAGCGCAGAGTTGAACATGACATCTGCCTGCTCCTGGAACGGGAAGATATTCTCCTCCTCACCGCGTCTTACGCTGGGCCACATCTCAAGAGTGCGTCTGGCATCGTTTCCTCTGGTACGCGCGTCGCGGACCATACGGCGGAGAAGTCTCGCATCGGTGGTGGCGATACGGTTGTGCTCATCGATATTGATGCTTGTAAGCGCGCTTATATAGATCTTGAACTTGCTCTCATCAGGAAGAGCGTGGCTCATCTTGGGATTGAGTCCGTGGATACCCTCGATAACGAGCACATCGTCCTTGTCGAGCTGCATGAAATGTCCGTTGTATTCACGGTGCCCTGTCTTGAAATTGAAGATTGGCAGCTCGACTCTCTCACCTGCAAGGAGCTTTAACATGTCGTTATTGAAGCCTTCTACATCGATCGCTTCGATGCACTCAAAGTTCGGCTTCCCGTCCTCATCGATGGGAGTCTTGTCACGATTTACGAAGTAATCGTCAAGTCCGATGGGATGAGGCTTGTATCCGAGCGTACGGAGCTGGATGGAGAGTCTGTGCGAGAAGCTCGTCTTGCCGGAGGATGAAGGTCCTGCGATCATGATGAACTTAACGCCGCCCTTAGATACGATCTGCTTTGCGATCTCGGCGATACGTCTCTCCTGCTCTGCTTCCTGCACGAGGATGAGGTCGTTCATTCCGTTGTTGCAGATACGATCGTTGAGGTTACCTACATTGGTAAGTCCGATCTGCTTGTACCAGTCATGAGTATGCTCAAATGCTTCGTAGAGCTTCTTTCTCTCATCAAGAGGCTTTACACTGTTGGGATCCTTCCTGTCGGGGAGAAGGAGCATGAATCCTCTGCCATACTGAATGACATCGAAATACTTTACATAGCCCGCATTGGGGAGCATGTATCCGTAGTAGTAATCATAATATCCTTCGATCTCGTAGATATTTACGCGGGAGCTTCTTCTGTATTTGAAGAGCCTTACCTTATCCTCCATACCGCAAGACTTGAAGATGTCCATCGCGTCGTCTATCGAGAAAGATCTCTTGAGGAAAGGAGTCTTCGCATCGGAGATCTCCTGCATTCTCTTCTTGATCTTGCCGGCATTCTCCTGAGTAGCCTCATACTTGCCCTCGGGATTGATGAAAAGTCCGTTAGCGATGGTGAAGTCCACTCTTGTATGGTTTGCAGCATCTCCGCCGAATACGTCAAATACCGCTTTGAGGAAAAGCATCGTGGCGGTACGGTCGTAAGTCATCTTTCCGATCTTATCTTTGGTGGTAAAGAAAGTAACCTCGGCATCTCTCGTGACCTTCTTAAAGAGCTCACGGATCTTGCCGTTTGATGCGATCGCAGCGATGGGGCTGTCAAAACGATCCTGATACTCCTCCGCTATCTGAGCCCATGTAGTGGATGAAGGATATTCCTTCGTCTCACCGAGAATCGTAAGCTTGTAATTTCTGTTGTCAACCATACTGCCCCACCTCCATTGTTTTTTTGATGTCCTCCAGGTATTCTTCCTTCTCTTTAAGGATATCCGGAGATGCATTGTTTTTTATAAGTCCGCTTATTATATTTTCGTATTTGTCCCTCTCGAGCCTTAGATACTCTCCGAGGATGGGATCCCTTCTCTCTATGAGGTCTGCGCCGTAGCGGTCAAGGAGATTCTCGGCCAAGCCGCTTGTGCCGCCTGCTGCCGCAACGGGATCAGGTGCTACGATGCCGCCTGCTGACCTAACGGGATCACCTGCTGCTGAGACGACTATCACGAAATAGAACTTGTCATCTTCCTTTACAGCTTCATTCCTCAGCTGCCTGTATCCCATCTCCCTTAGGAATGCTCTGAACTCCTCGAGTTCCGACTGCGGCTGGCATATAAGCGTCTCCACTCCGCCGGGCCCTGTCAGTTCTCTGCCTGCCGCTTCCCGGATGATCTTCTGCATGAGCCTTCCGCCCATTCCGGATATCACTGCCGTATCGGCTTTCCCTTTATCCAGGGCTGTGAATCCA
>DFKT01000079.1 GCA_002373595.1 Lachnospiraceae bacterium UBA3638 | reverse complement strand
CTCAAATAAAAGATATCTGATAAACCCATCCAAATCCGCCTCGGCATCGGATGTAATAACAACCTTATATTCCATATTTCTGCCTCATATCGGATATCACATCATCCGCATCCCGTACCATACCCTCTGACGCATGCTGTCTTGATGCTTCAAGTTTTTTAAGCACCTCGTCCTCTGTCAATGTCACATATGGATTTACCGTCTTTTTCTTTAATTCAAAAGGAAATCCGTTATTGGCAACGGCTTGGGTAAGAAACATCCTGATAGCGGAAGTCGTATCTGTTCCTAACTCCCTGAACAGGGTATCTGATTTTGTTTTGAGCTCATCTTCAACACGTACCTGTATTGTACTTGACATAGCGCACCTCCTCGTTGATTATCACTTGTATTATACTGCTATTTCAATACAAATGCAATGATTTAGCATGCAGCTTTTTATGTTGTATAGAATGTATAGATTTTATTACGCCTCCAAACACAGTATAACAATAATTCATATTCTGGCAGCTACAGCTGCCACTATCTCCCGAAAAAAAAAGGAGGTCAACCCACATGGCTACCCTTGGACTATTCGGCAGAGTTTCTGAACAAAAAATATCATACAACTAAATTTCGAGACGGTTATGATGAAGCATTTATAAATACTGTTCGCACATGGCGCGAAAGGAGTGTTTCAAAATGAAGATTGAATATGGACTTGATAGATACTATCTTCCGAAGAAGATTCATATTGTCCCTTCAGCGAATGAGGATATTGATGTCCTTCACAGTATCTCTTCCAGATTATTTATCGAAAATCCCTCAATAGAATTCGTCAGCTTCGCCCATAAGGGGCTCTACGATAAATACTCTGATGAGGAATACGAGAAGCTACTTGCGGTTGCTAAAAGGCTAAGCAGAACATCCTTTAATCTGTAAGGAAATGAGTAATTCAATCTTCCCGGTGTTTCCGTAATATATAATATGGACATTATTTCAAAAACCGTATCTTTAGATACAGATGATACACCTTTAGATCCGGCAGAAGTTGTGAATACCATAACTTCCATGGGTGTACGTTTCATGACATCATTTTCCGACAGCGGTTCGGCATATGTGAATACCGTTGTTGCTAATGGTATCACAGGTAATTCTACTGTTCGGGATGCAGCGAAAGTTGTTGCACCGACCGGTGGTACAATGCTCGATAACGGTGCCATCGTACTCACATGGGTTACCGCTTCCGGTACAACTGTAGAGATCACTTTTGCAGCAGATACCTATAAAGCTCTCTCCTTAAAAGTCTTATCAGCTGATATGACTCCTGAGATCCTTGACAGTCTTAGATTCTAAGAATAATATTCCGCTGCCGGAACTTTACTGCTTCTGGTAGCGGATACTATGTGGCGTTTGTGGCGTTTGTGACATTTTATATCTTAATTATTCAAAACAAAAGGGCCTTTCGGCCCTATAGGCGGTTTTTCTCCCGCGAGGTTGGAACCGGCCGCATTCTTGTCGAACACCGACTCCTGATTGATTTTTAAATCTTTAATGCTCTCCTTTGCATATTCTTCTGATGCAAGAAAAGCATACATTCCGATAAATCAGAGCTTTATTACAATTCTTTCATTTTCACGACTTCCCAGTATCCGCCACGTGCAGAACCATGTCTGACAAGAACCCCCTTGTCTCGCAGTTCCTTAATATTTTTCTCTATAGCTCTGACGGATAGCGATAATTCCTCGGAAATATGCTTTGCAGAAATTCGATTATCTGCTTCAATCCTCTGCACGATCTCCATTTGTGTTCCAGTTAGCATAATTTCACCGAATTTCGCCGAATTTTTTACCGAACTTTTACCGAACTTCGCCGAACCTTCACCGTCGTTTTCACCGACATTTCCTTCGTTTCTCGTCGGTAATACTTTCCGAATTTTTACACTCGTAGTAGTAATAAATTCTTCCCGATTTTGACGTACCGGAAACTCCCTGCATGGATTCTTTACATTCACCGCAGAATAATTTACCTGTCAGCCAAAAACGAGGTTCTGTAACTTCCAAGTGTCTTGCTTCCGGAGATTTCGGCTTATGTTTGTTTAAAACAAATCGTTTTTGTACTTCTTCAAACAATTCATCAGGTATTATGCGAGGAACACCATCCGGTATAACCACATCACCATAATGATACTCTCCCAGATACATACGGTTCATGAGAATATGTCTGAGCCCATTCATATTAAAGAGCCCACCCTTTGCAGTTTTTAGTCCCTGACTATTCAATTCATTTATTATTTCCTGCAGCGGCTTACCTTTTGCAAAATCCTCATATATCCGTCGAACAACCGGTGAGGTCACCGGATCAATCGCATATATTTTTTTTAGATCTGCCGCCCTTTCCTTTGACAGGTAATTCTTCTGTTGTATAGCCGAATACTTTAACACCGTTAAAATAACAATTCTTCGCATTAAAATTCAGACCACGCATTACATTTTGTGTTAAATTAGCTGAATAATACTCTGCCTGTGCATCCAACATTCCTTCTATGAAAATGCTTGTTGGATCATTCGGATCAAGGAACGGCTCCGCAACACATTCTATGGAGCATCCGGCATCACGAATAATCTTTTTGGCTATTATCAGATCATATCGGTCTCGACCAAGCCGATCTGTTTTCCAAAGGATAAGAACTGCAGGTTTTAAGGTTTTGATCTCGCTTAGCAGCAGCTGATATTGTGGTCTGGTATCATCACGCCCGGATAAGGCTTCGTCAGCATATTCTTTCACAATAGTAAGGCCATGTATTTGGGCATACTCTTCCGCCAATTCTCTTTGCTGATCAATCGACTGCTCATTCTGTGCATGTGACGAAAATCGATAATATGCTACAGCCATGTTATTACCATTTTGGACAAATTGCTTCCTCATAAAAAGCTCCCTTAAGTGTCATGTCACTTTATATTTCACTATAAATGTCACTATGTTAAATAACCCACTTATGGAACAGAGGGTTACTTTCTTCATTTTGGATCTTTTTATGGTTATTCCATGGGCATTATTGGGGCGCATTATTCTAATTTTCAAAAAGGTGCCCAATATATGTCCAATTTGGGAACATATTCCATGATATCAAGCACATTTGTGGGCTTTAACTGGGATACTTTTCAAAAAAATCAGTCCCATTATGCACAGAGCTCCTACCCCTCCATGACCGACAAGCGGTCCCGGGCTCACTGCGTTCGCCTCCTGGGTAGGCAAGATAAATGCTTAAAATGTTCTGATTACTCCAGATCCCCCATGGGTACGTCATACTACGTCGTACCAAATTGATGCCTATATGGCCGGAAAATATGGTACGTCGTAGTGTGATACCCAGGATAAAAAAGCGTCGTACACATACCGCGAGTTTATGCGATTTTCAGCGGTAGAACGTCGTTGTACGACACGTTGCGTCGTACTAACGACATAGTCAAATCCCTTCGTTTATCAGGCTTTTCGCAGCAATCGGCAGATATACGACGTACAGACTCAGATACAACAAAAGGGCATAAAGGAGAGTCGCACACAACGGATCTGGCCCTTGACCAATTATATTATTTTTGTGTGGCCGGCACAGCCGGCACTCTCCCTAAGTGCGACTGGTGCCTTTGGCACGGATCACACTAATCAACAATATAACTCACATATCCTTCATCTTCAGTATCCGAATAATCAAAGTGTCCATAATTTGTTTCATATATTTTTCGTGTTAATTCTAACATTTTCTCTAAAGGCAAAGAATATCCATACCAATCACGAAAATCCTCATCACTCCATATCTCTTCGACAAAAAACTTGATAGCATTTATGAATTCTTCATCACGCCCCTCTATTTTTTTGCACATCTTTTCTGCCATTTTTTATAGTTTGCAGGATATTTTCCTTTATAAGATAATACTTCATTAATATTATCTACCAAAAACATAAATCCACCAATTCCAACACATTCGGGACGGTGTCGATCATTAAAATGTTTAGCATTTTCTTTTTCAATAATTTTGATGTCAGAGTTGTCATCACAGAAAAAAACATCTTGCTTATTCTTACGGATTCATCTTCGCTCATGATTCCATTCCTGCTCAGCATTCGGAATGTTTCCATTTGTATCTTTTCCGGCAATTCAAACAGATATCTATTGTACAGTACCTGTAGCTTTTCATCATGAAACTGCTCAATCATCATCAGTCTCATCACCTGATTGCAGAACGGATCAAACAGGTATTTCTCAAAAAAATAATCCTTCATTGGCTGAAATGTAAGCGGCTCGTTGCTATCCATATTATTTCTGAAAATCTTTATTTCGGATAGAGTGGAATACCATATTTCTTCATGTCTGCGGCATTTCCCACTCCGATATAATCGATTTCTGTAAATCTAGCGTCTTTATCTATATGCTGATATTTTATACCAGTCTTAACCGTCCATTTTGTACAGTCTTCATTGTAACAGGCGTTCTTCAAGTCAAACGTTGCATCATACGTAACCCATCTACCATAGTCGGAAATATATACCAGATTCCACGCATGCTCTCCATTTGACATGATTACCGCAGGAATCTCCTCTTCACGACACATAATTGCAAATATTTGTGACACATCCTCGCAAACACCTACCTTCGTTTTGCTGGTAAAGTAAGCACCTGTAAAATCATTGTAATAGAAGGTGCGGCTATGTGCATCCTCCCCTAGCACCCAATGGTCATATGCAATGTTGTCAGTAATATAATCATAGATTGCTATAACCTTATGGGCATTTGTCCAGGAATCATCTGTAATCTCATCCGCCTTAGCCAGCCAATATTCCACATCGACATTTTCACCTTTGTTCTGCGGCACAATTGGATAGTAGATAGGATTAGTACTTAATGAGTTTTCGGGCATAATACCATGCTCATCCATGAATTTCTGTGTGTTCTTCCTATACTGTACAAAGTTTTCTGCAGATGCGGCAGCCTTTGCCACATTGCATACGTACAACTTATCATTCTCTTTATAAACAGCTACAGTCAAGCTCTTTCCGGTGGAAAATTCCACTGTCACATGTCCAAAACCGTTTGCAAATTTCCCATACCCGGAGATACTTTTAGTTGCTTGAAGTGTAGAAGTCTTATCACCATATGGCGATTCTGCAGTTACTGTCTTCGGCGAAACTGCCTCTGTCGTGTTATTGTAACAGGTTATTTTTATCTCATCGTTATTGAGCACCTTAGCTACAAAGCCATATCCTGCTTCTGCAGTCACAACACAATCACCCTTGCCCGTACCCGTTCCTACCGCAACCGTGGTATAGAAGTTATAGAGGCCTTCCTTCCCATCTTTGATAACGGTATCCACTGTCGGATTGCAGGCCTCAGTGACCAGATGCCAAGTGCTCTCCGACTTAACCGCAGCCGGACTTGCGTTCTCGTTTTTCTTGTTCGCATTCTGAGCGGTTTCTGCTTCCGTTTCTTCAGTTGTGGCCCGAACTGTTTCTGTCTCTACTTCTCCTGTTGTTTCCTGCGCGGTTTCAGTCTCTACTTCTTCTGTTTCTTCCTCATATGTTTCAACCTCTGCCAAATAGTTAGGATTGAACTGTGGCGTTTCATGCTCTGCTATGCCAAAACCTCCACCCAGCTCTTCAGGTAAAAATTTGTATCCAATAGCCCCAAGTCCAATTCCTACTACGAAAACACATAACAGTAACTTTACCTTCCGACTTTTACTACTCGCAGTTTGTTTTTTGCCTATTTCATTTCCACAATACCGACAGAACTTTGCATTATCGCTATTTTCTTTCCCGCAGTGTTCACAATACATTCCTTAACTACCTCTTATATCAGAACGTGAACAAGCCTGCTTATGCAGGCTTGCAACAAAACTCATATTACCTAAATTTAACTTTAATACCAAACTATTTCCGCGT
Source organism: Lachnospiraceae bacterium UBA3638 (assembly GCA_002373595.1). Taxonomy (GTDB): domain Bacteria; phylum Bacillota; class Clostridia; order Lachnospirales; family Lachnospiraceae; genus AC2028. The sequence goes on along the minus strand of DFKT01000079.1, from coordinate 26,880 downwards.
GGTCAAGCCTTTCCCCAAAAACATGCTTGCTAACATTTGCCGTTTTGGGGCATTCTAACTTTTGTAAGTTCCCAATATCAAAGGCACCTATTTCAACTTCTGTAACTCCTGCCGGAAGTTTCACTTTCATTAGACTTTCACATCCCTTAAAAGCGTCAGACTCAATAGTAACCAATGTGGACGGAAGTACAAGTTTCATTCCATTCAAACTTTCACAGCCCTCAAAGGTACTGTGCTCAATTGTTGTAACACCTTCAGGTATAGATATTCCACCCAACTTACTGCAACCATGAAATGCTTCTGATCCAATAGCAGTCACACTATCCGGGATATATATTCCCTCTAAACTGCTACAATGTTCGAAGGCTCCATCCCCGATCTCTGTTAGGCCATCCGGCATATCTACAACTTTCAAACTCGAGCAACACGAAAATACATGGTTATCAATTTTTGTTAAGCCATTGGGAAGATCTACTTTCCAAAGATTACCACAATCGTAGAACGCTCTTGTCCAAATCTCTGTAACATTGTCTGAGATTTCCACCCATGTCAAATTATCGTTATTTGAAAACGCATCTCCTTTTAATCTTGTGACCGTATATACTTTAAATCCTTTTCGAATCTTTCCCGGAACAATCACGTGTTCTTCGTTACCTACATACTTAATAACAGCGCAGGTCCCATTCCTATATGTTTCAACTTCCCAATCACCGGTATATGTCATGAACCAGTACGCTACTACACCTATCACAACCAATAAAAGAAGTGTAAGTATCGGGTGTTTTTTGCTTTTCTTCTTTTCCGTTTTAGATTTCTCTTTTTTAGTATCTTTTACCATCTCTGGTTCTACGGTATTGTTTACCGGCGCACCACAGGATGTGCAAAACTTTGCTCCATCATTCAGTGGCTTTCCACACTTTTCACAAAACATTTTTCAACTATCTCCTTTTTTACCAAATATCATCAAGTCTACTATCACTTTAATCTACGTCAGAAACCACAGATAAAAGTATAGCACATGGCACTCTGTAATTCCATAAAAATAATCAGAAATGAAAATAATACACAATAACAAAAAGCAGAGGTTCAAGTCCCCTGCTCTTCTTTTTCAGATATAAATCCTAAAGCCTTAAATGCTTCTAATACAGCCAGTTCCTTTTTACTCTTCAATTTGGGAACTATCTTAGCTGCACCGACCTCAAGCTTATCAGCCCTGCATTTGTCCCTAACGGAACAAACACTGGATTTACTGATATCAAGCCCGTATCGCTTCTTAACCCATTTTCTGACGCCTCCGATTGATAGTGAATATGTATTCTGCCATTTTTCGGACTCTGCTTCAAATGGGTTACGAAAGCCACAAATTAGGTACATTCGTGTTTTGAACACCTTTATGGACAGGTGTTCGTCAATACACGGTATAGTGGAGCAGACGGGAGTCGAACCCGTGTCCAAAGACCCATCCACCGTCCTTCTACTATCATAGTCGCTTGTTTTCGGCCTCTTCGGCCACGTTCCCATCAAGACTGTCAACCGACAAACACATCTATCAGGTAGCTTCATAATACGTCACCAAACTCTACTTCCGTAGGAAGTAAGTTTTGAGTTAGGTTCATAGAACCTAACTCACATGTTCAAAGCTTTGCAAGGGCCGTTTCCCATATAGATGACGCCTGCATGGAGTCTTCTCCTTTGGAGAAACTCCGGAGTTAGTTCCGAAGGAACCAGACTCCTACCCGGCTATGGGTAACCGGGACAGACGGGCCGCACTAAAGGCGACAGCCTCTGACTTGCCTAAGACCCAAGTTTCATGCAAAGCAGGAAACTTGAGACTTCAGCTATGCTGAAGTCTTAGGCAGCGAGAGCGTACTGATTGTTATCAGCGTTTGTATTTAGGTCGCTATTTGCGGTTAGCACACCGGATAGCTTCTCCGACTTCAAAATCCCTGTCGAAACCTTGACTGCCCCATATGAAATTATGAAAGTACGACTTTCAGAATTTGACCTTTTGCTTGAACTCTCTCTCAGCTTCTCTCTTCTGGTCTTTCCTGGCAATTGTTTCACGCTTGTCGTAGTTCTTTTTACCTCTTGCCAGACCTATGAGGAGCTTCGCTCTGCCGTCCTTAAAGTAGACCTCGAGCGGCACGAGAGCTATTCCTTTCTCCTTGGTGAGACCGATGAGTTTACGGATCTCAGCCTTATGCATAAGGAGTTTGCGGACCCTTAAAGGATCCTTATTAAAAATATTACCCTTCTCATAGGGAGCGATATGCATACCGTAGATCCAGGCTTCTGCATTTTCTATGCGAACCCAGGCTTCCTTGATACTGCATTTCCCCATGCGAAGGGATTTGACTTCGGTTCCTGCAAGAGCCAGCCCGCATTCGTACTTCTCATCGATGAAATAATCGTGATATGCCTTTTTATTATTGGCAATAAGGCGGGTATGCTCCATATTGGATCAATAGATATTGAGATTAAGCACAATAGCAAGCACAAGGAAAAGCACAGACGCTACTCTTGTAAGCTTAACCAACATCCCCTCCATAGAACGACCTTTATTCTTGCCCCAATAGGTTTCCGCAGCACCTGCAACGGCACCAAGGCCTGAGGACTTGCCCTCCTGAAGAAGGACGAGTGCGGTCAGAATAACGCAGTCGACAAGAAATACAACAGTGATAAAAATCCTTAGTCCACTCATAACAAATCTCCAAATGATTAATAAAAACGCAAAGCACAATATACCATAATCAGGGCACTAATTCAAGTGTTTTAGTACCTGAATGTTACAGTAACGGTTATCTGCAGATTATCGACGCTTCCTGCAGCCATGGGCTTGGTTCCGGTCACTCTCGCTCCGAACGAAGCCTTGAGATTAGCCTTCTCATTAGCTACGATAGCCTCTACGCTGTCTGCGGTAAGGTCGGGATAGTCATTGACCTTGATCACAAGCTCAGGAATACGGAAAGCCGCAGCCTGCCTTAAGAGAGCTATAACATCCTCTACACCGGAGCTGGGAGCAGCTACAACTCCTCCGGGATAAAAATCAAGCGCAGCATCGGACTTAACAGCCCCTGAATAGGCCTTTCTGCCCTCTTTCCTGCCGCAGAGGAGGTAATGGTTATAGAGAGCCTTCTCGGATCTGCCGAAAACCGCCACAACGTCAGGATAAGTATTGGCATAGTATATGGGATCGAAAAGGTTGCCGTCAGGCATTACCTTCAAGTCACTGCCGGTAGTATCAACCTTCTCAGGTGCGACGTAACCTGCACATGGCAATCTCCCCTCGTTCCTGCCGCAATACACATAATGCTGGTAAAGCAACACAGAGTTAGTACCAAAAGCCTTGTAGACATCAGGGTACGTAGCTGCATAGAACTGTGCATCGAAGTACTCTCCGTTCGGCATGAGTACCGGAGCTGCCTGCGCAGTGATCGGCTTACAAATCACCACCGACGCTGCGACCGCAAAAGATATAAGTAAATTTCTACAAATATATTTCATAGGCTAACTCCTTACAAGATCGTACCAACTCTTCTACATATTTTCCAATACGTACATGGATACGCGGCTCTGGATGACCTTTGCGACATCCTGTGCGGACTTCGATCCGGCGTAGAATGCTGATGCCTCTTCCTCGACGATCGCAGAAATGTCCGGGTTAACGAAGACAGCTCTGTCAGCAGACTTAATGAGAGTCTTGAGGTCCTCAACCTGCTGATTGTTCATCATCGGGATCTCAAACTGCTGATCTCCTACCCAGTAGGACTCATCATAATACTGCTTCTCTCCGTTCTCGTCTAACCAGTAGCCCTTCTCCTTACCGTTCTCAGCCCACTTGTCAAAGACATCGGACATAACCGGGATCCCCCAGTTTCCGATAAGCGAATTCTGATAGTCGGGAGTGAGATAATATCTTACGAAATCCCATGCATGGAGCAGGTTCGCGGAGTCGGCACAAAGGGCGAAGCCGTTTCCTGAGCTGATGACATTACCACATCCGGTAGATGTAGGGAATCCGATGGTGGTGTAATCACCCATGAAGGTACTGTACATATTTACGTGATAATCATGAGCATTATACATACTAACCTGTGTAGTCTTTACCTTACCGGTCGACCACATATACTGATAATTCATCCAGTAATCATCATCATAATCATCATAATTGATCTCCTCGGGAAGGGTCTTGGAGAACTCAAGCATGCTGATAAAATCATCCGAATCAAAGTTGCAGGTTCCCTTTTCAATATCAACGAACTCATTGCCGTTAAATCTGAGCAGATAATCAAGGAAGTCCTCTCTATTTATGCCCTCGAGCATCATCTCTCCCGCAGGAAGGGATTTTGCAAAATCAAGGAATTCCTTGCCGGTCCATGTGGTCTTACCGGGGAAGAATTCAGTCTTTACGGCAAAGGTCATGATATTAAATGACGGTACAACGGTATAAAGTGTATCTTTGAATCTGAAAGCATTAAATACATTATCAAGATAAGAATAACCCGAAAGCTCCTCGTCGTTTGCGATCAGATTATCAACATCTGCAAGAAGTCCCTTCTTAGCATAGATATTGTAATTGATCTGGTTCTGTGACATGTAGAGGATATCCGGCATCTTGCCTGAAAGGATATCGGTATTGAGAACGCTTACTCCTGCATTATAGTCATCATTGGTGCCGAAGTTGGAATAATCCTTGATAACGATGACATTCTCGTTGCTGGTCTTGTTATACTCAGTGATCCTGGAACGGATATCTCCGTCAAGTCCGTATATGCCGATTGTAACAACATTTTTATCAGGTAATGTGGAAGGATCAACATAATCAAAGACTGCAGCCGCAAATGAATCACTGTACTCCGAAGTATCCTTTGTATAAAATCCAAAGAACTTCTTATCATTGATCGGCACAAAAGCGTCAACTCCGTTTCCGTCAAGCGCTGAGTTAAATACATTGAAAAACTCTACGGGATCGGCTCCGGTTGAGGGATTGTATTTAACAATACCGGTCCCGTTCGCGAAGTAAGCATTTCCGTCCTTGTCGATACCGGTCACGCCTGAAGTAGCAATTCCTTCGCTGTCAGGTACGGGAACACTCTTTTTAAGACTGAGAGTCTTGCCATCAAGATAAGCGAAATATGTTCTCCAATTATCCTTAGCATTGTAATAGGTAGTAAGAATATCACCGCTGTTAAGACATACCATACGCATGGAAGCCTCAACCCAGCTTTCGGTCGAAGGCATTTCTTTACCGTCGGAAAGTTCTCCTTCAGGACTTACTTTATAGAGAGTATATTTATCGTTTTTACAAACGAAGAAAGCATAATTGCCGTCATCAAGGAGAATGGCATTATTGATGTATCCGTCATCTCCCGTAAGATCTCCGAGAGAAAAGCATGCAGTCTCGTTGCCTTCGCTATCCCAGCTGCAGAAATAAGAATCTCTCATGTAGACCTCATTCTCGGGATCAGACCAGTCGTTGAAAGTATAATCGCAGATACCGACAGCGCCGCCGTCCTTGGTGATTCTGACATAATCGTATGCAAAGTCCTTATATGTTGAGTCTCCTTCATATCCGGGGTCGAAATCCATACCTTCTCCGTTATCATCAGAGGGCTCCTGTCCGTCATCGGCAGGTTCGCCTTCACCGGGCTGCAACTCACCGGCCTGCTTTTGCTCCTCGATATAAGCGGCATGAGGAGAAGCCATAAGTCTGACTGCTTTTAAATCTCCTCCGTCAAAAGAAGCCGAGCAAAGGAAGTATCCGCTATTGTCAGCATAATTCTCATAATTGTATCCGTGAACAATGAAGTAAACTTTGTCTCCGACAACATCGGATGAATCGACACCGCCGTCGCTTAACGGGAAACCGGTATCTCTTATCTTACTTGCGATATCAAAATTTTTGTACGAGAACACACCCGACTTTGCGAGTGAAGAATCATTGGTCCTGGTTCCGACCTTTATTTCAGTCTTCTGCTTCGGTTTATTATCCGAGCTCTGATCCGGATCCTTTTTTCCGCATGATGAAAAGCTTGCGACAAGAAGCACCGATGCAAGCAATAACGCGCCTAGCCTTTTCGATTTCATAATTCCTCCTGATAAATAAATATAACAGTATTGCCAGTGTAGCAGTTCCAAATATGACAAATCCCGTTCCCGGTATACGAAGAGCTGCCGAGCGGTCTTCCGCATATCTTGCAAGATTCTCCCAGTACGGATATATGATGGCATTTCCGTTCATTGATCTGAAGTATCTCGACTTATATATCTTAAAAAGGTTTGAAAGGCTAAACCTTGATGTGCTGTCATTTACAATGCACCTGGCAGCCGCGCCGCTCTCACCGAAGTCATATGAATTGGCTCCGTCTTCCTCTTCTTTGTCAAAGTAATCATCAGGAAGTCCGGCGCATTTGCCCACTGCTTTCTTTGCGAAGTTCCTGATCGGATTGGGCATTACTATCTCGTAATGTCCTATTCCTCCGGTCGAACCGAATTCCTGCAGAGTATCAAACGATGTAAATACCATCTGTCCGCTCATGCCTGCGGCTTTGTACTCAGATCCCTCCGGTATCTCGTACACACCTTTGATATACAGCATCTTATCTCCGGCCCATAGATATTTGCCTGCTATATCATTGCTTCCAAAGAGCTGCCACGCAGTCGTCTCATCCAGTATTACAAAATCATCGTTTACATTGCTGTCGGCAAAGTACGAACCGCTTAACATCTTAAGAGGATGAAAGTAAAAGAAATCCCCTCCCACACCGTAGCAGACTGTCTTTACATCCTTAAGTCCGTTACCAAGCTCTATCGATCCGTACGCGCTGTAGCTGTCCTTAAAAGGATAAGCCTCTTCGGATATTTCAAAACCGGCATCTTTAAGTGCCTGAGCTATCTTAAATTTATAAGTCTCGATATCGTCTTTCTCTTTAAACTCATTCTCCGAGAAATAGACGGATACGGTGGCAGCACCGCCTTCGGGATCCCAGTTTTCGGCAGTTTCATCGCCGGCATATCTTCTTTCAATTGCTTTACCGGCACGGCACATGCACGCACCTGCCAATATGAGCGCAGCCGCAAGTATACAGATTATCAGACTTGCTCTTTTACGCAAAAAGGTCATATCAGTTATTCTCGTTAAGTCTTACCTGGTCTCCGGGCTTTACGGATCTCTCACATGTCGTGATGACATAATCATATGCATAGAATCCGCCGCTTACGGCAGTCCTTGTGTCATCCTTGGCAAGCTCCGTTATATCGGCTCTTGTGGCTATATATCTGTTTCCGAGAGGAGTCGATTTGGCTTCAAGTATGAGTACGAACTTGCCGTTGGTATCTTCGTGTATCGCACTGGACGGAACAATGAGGTCATACTCCGCAGTTTTGGAACCCATCGATACATTGAGTGTGATACCGGAAGTAAGTGAATCTCCTTTAAGATCGATGACAACATCGGTCTTTCTTGCAGGATCCGATGCCGAAGGCTTCTTCGAAGAAACGACCGCAACCACATCGCTGTACCACCATGCATTTACAAGGTCAACATTATCACCGGTCCTTACGAGATTGGATTTCTCGTTGGGAATGGTGACAGTCATGGTAAAGCCCTGTCCCTCAGGCTGTATGGTCATGAGCGTATCTCCGGCTTTTGCTTCCTTTCCGCTCTGTATATCAATGCTTAAGATCTTACCCGCGATAGGAGCTTTCAGGTCTCCGCCCTTTGCGGATTCAAGAAGCTTATCAAGCGCTTTCTGAGCATCGCTGACATCTTGTGCAAGGTATGAAAGTTCTACGCTCGCATCAAGGTCTGTGATGTAATTATCAAGATTAAGCTTTACCGCATCATAGAATTTCTTAAGTTGGTCCATCTGACTGTTGAGATCGAGCAGGTGGTTCTGCGCATTGGATATCTGTCCGTTAAGGGATGCGGTATCGTTTGCGGCATTTTTCATCTTGTCGTTAAGAGCTTTGTTTGCATCATTCTTTGCTATCTCGGCATTATTCATGGCAGTCTCCGCTCTGTCTATCTGAGCCTGCTGTTCTGCGGTACGGGGAGCCGGATAAAGTGTAACGAGGTCATTGTAAGCGTCCTCGGCATCGTTGAATATCTTCTCTGCTGCAGCATACTTTGCGCTCTCATCGGCATAGCTTCCCGAACTTTCAAGCTGAAGTTTTAACTTCTCGATATTTCTGGTCTCTTCATCTATTTCTTTTTGCTTATTGTCCATAGCAGCCTGAGCCATCTTTACATTATCGGAAGCCGCAGTGAGATTGGCAGCATAATTACCGGTATTGATCACACCGCTTGTGTTGTTCTTGGCAGCATCTTCAACAATCTTTCTGAGTTTATCATTGTAGTCACGCTGAGCCTGCTTTAAAGCGTCTTCAGCAGCTTTGATATCACTTGACTCTTCGGCAGAGAGTTTCATAAGAACATCTCCCTGCTGAACCTCATCACCTACTTTGACAGCGATCGAAACGACTTCCATATTTTGCTTAATAGAGACCTCGTAAGGATCTTTGCTCTCTACCACGCCTGACTCTCTGATCTTGGTCGTCACTGTTCCCGACTCAACATATTTACATACAACCTGGGGGAGGCTGTGATTCATTATCGTATTGGAAAAGAATGTGAGCAGTAAAAGTATTATGAGAAATACTATTATCGCATTCTTGATCCAGTTTTTCCTTTTTTCAAAATCCATGATCGTCACCTTAAATGTTTAAGTTTATGTCTTTAGCTCTTAACTCCGCCCTGATAGGATATTCCTTCGACGAGACTCTCCTCACCGTACAGGAAGACCAAAAGAGCAGGGATCATATACACTGTTGCAACAGCAAATGCCAGGCTTACTTCTCCGCTGTTTATCTTGGAAAGATATACGGACAGCGGGTATTTATCTTCATCCGAAAGAAGTATCAGCGGCTGCTCAACCATATTCCAATAATCTATAAATACGAGGATGCCCGTTGCGTAGAGTATGCTCTTGCAAAGAGGAAAGCAGACTCTGGTAAATACCTTCCACTCTCCCGCGCCGTCCATCTTGGCGGCTTCTATGAGCGAGGGCGGTATCCTCTTCATATACTTCGTTACAAGGTACACCGAAAACGGTGAAAACACACCGGGCAGCCATATTGCCCAGAATGTATTGATTATGCCGAGCTTCTGGCTGACCAAAAAGTTGGGCACGAGAGTTACCTGGTACGGCATCAGCATCAAAATGATATAAGAGAAAAATATGATGCCTCTTATCTTGCCGTTATATCTGGAGAATCCGTATCCTGCAAGCGCCGCAACCATCAGCTGGAAAAAAGTGATGGGCACTACAAGGAAAATCGAATTCCAATATTTGAGCAGGTACGCAGGGCTCTTAAAAAGAACCGATACATACTGCGAAAAGCTCACCATATCGGGAATGTACTTAAGGTTGACCCTGGCGGATACAAATCTCCTTCCGCCATTTGCAGTAGTTGCAAATACAGCACCGTAATTGGATGCTATCTCCGACTGTGACATAAACGAATTGGTGATCGTCAGCACAATGGGAGTAAGGAAAAGGAGTGACAGGAATAGTACGATAAATGTAGCTAACGTCATTCCGACAGCGTGCTTTATCTTTTTGCGCGAAGCCGGGCGTCTTCGGGAATATCCTGCATATTTCCTTGCCGCCACTCTTGCGTTATCCTTTTCGTTTCGAATATCCGCGCTCATCCCTCGAGGTCCTTTCCGGCAAGTCCTTCAGCGACAAAGAGGATCGCAATGATCACTATCATCACAAGGCTCATAAGTATGGCTGCTGCGGAAAGCGCCTGATAATCAAGGTTTCTGAAGCGGTTATTTATATAATGCTGAAGCATATATATCGTTTCGTAAGGATAGTCCGTCGTCAGCAGGTATACTTCGCGGAATATCTTAAACGAATTGATCAGCGTCATGATCGTTACAAAGACGAACGTTCCCGCGAGATATCTAAGCTTGATCCTGAAGAATATCTGCAGTGGTGACGCGCTCTCTAATATCGCAACTTCTATGATGTCCTGCGGTATGCTTGAAAGTGCCGCCAGGAAAAGGATCATGTTATAGCCCAGGTTCTTCCAGAGGAAGAGAATGACTATTACCGCTATCGCTTTCCCGGACTTGAGATAATCGACTTTTTCCGCGCCGAATCCCGACAGGAAGGCATTGACCGCTCCGTTGTAATCAAAGAGCACCTGCCAGATAAGTACGACCGAGGCTACCGGAACCATCATGGGGCTGAGGAAAAAGCTGCGAAATCCCGATCTGAAAGGAAGCTTTAAGTCCATGAGCATCGCAAGAAGGAGGCTCAGGATCACTCCCAAAGGCACAGCATAAACCGAAAACATGGCGGTATTGTGCACTGCTTTACGGTATGCTCCGTTTTCTATCAGTAACCTGTAATTTTCAAGGCCCACAAAATTCCCCGATAACGGGTTATCAAGCATCGAATACCTGATGACTACCAAAAAAGGAATAAAGAAAAATACACAGGCTCCGATCACGCTGGGCACCAGAAATGGTATCGAGCCGTACTTTGCCTGGCGTTTTACTCTGGATCTCTCTTTATATTTTTTCTTATTATTCTGCTTTTTTGCAGGAAAACCTTTCAAAACGAATTCTCCGCAATATATTCCGGTTAAATATATAACAAAACACATTATATTGTGCCATAAAGCTACAGAAAAAACAAGCAAATTGAACAAAAATAAAGTTTAAAATTTGATTAAGATTCATAAAATTCTTGATCTGCAAGTGAACTTGCGTTTTGATAGATTATGTCAACCGCAAGATATTGTTGATGGTTGGATCAGACGTTTTTGCGGGATTTATGGATGATCCGGGATCAGTAACCGTATTTAAGAGCGATGTCATGCTCCCCTTCGGGCACTTTAATGACCGTAAATGCACCCAGGAATCCGCTGCAATCGGTCTTGCTGTCGTCCATATAAGCTTTAAATCCGTCGGAATACGGTATAGATAGTAATATAAAGCCGTCATCATCGGCAGATACGCGAAGCTTCATAACCCCTTTATCAAATGTCGGATCGGACAGATGGCGCGCCGAGGCCAACATCCTATCAGTCAGCTCCGAATATGCATAGCTGTCAAACATGTACAAAAGAGGCTCTCTCTCATAGCCTGCACCATCTATATGGATGCTTTCCCCTTCTCCGAGCCTGATATTTCCGAGATATGCATTATAGCTTCTGGAGAATCCCAGGAATGATGCTACAAGTCTTTCGTTTTGACCTTTTTCAGTATAAATGCGGATCATATACTGTTCGGATTTCTCATCGTAGGATAGCTCGGATTCATCCTGAAGCCTGAAGTTCAGATAGAAATCATGTGAAGGGAGCTCTCTGTCCGGCGATTCAAAATGCTTCTTAAGCTCATATACAGAAGGGATTCTGTCTGAAAATCGAAATCCATAAAGCGTAACAAAAGCTTCATCCATATCAATATCGGTATATTTAACGGGTACAAGAGTATATGATCCGTCCGCTTCCTTAACAGGCGTCTTTCCGTTCATCCATTCTGCAGAAACTGACGCATCCCTGAAAATATCGATTCCTCCCCACAGAGTCTGCTGCAGTATGACTTGATTTTTAAAAGGATCGTCTGTAAATTCCGGCTCTTCCGGAATGTCACCTGCTATAAAGAATCCCACATTGCCGCTCCCTATGAGCTCAGTAAGCCTGTAATATCCGTTTGAATCAATCTCATTGTAAAAAGACGGTATATCATATTTAGCAAGTCTGTAGCGTACTCCCAATAGCCTGTCGGTAAAAGGTGTACTGCCGTCACCGAAGGTCTTGTAATGATACTGCAAAAGCCCCATATCCTTGCAGAACTTAAGCAGATCCGCATTGTAGTCGGATGAGAAGAACGAAAGTCCCTTATATCCGTAAAACAGGCCGTCATTGGATGTAAGGATGTCATCCTTCTCTATACGGTAGAATCCGTCATCAGACTTGGCTTCCTCTATAAGCGGCCGCGTCGTATCTATCTGGTAGAGATAATCGCTCCTGGATACACCCGGGAGCTCTGCCTGCATACCCTTTATCACAAAGATTGCATTTAAAGATACTCCTGCAAACATGATCGTCATCAATGCAGGATTGAAAACTTTATTTGCGGTAAAACGCTTTAAACGTCCGTTTAATAAGCGTCCCAAAGCATCTGTAATATCACGCAGACTGCTTTCCGATGCGATCGACAATATAAAAAATGATAATAGGAATGCGAATCTGTGAGGATATGCCACAGGATCCCTGAACATATGCCATATCCTATACACCGGCCTGAAAAAAAAGCTGATCAGCATCGCCGCAATGACGCACACGGCAGCAGTCCTTTGTCCGCGCTCTTTACACGCGATCACAAATACGGATATAGCTGCAAATATAAGTCCGCAGTATAAAAGCGGTGCTCCATCGCTGTATATCGTATCATAAGAAGCAGGAAATACCGATGCCAATATCTTAAGCGGATTACATACAAAAAGCGATCCGTCGGAATATACTCCCTTATCTCCCGCTTTTCCGCTTATAAGACTCTTTAATACCGGTATAAGAAGCGGGCAGGATAGCGCAACGGATACAATGCCTGACAGAACATATATTTTCCAGGCTTTGGCACGGTGCTCCCTGCCGCTGCGATAACTTTCGGAAGCGCTGTAATATATCGCATAGAGCAAAGTAAATATCGCGATCATATAAGCGGTGTAATACTGGAGATAAATGATAAGAACTGCTGAAATAATGAATATATGTGGCTTTCCGCTGTCAAATATCCTCTCTGATCCTAATATGATAAAAGGCAGCAGGATGAGTGCTTCCGTATACATCGGGAGTATATAGAACATCACTCCCTCCGACATAAAAGCATATGCCAGGCAGAAAAGTACGAACCAAATCTTTCCTTCGATACCGGTAGTATCAGACTTTTTGCGTCTGCTGATAAGGTATATACCGAAAGATACTGCGCAAAGCCCTGATTTTAGCACATCCATGAGCCATATGGCATCCGGCAGCCTGTCTATATCAAACAAAAGCGTGAAGAGTGACAGAGGACTTGCCAGATAATATGCCCAAAGTCCTATATACCCTCCGCCCAGAGCTTCATAGAAACTGTAAAAAGGTGTATTTCCGTCGATTCCTATATACCTTAGCGATGCATAGAAAGAAACAAACTGTTCCCTTACATCAAATAATATAAGCGTCTTTTCACTTCCGGGATATAAGCCGCACACAGCCAAATACATCGCAGCCATCAAACAAGAAGACAGAAAACAAACAAGGAGGAGCAATGCGCTCTTCCCTGTGTTTTTCTTTATTCCTTTAGATGCAGTATCCGAAGTCATTTATCTTTTCTTTTTGACAGCAACCATCACGGATCCGGATATGAAAAGCAGTCCCGCAATGACCAGTTTCATAACGCCCATAGCTTCTATCCACGCCTTGAAGAGATCTCCGAATCCGGGCTTTGCAGTATCGCCGGCAGATACGGGTCTTCTGCCTCCCATAGCCTGAGTGACGGTTTCGGATATGACTATCTCATCATCTCCGAGAGTATCACCGGTGGAATATATCGCAAAGGGAGTCAGATGATAGGTCTTAAATCTGACAAACATATCGTCTCCAACTTTTACAATATCGGTCTCAAGCTCCTCGAGCTGTCCGTTTCTGTCGACAGTAAGCGTTACGGGCTTGGAATCATTCATTCCCTCCGGAATGGGTACCATAACGGTAAGAGCCTGTTTTCCAAGCTTGGAAATATGTATACCGCTGTCGTCTATCATATTAAGGTCAAACATCGAGAGATTCTCTTTCAGATGAAGCGACTCTATATGATCCGAGATGCGCCTGATGGCATCCTCCAATTCCTCGCTGTAAACAAGCCTGTCTGCAAGCAGGATATAAGGTCTTTTAGCGCCTTCAAGAGATGCCTGTATACCTTCATCTATCGGAAGAACGATCACTCCGGACTCAGCCGAAGCCAGCACTGAAAGCGTGGATTCATCGGCCTTGGGAGCCATATCGCGAAATGACTGATCTGCAAGTCTTTCAGAAGAAGTGCTTCTCGTAGCAGCCGGTTCGTCACCCGCATAGAGAAGCTCGGTATCATCATTAAATGCGCACAGGCCAAGGAATGCAAAATTCTCGGGAAATGATACGGAAGATATAGGACATCCTCTGAAAGCTCTGTCATTGATCCATCCGATATTCTCATCCAGATTCATCCCGGAAAGATTTGAACATCCGTAGAAAGCTTCCTCGCCAACGCATATAAGGGTATCGGGGAAAGTAACAGACTTGATATTGGTATTATCCTTGAATACGCCCGAAGCAATAACTCTTACCCCGTCGGGAATGATCAGATCTTCCGCTTCACCTCTGTAAGCAATGACCACTCCTCCGCTTATAAGGAAATCACCGTTTCCGATGGTTCCGGCATAGAAATTATCGACCCACTTGGTATGATCGAAAGCCTTGGGTTCAACGGACAATATGCTGTCGGGAAGTTTGGCATAGTCCAGATCATCACAGTGATAGAAAGCACCGTATCCGATCTCCGTGCAGCCGTCGGGGATGGTCACGGATGTAACGGAGCTTCTCGCATATGCAAACTGTCCGATGCTCTTTATACCGTCAGGAACCGAAAGTGCGCTCAGCCCTTCAGCTTTGTAATATGCATTATCAGCGACAGTCGTACCGTCTACTATACGGTATTTGGGAATGCGGGATACGAATGCACCTTCGGCATCACTGCTCTTGTCATCCTGCATCTCGGGCTGTTCACTTCCGCCGTAGGTCTTCATCTTATCGGTATCTATGAAAAATACCGCTCTGTTATCGACTATTCTTACACTGGAGAGGTCATTGCCGGGAGTCTCCTCTTCGGAAGAGCTGCCTTCCGGGCCGGTCTCACCATCACCTGTTTCTCCTGTTCCGTCGATCACTGCGGGAGTCTCGGGATCCACATCCTCCGGAGTCCAGCCGTAATCCGGCATCTCCTGCCTTCTTTTTTCAAATTCCGCTGCATACTTGTCCGCATATGAGCCCGCAGGTGCATGAATGACCAGATTGATACATCCGTCAAACGCGGTGCGGTGAATGCTTCTCGTCGTATATGGGATAGTGATATCCGTGAGACTTACATCATCCTGGAAAGAATATATGCCGATGCTTAAGACATTGGACGGAACCACAACAGACCGAAGACCCTTACAGTTGGCCAATATGAAATCACCTAACTCATTGATGCCGGAACCGAAAGAAATGACTTCAAGATTGGAGCATCCCCAGAATGCATAAGGCTCGATCTTCTTGACACTGTCAGGGATGGTGACACTGACTATGTCCGTATTATTCTTGAAAGCATCCGTAGCGATCTTTAATACAGAGCTGGGTATGACTACATCCGTGGCAGTTCCCTTGTACTTCGTAAGGGTATAATCCGAGGATATGACAAAATCGGAGGCAGCGGTTGCTGCCGCCACCTCCGATGCAGGTATCGAGGCTACGAGTAAAGAAGCTATAATGAGCGCTACGCCCAATAGTTTTAACTTTCTCATATCCGTCCTTTTACTTTGCTGACTTTACTTTAGCAGGCTTCTTATCCTTCATGAGGAAAAGTACGAGCGACATCGCAAGGAGTCCGATGGAAAGGAACCACTTAGGATGGATATCGCCGGTCTTGGGAGTATTGTCATATGCTCCCGGATTTCTGCCGCCGGGATCTCCGCCCGCAGTCATCTGAACCTTGTTCACATAGATGACGTAAGGTGAGAAGTGAGTACATGTAAAGGTTACGCAAGGTACACCCGAGATTGTTGAGAATCTGGGGCTTAATACATCAAGTCTGTTGTCGATGACGCCTGCAACCTTGTTATTACCCGCATAATCCTTAAGGGAATCGGGAAGAGGCAGGGTAACGGTTACGGTAAGTCCTGTGGTGTCGAGGATCTTCTTGGTTCCTGCCGCATCGTAAAGCGAGATATCCATCGGGAAGTACTCGATATCTTCTACGCTGCCGTACTCAGTAAGAAGTGCTCTGAGGACGGACTCTGCAGCAGCCGAGTTCTCGGTAACCTTGATGGTGAAGTTATCGGAAGATCCGTTAACGGTAGCCGATACAACACCGGTATTGGACAGACCGTTCTTGTCGATGACTACGGTCGTTCCGGAGCTTCTTGTAATAGTTCCGGGATTAACATTTCTGCCACCCGTGGTACCTGATCCGCCGGTATAGTTGACGTTTCCACCGCTATTACCTGCTACGTAGTTAGCAGTAACGGTAACATTCTCAGCCGGCATGGTAAGAACGGTAGCCGAGAGAGCCTTTGATGCAAGAGCTGTCGTATCGGGCGATACGGTCCAGCTGTTAAACTTCGTACCGGTCTTGGGATCGTTAGCGACTATTACGACCTGCGCTCCGGGCTTATAGCTTCCGGATCCGTTTCCGTTTACAACGGTAAGGGTATAGTAAGGTCCGGTATAATCGTCATCTCCCGAATAATCAGGATTCTTGACCATGGTGAATCTCATATTCTTGTCCATGGTGACAGATGAGGGATCAGGTGACCACTTACAGTTCTTGTATCCGTCAGGCATCATAAGGTCGGGAGGAGTTGAATCCTTCTCGATACTTAAGGTCTGGTATACGGTCACGCCGTCGGTGTAATAGTATGTTGCAGTGTACTTGTTGGTGGCATCGGGATCAGCTCCATCCGCAGGAACAAGTACAAATCTGGTATCCGAATTGATGACTGTCGTTGCAACATCAGGAGACCACTTCCACTCTGATCTCGAGTAGTTGGGAACTACAAGGTCATATGCTGTTCCGCCCGGATCTATGCCCCAGGTCTGATAGAGCGTTCCGTCGGGAAGGTAATAAGTAACCTTGTATTGGCCGGGGCCTACGGTTCCGCCACCGCCGCTGGTTCCCCCGCCGCCTGAGCCGGAGGTGTACTTAGCGTAGAACTTGATAACGCCATCCTTCTCCTCTACCTGATCGAGAGTAAAGAGCGCGCCGTTCCTGGGATCGATCTTCTGCCAGGTCTGGAAGGAATATCCGCTCTTCTCTGTAGGCGCAAGGTATGCTATCTGGTTGGGATTGATATAGTACTTGGTAGTGCCGTTATCATCAGTAGTGAGTACGGGTACATCCATCATAAGAGCCGCACCCGTAGCACCTGTATCAGGATCGGTGTCATAGAATATTGCAGTATAAGACTCGTTGAGTCCCTTGTACTTGGCTACTACGGTCAGGTCGGCATTGATGGTGAAGCTGTGTCTGTAATCGTAAGTCTCCTCTGTGTCGTAGAGGTTATAATAATACTCGAATGCAAATCCAGGTGTCGAATGCTTATTGTCTGCATCCATGATAGGATCGCGAAGGATTACCTGATCTCCCTCTACATACTCATCGGTAAACTCAAGTGTAGCCTTAGTTGCATTTGCATCCTTGTAATCGTAGTAGGTTACATAGTAATGCTTGATGGGCTTATATGCCTGCATGAAGTAATGATGATTCTCAAATCTGCTGTAAGCCCTGCTCTTAGTGGTTACATTTCCATCTCCGTCCGTTTCTGCCGGTGCGTATACAGTAAGGTTGCTATTGGCACCCTCGGAAACACCGTGGTCGGTAGAGTCATTGGTAGGATCGGTCATGGTCGTTCTGACAAGATCAAGTCCGTTCGATGTCCAATCCAGATCATCACACATTACAGTGAGGTTTTTGATATTGGAGCCTTTAAACGCATAATCATTGATAACTTCACACGACTGAGGAAGCGTTACCGATACGAGATCCGGCGTATCCTCAAACGCTCTCGCAGGAAGTGCGCTAAACGAAGCATTATCAAGAGTAACAACATTTACTCTGGTATCCGCAAATGCCTCTTCGGAAATAGCCTTAACCCCCTTGGTCTCGCTGGGCTGAACGGTTCCCGCACTTCTACCGGGCAGGAACTCAATGAGTGCGTTCTTATTACCTGAGTCATCAAGCGAATAGATGATACCGTTATCCGTCTTGAATCTGGTGCTGTCCTGGAAATCGACATTGGTAGTAAGCGAACGAAGCGCTGCAAGGTCATAAGTAGGAGGAGTCGCTGCACCGTCGCGGTTATAATAATTGATTCTGAAAGGAGCAAGTCCGAGCGTGGTTACGCTTGCATCAAACTTAACCTCCGAAAGAGCTTGGTCATTCCGGAATGCATGATCTCCGATCTCCTTAACTCCATACATCTCTACGGAACCGAGATCATCGCATTCTGCAAATGCTTCCTCTCCGATCTTATCGATGGGCTGGGTGGAGTAAACATATGTAAGTCCGTCATCATTATAGAAAGCATACTCAGGTAAGGTGAGCGTGGTCTCACCGGAGAATGTAATTGCGGTCAGAGTATCACATCCTGCGAAGTCACTCTTCGTAGCATCGATCTGTACTCTTCCGTTTGAATCAAGTATGGGTTTTCCGTTAGCATCCTTTGTGTAATCAACATCTATCTCTGTAAGTCCGGAAGTATTGACCTTCATAGGATAATTACCGCCGGTTGTAGTAACACGTTTAAACAGACCGTCTTCGATAGAAGCAACTCCCTTGGGGATAAAGAGTTCGTTACATACGGCAACGAGCTGTTTGTCGTAGGTGGTTCCGCTTAACTCAATTTCTTCTCTCGATTTACTTGTACGCTCAGACAGATAATGACTGATAGCTGTTTTTTCTTCAGTAGAAAGGTAAATATTCGAAGGGTCTACATAACTACCGAGTGAACCTTCTGTCGGGAATTTAATAAGCTCAGCACATCTCTTGGCCGGATTGTAACTGATCTCAAGGAGATTGGGGAATCCCGAGAATACTATCGGCCAGGAATCGGTCTGCTGAGGATGGTTGTACTTACCCCTGTCGCTCATAGCATAAGCAAAAGGAGTGGAATCTGCATCTACCGTAGTGACAAAGTAAAGCTTAACGTCAGGCGTTCCGCCAATAGTGTCGGGACATGTCGCGTTAGTCAGATGATCGGGACAACTCGGCGAGTGATTGGAAGTATGCTGAGTCTTAAATGCCTCATCACCGATCACAACCTGATCGTTTCCAAAGAATACAATGGTAAGATTATGACATCCCTTGAAAGCACTTGCGCCTATCTCATTGATGGTCGAAGGAAGCGTAACCTTCTTAAGTGTACAGATATTCATACACTTTCCATCAGGGATCTTCTCAATATGGTAAGGTCCGAAGTGCTCGGGGAACGAGAGCGACTCAACATTTCCGTTGGCAAGGAAACCTACCATGGAGTTGCTATTGTCAACCTGGTAAATGGCCTTTCCGCCACCTTCCTCGGCTACAGTCTTCTCGTAAAGCTCCTGACCATAATACTTGTAGGTAAATTCATATCCCGTATCCATGCTTTGGCACATACGGTGAAGTGCGCCTATATTGGTGCTGGGCGGCTGAGCTGCTGCGGGGTCCTTGCTCTCGAAGTAGAACTCGTCGGAAACAAGCTGATGATGAAACGATCCCTTGTCTTTCTTCGCTTCAGAGCCAACGCAGAATCCACAGTTTGAATGAGAATCATCAACAAAAACAACATTGGGACTCACCACGGTTATCTTCTTAAGGTTAGGACAGTCCTCAACAATATTGATATTTATCTTCCTACAACCCGACGTGGATATATTAGCAGGATCATAATCTGAAGTATATCCTTGTCCAAGTTTAGCAGGAAGGATAAGCGTCTGAAGATTCGAGCATCCGTAGAATAGATGATTACCTATCGTTTTAAGCTGTGCCTGCTCAGTGGTAGGATCCTCATTGATATCACCCGAAAGGTCCATGGAAGTAAGTGATGTGCAATACTCAAATACTCCGTCACAGAGCATGGATATACTGTGAGGGATATAGAAACTGCTAAGGCTTGCACAGTTCTTAAATGCATATGCACCGATGGTATTGATTCTGGGACTCTCAGGCATTCCGACGCCGGTAAGAGCTCCACATCCGTCAAAAGCATGGTTACCGATAGCAACCAGGCCGTTAGAGAACTGTATCCTGTTCAGTGCAGTACATCTGTAGAATGCATAATCTCCGATACCTTCCATAGTGGTCGGGATTGTAAGATTTACAATATTACCGCCTTTGGTATCTGCAAATACACCGTTGCCGGGATGATCATCATCTATCGCATCGGTAGAGATCTTGTACTGACGGGTCGTATTGTCATAATATACGAACTGATTTCCGATGTATCTTACAGCGATATTGTCTACATACTGCTTAGCTGCATCGGTACACTGCTGATATCTGAGTTCGCTGTCTTCACTTACCGCTTCATTGCGATAGAAAAGTGAACTCTTGTCATATGATGACCATGTAGAGCTGTTGGCTGCGGTACAGGGAATATAAGTAGTATTCTCTACCCGGTAAGTATAGATTGTATTTCCCTGATCTACACCGTTCTCATCTATATCTCTTTTTCCGGACTTATCTTCAACCTTGAAAAGACCTATCCTGTTGGGTTTTACAAGTTCGAAGTAGCCGGGATTCTCACGCTTTGCCTCGGGTACATAGGGCTGAAGAAAATCATAATAAGTCTGATCTCCGACGCTGTACTTCTGATAATATGTGGTATTGGACTCGATGGGATTGGTCGCACCGTCAGCTACTTTGATCGAGAATTCATAAGAATCGAGGAATCTGTAATAGAGATACTCTCCGGATACGTTGGCAAGACAGTATCCTTCGGCATCGCTCAGTTTCTTGTAACTCTGAACATATTCGGGGATAACCAGATTACCTGAACTGTCAACGGCACCGGAAGGATCATATCCGAGAATAATGGCGAACTTATTGGTATCTCCTGTGGCATCTACACCGGCTGCATTAACATATGCAAACATAAAATGCATATCACCGGTGGTATATACGGTAGTCGAAGGATCAACGAAAGGGATCTCACTGGTCGGAGTATTGGCATTTGGCGTCGAAGGAGCCTGTTTTAGTATATAATACTCATTTATATCTGCTCCGTTACAGGAGTTGGCTGCCTGCGCTTCACCTCCTTCTATGGAGCGGGTCGGGATCATTGCGACACCGATCGCTGCTGCAAGGAAGAGCGCGCCGAAGGTCTTTCTGACCTGCTTCTTCATTCTCCTTTTTGAGCCTTTTTTCTTAGCCATTTCCTTAATCCTCCTCATACGGATATATTCCGCATTTTAGGGCTGTGCCTTAAGTTTATCTGATCTTCTTTCCGACAACCACAAAGCGGCCGTTTGCCTCCTCATAATCACAGGTTGAGAGCATTATGAGGTGATCCCCATAGGAGGCAGTAACCCCTGTGTCATAGAGAGACATTTCAGCCATCTCATTCATATAGCTTTCAAATTCCGACGGGGTGACATCGCCGGTAAAATCGTAGTACTTGTAAGTAATATCACCCTGTTTCTTAACGGCCGTACGGAATACATACATTACCTGATATGTACCGTGGTCGTAGATCGTATCGAATGTGAAGGCCTTGTGCTTGCTCCAGAAATCCTCACTGTCATACTTCTCGAGATTTCCGAACATAGCTCCGCTTCTCATATGATGTCCGTAGATGATGAGATTCATCCCGGGTTTCATCGCATCGCAGCGATTGTCCATAAAGAGCGTACCGTTCTTATTCTCCTTGCCGCTGATGTCATGCTCAAGGTACCAGGTATTGCCGTTAGGGTTATCTGCGGGCAACTGCATGACGGGCAGACCTTCTTCAGGAAGTATATCGGCTATTTTGATCCAGCCGATTAGGTTTTTGTTAATATTTAATAAATCTTTATATTCGGGAAGGACTTCTTTGGGCTCTCCTTCCTCGGTATAGTGGATCTCGGGCTGATCATCGGCAGGCGTACCGTCGGGGTTATTATTCTCTCTCTCCTTTACTTTGGAGAGCATCTCGGCGGAAATATCGGCGCTCTTGGTATCAAGCGCAGTCTTTACCATAAAAGCAATGCTCACGAGAACAATTACGGCAAGAGAAGCAATGACGATCTTCCTTATGAGTTCCTTTCTCTTAAGGAGCTTTCTTGCGTTCGCTTCTACTTCCTCGTCGATCGCTTTTTTCGCAGCAGTTGACTTTTCATCTTCCCTGTCGCGTTCGAGCCTGCGATCATCCGAGCTTCTGCCTGTTCCTGCGCCCGAGCCGGCTGCTGTGCGGGCTCCCGCTCGGTTTACGCCGGAATTGGCGGTTGCCCGTGTTTGTGTATTCCGATTATTCCTGCCCGATTCTACAAATACTTTATCAGCCATGTCCTAAAACCGATCTCAGCCTGCTACTACGATATTAACAAGCTTGCCGGGTACGTATATCTCCTTCTTGATCTCTCCGGTAAGACGGTCTGCAACGACCTCCTTAGCCTTGGCGATCATATCTTCTTTGGAAGCATTTCTGTCAGCCTCGAAGGTTCCGCGAAGTTTGCCGTTAACCTGCACTGCGATAGTAACGGTATTCTCGACGGTCTTAGCCTCGTCAAACTCGGGCCACTTCTGAGCATAGAGCCTTCCCTCGTATCCGTTTGCATTCCAGAGTTCCTCGGTGATATGAGGAGCAACGGGGTTGAGAAGTGTAAGGAAGGTTCCAAACTCTGCTCTGTTTAAACTTCCCTTCTTATAGAACTCGTTGATGAGAGCCATGAGTGCAGCGATAGCTGTATTGTACTTGAGGCTCTCAAAATCGGAGCTGACCTTCTTAATGGTCTGATGCATCTTGGCTTCAAGGTCGGAAGAATAAGCATCTCCGTCTGTCAGGATCTCGGAGAGCTTCCATACTCTGTCGAGGAATCTCCTGCATCCTTTAACGCCATCCTCGCTCCAGCTTGCAGCCTGGTCGAAAGCACCTATGAACATCTCGTAAGTACGGAGCGTATCAGCACCGTATTCCCTTACGATATCGTCGGGATTTACTACATTTCCTCTGGACTTGGACATCTTCTCTCCATTCTCTCCGAGGATCATGCCGTGGCTGGTGCGCTTAGCATAGGGCTCGGGAGTGGTGACTACGCCCTGGTCATAGAGGAATCTGTGCCAGAATCTGGAATAGAGAAGATGCAGAGTCGTGTGCTCCATTCCTCCGTTGTACCAGTCTACAGGCATCCAGTACTTAAGAGCTTCCTTGCTTGCGAGTTCCTTGTCATTGGCAGGATCGCAGTAACGAAGGAAATACCATGACGAACCTGCCCACTGAGGCATGGTATCGGTCTCTCTCTTTGCATCTCCTCCGCACTTAGGACATTTAACATTTATCCAGTCGGTCATCTTGGCAAGAGGTGATTCACCGTTGTCGGTGGGCTCGTAACTCTCTACCTCGGGAAGTTCAAGAGGAAGCTGATCCTCTGAAAGAGGCACATATCCGCACTTGTCGCAGTGGATGATGGGGATGGGCTCGCCCCAGTAACGCTGTCTGGAGAATACCCAGTCTCTTAACTTGAAGTTGACCTTGGCATGTCCGATCCCTTTGCTCTCAAGGAATTCAATGATCTTAACCTTGGCATCCGCAACAGAAAGTCCGTCAAGGAATCCGGAATTGACAAGTGTACCTGTAGCAACATCGGTAAACGCAGCATCGGTAACCGGTACAGGGCTTCCGCCTACTACCTCGATGATGGGAAGTCCGAATTTCTTGGCAAAGTCCCAGTCTCTGTCATCGTGAGCAGGTACTGCCATGATGGCTCCGGTTCCGTAGCTCATGAGTACATAATCCGAAATCCAGATAGGGATCTCTTTATCATTAACGGGATTGATAGCACTTACGCCGTCGAGGCACACGCCGGTCTTGTCCTTGGCAAGCTCGGTACGCTCAAAATCAGACTTCTTGGCAGCGCTCTCACGGTATGAGACAACCTCATCCCAGTTGGCGATCCTGTCCTTATACTTGTCGATCATGGGATGCTCGGGAGAAACGACCATGTAAGTCGCACCGAAAAGGGTGTCGGGACGGGTCGTATATACTGTGAGTTTCTCATCGAGATCCTTTAATGCAAAATCAACTTCCGCACCGGTACTTCTGCCGATCCAGTTTCTCTGCTGTGCCTTGATGCGCTCTACATAATCCACGCTGTCCAGACCTTCAAGGAGCTTATCCGCATACTCGGTGATCTTAAGCATCCACTGACTCTTTACTTTACGAACAACGGGAGATCCGCATCTCTCGCATACGCCGTCAACGACTTCTTCGTTTGCAAGTCCTACCTTACAGGATGTGCACCAGTTGATGGGCATCTCAGACTTATATGCAAGTCCTGCATTGAAGAGCTTAAGGAAGATCCACTGAGTCCAGCGATAATATCCGGGATCGGTGGTATTGACCTCTCTCTCCCAGTCAAATGAATATCCGAGTGAGTGGAGCTGCTCCTTGAACCTTGATACGTTATTCCTGGTAACGATCTTGGGATGGATCTTATTCTTGATGGCATAGTTCTCTGTGGGAAGTCCGAACGCATCCCAGCCCATCGGGAAAAGTACGTTATATCCCTGCATACGACGCTTTCTCGATACTATATCAAGTGCGGTGTACGGACGGGGATGTCCTACATGAAGTCCCTGTCCCGAAGGATAAGGGAACTCAACGAGTGCGTAATACTTGGGCTTGGAGTAATCATTGGGTGCGTGGAACGCTTTCTCATCGTCCCATACTTTCTGCCATTTAGGCTCTACTTCGTGATGGTTGTAATACTCGGGCATTTTCTTTATCTCCTGTATTATATTCTTTGGCGGAATCGCCACATTTACTTTTCTATAACAAAAACCGGGGTTCCGAAAAGGCTCTGCCTCATCCGTACCCCGGGTCCCTAAGCTAAAGGCGGGATTTGAACCCGCGACCCCTTCATTACGAGTGAAGTGCTCTACCGACTGAGCTACTTTAGCATGGCTTAAAAACAAGCCGAGGTACATTATACGGTTTTAGTCAGGGCGTGTCAACACACAGGTTTTTTTACGCCTTTTGAAACATTGGTGCCTGTTTTCGAGGTCTTTGAAGAAGTATTTGTACTGTGTACGGACTTGGCAGCGGGCTCCTTCTTGTCGGGCTTACTGCGCTTTATCGGAGTATAACTCCTGATCCTTTCCTCGATAACTTTCTCGAGTTCCTCCTCGGTATAAGGGATGAACTCATATATGACAACGGAAAGCGGTGCCAGTTTAAGTGTAAGGCTCTGCGTCCTTCCGTCATATCTAAGGTCACTTGCGCGCTTAACAGTCTTGGAAAGTTTGCCTTTGCCGCCGTAATTCATATCCTCGGAATTAAGGATCTCGCGATACTTTCCTTCGTAAGGTGCTCCGGTGATGAATGTCTGCGGTGCTCCGGAGAAGTTAACTGCCACAACGAGCATCTCCTCGGGATCATCGGTCTTTCTGATGTATGATATGCAGCACTGCTCATAGTTCATCGAGCTGAGCCACTCAAAGCAGGCAGGATCGTTGTCTATTGTGTGAAGCGCAGGATAATCGCGATATATACGGTTCAGGTCAGCTACGAGTTTAGCTGTGCCGGTGCGTCTTTCCTTCGCAGCAAGCATCTTGGCTCCGGGATGAGTAAACATATATGCCAGCGAGAGCCTTAAATTTGCTTCTTTCTGTTCATCGGTTCCGGGGAATCTGTCGAGAAGCTTCTTACCGTCCTTGCCAACATGACCGTAATGGAAACCAAGCATATATTTGTCTGCAAAAGCATAAGTCATGCCATTGTTAAGCTCGGTAAGTCCCTGTCCTCTATACAGTGGATCGCGTCCGATGAATCTGAAATATTCCTCCGTAAAAGCATAATTGAACTTGATATCAAATCCGAGTCCGCCTTCTCCCGCGGGATCGGTAACCTGGGGATGTGCCGAAGAGTCTTCGGCTATGGACATCACTCCTGAGCACTTGGAATTAAGCAGGCCATTGAACTCTCTGATAAAATCGATAGCGTCGAGATTCTCATTGCCGCCGTACATATTTGCGACCCAAGCTCCGTCATTTCTCGCATAGTCAAGATAGAGCATCCTTGCAACGCCATCGGTCCTGATGCCGTCAGCATGGAACTCTCTTGCCCAGTAGAGTCCTGCCGACAAGAGGAAGTTGTGAACCTGAGGTCTGGCGTAGTTGAATATAAGAGCTCCTGTATCGGGGCATACGCCCTGTCTGGGATCCTGGTGCTCGTAGAGGCATGTGCCGTCAAGGCATGCAAGGCCGTGAGCATCAGGTGCGAAGTATGCAGGCACCCAATCAAGGATCAAGCCAATGCCTTCCGCATGAAGCTTATTTACAAAATCCTTTAACTCATCGGGAGTACCGAATTCATGATCCGTTGCGAAGAAAGAATATGTACGATGGTCATCATGATCACCGGCACCTCTCTCCATAACGGGAAGGAGTTCTACATGAGTGAAGTTCATCGTCTTGGCCGCAGGGATCACGGCATCGATCATATTCACAAATGCAGGCTTTCCGCCACCGATGAAATCGGCGGGGTTAACTTCGTAAATGCTTACCGCATTTTGAGCTTTCCGGAAGGATTTGCGATTTTTGATAAATGAAGCATCGGTCCACTTGTAATTATCATCCGAAACAACAACGCTCATACCTTCCCCGGCGCAGCCCCTTGCGTAAGGGTCGGATACTTTGCGGATGACTCCGCCGTGGAGTTTTAATTCAAACTGATACTGATCTCCTATTTCCGCATAGGGAACAAAGAGTTCAAAGATACCTGAATCACCCTTGCGGTTCATCTGGCAGGTGCGTCCGTCAAAATCATTGAAGCTGCCGATGACGCTTACCCTGATAGCGCCGGGTGCCCACACAGCAAAATATACTCCGTTCTCTCCATCGATTGTCATGGGATG
>DFKT01000081.1 GCA_002373595.1 Lachnospiraceae bacterium UBA3638 | reverse complement strand
CCAGAGTGCTGTATGATCCCTGGTTTTTTAGCCGAAGGATCTCACGATACTTGGTCATAGATTTGACCCTCCTTTATCTGTAGTCACGCTGAAGGCATGCACGTACAGTATAAAGGAATATATGATTCAGTGGCCGCAAGGTGGCTCCAAAACTCCGGAATCAGTGGCTCTCATTCTCCGGAATGGTGGCTCTGGGAGGGCCGGAATAATCACTTAGTTTCTCGAAGAATTGGCTGTTCTCATTATCCTCTATCAAACTGTGCGTAAAATTCCGATTTGCTTAATACAAAGATTCTAACCGTTTCAACAATAAAAATAAAGCCCACTGATGTGAGCTTCATTCTTCACTTCCATTTATCTGTGAATAGTAACAAACATTTCAATCATGCGGTTTTGAAGCTTTTTTCAATCAATCAAATAGATATAAAAAAATAGAGTAACCAGATTTATTTCCTGCACATTCCTTTTAAAATGGCATTCAGCTTCTTTATTATTATCACAAAAATGCGGACAGGAAAATACTTCTTTCCCATCCGCTTGATATTTTTATCAGTAAATTACATAACAACAATGCGTACCTCATAATCAAGGTTAAACGCGTTCGTACTCTTTTTTATAGTCCAGTAGTCATCATCGCCTTCATATGCAAACCTTCCATGATAATCTGGCTGTTCATACGATTCACTCAAAGTCTCACAATCATATAATTCACAAATCTTATCTTTCCAGTTATGGATAATTTCAAGAACTGTATCTCCACCTCGTTCGGGCTTCAAGTATATGCAGTTCAAAGATGGCACTTCATCTATAATCTCAAATTCGTACGCAGGTTTAAATCTGAATCCTGCAATATCGATGATCTCATCTGTTTGGTATAATGCAGAATCCCCTTCAAAATGATCATTCAAATTCGCGAGGGCAGATAAATTATTAGCCTCTTCAACTGTCAGCTTACTGATATTGACCTCATTTCCATTTATAAGCATAAATGCCTCCTTTCAAATCCTTCCTGCCGCCTTCTCCATTCGAACCTTGTAGGCTATGAGTCTGAGGACATATTCAGGCATTTCTCTCTCTCCTCTTTCCCAGGCTTCCAGAGTGCGCTGTGGCATACCAATCCATTTAGAAAACTCCGTTCTACTCATTCCGGCCTCATTTCTGATGGCACGGATATAGTATGAAATCATTCTTTTCTCAAAGTTTTCATTTTTATCAACATCTATCTGGATCTTCATTCCCTCAACCATATATGTTTTTGTCGACATAACGTGGAATCTCC
Source organism: Lachnospiraceae bacterium UBA3638 (assembly GCA_002373595.1). Lineage (GTDB taxonomy): Bacteria > Bacillota > Clostridia > Lachnospirales > Lachnospiraceae > AC2028. Next base: position 4,314 of record DFKT01000081.1, on the reverse strand, counting down.
TTTCCGATAAAAAACTAAAACTATATCGCGTCCTACACATTGTGTAGTCGTATTGTGTCTTTATATTACCTCCACATTGTGTAGATGTCAATGAAAAAAAATCCGGAAAACCGACAAGGTTTCCCGGGATTTCATACATAATCAGCTACTCTTCACCCAAAAATTTAAAATGTTTTTGACCATACAGAAAAAGACACCTCTCCGGTGTTTCCCAGAAAAGTGTCTATCATCTGATACAATTAAAAACCTGATGTTATGTTATGTCTACTACAATCCAGTGTAGTCAAATTGTAGTCAAAGCCGTTTCCCGCTTCTTGAAACCCGCTTAGAATCTGCGTTTGAGGCCTACCCTATCAACCAGTCGTACATCTCCTGGTACTTGCCGGCGGAGACGGACCAGGAATAATCTACGGCCATAGCGCGGTCTACTATCTTGTTCCACTCACGGCGTCTGTCGTAGTAGATCTGCTCGGCGTAGCGGATCGTGCGAAGGAGCTCGTGAGCGTTGTAATTGACGAATGAGAATCCTGTACCCTTGCTCTCATACTCGTTGTAAGGCTCTACAGTGTCCTTTAAGCCGCCTGTCTCACGGACGATGGGAACAGTACCGTAATGAAGGGCGATCAGCTGCGAGAGGCCACAGGGCTCAAAGAGTGAAGGCATAAGGTATGCATCGCATGCAGCGTAGATCTTGTGTGAAAGAGGATCCGAGTAGTAGATGTTTGCGGATACCTTGTCGCTGTACTTCCAGTCGAAGTGGCGGAACATATTCTCGTAACGTTCCTCACCCGTACCGAGTACTACGAGTTGAATATCATCCTGGCAGAGCTCGTCCATGATATAAGCAACGAGGTCGAGACCCTTCTGATCAGTAAGTCTGGAGACGATGCCGATCATCATCTTCTTCTCATCGACAGCAAGTCCGAGTTCCTCCTGGAGCGCTTTCTTGTTTTTGGATTTCTCCTTGCGGAAATTCTTTACATCGTACTGCTTTACGATATTCTTGTCCGTGGTAGGATCAAAGTCGCTGTAGTCGATACCGTTGACTATACCGCGAAGAGATCCCGCACGTGCGCGGAGCAGGCCGTCGAGCCCCTCTCCGTAGAAAGGCATCTTGATCTCCTCTGCGTAAGTGTCACTAACGGTAGTGATAGCATCAGCAAAAACGATACCTCCCTTTAAGAGGTTTGCATCCTTGTATGATTCAAGCTTATCGGGAGCAAAGTAATAATCGGGAAGTCCGGTCAGGTTCTTAACGGTCTTAACATCCCACTTGCCCTGGAACTTGAGGTTGTGGATCGTGATAACAGTCTTGATACCGCGATAGAAATCACCGCCTGCAAATCTCTCGTGGAGATATACGGGGATGAGTCCGGTCTGCCAGTCGTGGCAGTGGATGAGGTCGGGTCTGAAATCGATCACAGGAAGCGCTGAAAGCACGGCCTTGCAGAAGTATGAATATCTCTCGATCTCGTATCTGGGATCGTCATTATATACCTTGGGACCGCTCCAGTAGAATTCATTGTCGATGAAGTAATACTGTACTCCGTCTACCTTGGCTTCGAAGATACCGACATATACATTCTGCCAGTTGAAATCCATGTAGAAATTTGTCACATAGTTGAGCTTGCCCGCAAATTCAGGCTTCATGCAGGCATACTTTGGAAGGAAAACCCTCACGTCGAAGTACTTCTTGTCGATGTACTTGGGAAGGGATCCGACAACGTCGGCAAGTCCTCCGGTCTTTACGAAAGGCACGCCTTCCGATGCAACAAACAGAATCTTTTTCATGCTTAACCTCCCTGCGGTATATTACATCCGCAAATTATCTCAGCCTCTTGCCTCAAGAGCATCCGAAATATCTTTTTTCATATCGAGCACTGCAGCCCTTGCCGCATCCGCAAATCCTTCGTCTCCGTAGGATGCATATTTCTCCTGGGTATATGCGGCGATGATTCCTCTCGAAGAATTAACTATGGCTCCGAGTCCGTCCTCGTCAAAGAAATGAACAAGGTCTGCTCCCTTTCCGCCCTGTGCTCCGTAGCCCGGAACGAGGATGTAGGAGTTGGCCATGATCTTTCTCAACACCTTGCCCTGCTCGGGATAAGTAGCTCCGACAACGGCACCGACTTCACCGTACTTCGCGCCATCCTTGATCGTAGGTGCATTCCATTTATTTACCATCTCGCCCATGATCTCGTAGATGTGCTTACCGTCGCACTCGAGATCCTGAAGCTCTCCGCTCGAAGGATTGGAGGTCTTAACAAGTACGAAGATTCCCTTGTCCTCCTCGGTGCAGACCTTCACGAAAGGCTGTACTCCATCGCTTCCGAGATAAGGATTGACTGTAACTATATCCTCGTCGAATGCAGCGATCTTGTTTGCACCTATTGCAACCTTTCCGATATGTCCTACTGCGTACGCTTCGGAAGTAGATCCGATATCACCTCTCTTTATATCACCGATAACAACGAGTCCTTTTTCTTTGCAGTAGTCAACGGTCTTTTTAAATGCGATGAGTCCGGGGATGCCGAACTGCTCATACATCGCGATCTGAGGCTTAACAGCGGGCACAAGGTCATATATCGCATCAACCAGTCCCTTGTTGTACTCAAGTATTGCTTCCGCTGCGCCCTCTAAGGTCTCGCCCTGCGCCTTGAAAGCCTTGGCTTTGATATGTTCGGGCACATACTTCATCATAGGGTCTAAGCCGACTACAATGGGCGCTCCTGTTTTTTTGATCCCCTGAATGAGTTTATCGATCATGTCTTCAGATCCTTTCTTTTATCTCGTTGCGAGGAACTGCTGCTCTCTCAATGCAGCTTCATCCTCGGGATAATTCTTTACGTAATTCTCCATGAGAGCGGCCGCGGAAGTGAAATCTCCGAGGTACTCGTAAGCCACGATCTCATTGTATGAGAGGCTCTGCATGAGTGATGTGTCACCGGTCTGCATTCCGGCATCAAAAGCTTCGAGTGCTTTGTGATACTCTCCCATTGCGAGGTCGCACAGGCCGAGCTGATTGTATATGGCTGCATTTGCATCGCCCGTCGTCAGATACTGCTCATAGACGGTCTTGGCGTAATTGTACTCACCGACTGCCTCGTATGATCTGCCGAGATAGAGCGAACTGTCGGCATCGCCGCTGTCGCGTCTTGCTTCCTCGAGAGCATTGGCAGCCTTCTGGTATTCACCCATGTAGAAGTACATCCTGCCTCTGTCGAGAGCGGATACTTTGGCACCGCCGTCATCTATCGCTTTGCCCAGATACTCGACACCTGCTTCTCTGTAGCCGTTCTCTGCAAGTGCATTGTAAATATCCAGCATGCGAGTGTAATTCTCGGGGTCGTCTTTGATGCATCTGTCAAAGTCGGTCATTGCCTCGCTGTATTCGCTGCGCTTAAGTCTGACCATTCCGCGAAGGTAGTAAGCTTCCTCCTGATCATCAAGATCGATGATCGCGGTATAAGCATCCTCTGCTTCCTCATATCTGCCAAGCTTAACGAGTGCTGCGCCCATGTAGTAGTTAATATCATAATCGATGGGCTGAACAAATCCGTTGCTGAGGCTGAGGGACTTTTTAAATTCCTCTACAGCTTCTTCGTAGGAAGTCTTGCCCATATAGGCTATACCGCGTGCTCTGGCAACGAGTCTCGCATTCTCGCCCTCATCCTCCGCACTCTGAAGAGAAGTGAGCGCTGCATCATAATCGAGGGCCTCGATCTCTTCCATTGCCTTCCGGATATACGAATCAGACTGTCCGCATGATGCGAAGACAAAAAGCATCGCAAGTACGGACAATCCCATCATCGTTTTATGTATTCTGCCGGGTAGTTTTTTCAAATCGTGTAATTCCGAAATCTGTTAGTATTTTGAAGCGCTCCGTGCTCAGTCCTTAAGCTCGGAGGTGCAATGAGGACATCTGGTAGCATCAATCGCGATCTCGCTCTTACAGAAGGGACAAGTCTTAACGGTAGGAGCTGCCTCCTCCTCTTTCCGGTTCTTCTTGAGAGCCTTCTCGCTGGCCTTGTTAAGTGCCTTCACAATGCAGAAGATCACGAGAGCCATGAGAAGGAAATTGATGATTGCGGTGATGAAAACGCCGTAATTAAGGGTTGCAGCGCCTGCTTCCTGAGCAGCTGCAAGGGATTCGTATTTCTCTCCGTTAAGAGAAACATACCACTCACTGAAGTCGATACCGCCGGTGATAAGCGTGATGATCGGCATGATCACATCCTTAACAAGGCTGTTGATGATAGCCTGGAATGCGCCTCCGATGATGACACCGACTGCCATATCCATGACATTGCCGCG
>DFKT01000062.1 GCA_002373595.1 Lachnospiraceae bacterium UBA3638 | reverse complement strand
GCAGGACTTGTGGAGAAGCAGCGAATGACCAAAGGTCGGGCGAACATGATTTATGTGAAAGTGCCGGATACAAGTATCGTCGGAAAACCGGCTGTAGTAGGTACAGAAAACCGACCGTATAAGGGTAGGAAAACCACCTCTTCATGGGGCGGTAAACCGGCTACTAATAACAATAATAAACAAGAGACAATAACATCTTATAAATATGGGGAGGATACGTTTTGATGAATACATTTTGGAATGAAAGAGAAGTGGAAGATAGCTTTATGGGTGAAGACGGTTTATTGCACTGTTCTCGTTGTGGAGGTCCATTGGAGGTAAGACTCCCTGAATATAATGAGTTCTTTAAATCAGATAAGCGCCCGAGTACCTGTAAGTGTCGTGAAGAGAAAATTCGTCGTGACCGTGAGGAACATGAGCGACGTGAACATAGGCAGACGGTGGAACGTTATAAAGGCGTTTGTTTTACAGATCGTCGCATGTGGAATTGGACCTTTGAGAATGATGATGGCACAGTGCCTCAGATGGCCATGGCAAAGCGCTATGTAGAGAACTGGGACAAGGTTAGGCAGGAACATATCGGACTTCTTTTATGGGGCGATTTGGGCTCAGGAAAGACATATATGGCGGCTGCCATAGCCAATGCCCTCTTAGAACATGAGAAGAAAGTTTTGATGACGGACTTTGCCAGAATATCCAATATCTCCAAGTTCGATGCAGAAGAGTATGTGAAGTCGTTAGATTCTTATTCGCTTCTGATTATTGATGATTTGGGAGCAGAGCAGGATTCCGACTTTGCCTTGCAGAATATCTGCAACGTGATCAACCGAAGATGGACTTCGGGAAAGCCTCTCATCGTTACCACAAATTTGGATTTGGCAAGTTTAAAGAATGTAAATGAGCAGGAGCTTATGTTTGCTCGAATTTCAGACCGTATCCTTGATATGTGTCGACCAATTCATATGCAGACCGCAGAAAGCAAGCGTGTGGCATCCGGTAAGCATAAGCACGAGATTTTAAAAGAAATATTTGGAAAGGAGGAGCCTTCGGATGGAAATGATTAATATCGAGGATTACAAGGACTCTACATTGGCAAAGATGGCAGAAGAGAAGAAGCAGACGGTACCGATTGAGGCGAAGGTGACACTCACCATAAAGGAGGCTGCCGAGTATTCCAACATCGGGATTAACAAGCTAGAAAGTTTACTTCGCTCTCCTAGATGTCCCTTTGTCCTTTATGTAGGAAAGAAGAAATTGGTGAAGAGAAGAGAGTTTGAAAAATTCATAGCAGATAACATTGAAATATAAAAGATGCTTGATATCAGCGGATTTTGAGCATGTGAAAAATGAAACAACATTGTAAAGAGCCTCTAATTAGTGTATAATACATGAGTTGATTTAGGGGCTTCTTTAGCTTAGAAAGGAGCCTTTAAATGGGAAAAGATCTCAAAGGAAAGGAGCTTGGAGAAGGAATTGTTCAACGAGCCAATGGTACATACCAAGCAAGATTCGTTGATAAATTTGGTAAAAGAAGACAAAAGAAATCCAAGAAACTTCAAGAAGTAAAACAATGGCTCGCTGATGCTACATATATTGATAAACACAGTGATTTGGATCAGGCTGCGGATATGCTCGTAGATGCCTGGTTTGAGTATTGGATAGGAATCAAAAAGCAGACAGTGAGACCGAATACGGTCAGAAACTATTCGGAACGATATGAACGCAATATCAAGGGCGTAATTGGAAACAAGCTTTTGACAGATGTAAAACCGATTCATTGTCAAAAGATATTTTCCAACATGGCAGAAGAAGGTTATAAGACGACTACCATATATCAGACACGAATTGCTCTTTATAACATGTTTGAGTTTGCGAAGGAAAACGATGTGCTTATCGCAAATCCGTGCAAGAGGTCGTTAAAGAGCGATATGGGAAAGCCTTCTGAGAAGAAAGAAGCTCTTACGATTGATGTTCAGAAGAAGTTTTTAGAAGCTGTGGTTGGTTACAGCTATGAGAATCAATATCGCTTCGTATTACAGACCGGACTTCGTACTGGAGAGCTTATAGGACTTAAGTGGAGTGATATCGACTTCAAAAATCGAACCATGAAGATTGAGAGGACGATGGAGTATCGCTATAGCGTAGGCGAATGGAGAGTTGGCCCACCTAAGAGTAAATCCGGCTATCGCACCATTCCACTTACAGATGAAGCAATCCGCATTCTTGAGAATCAAAAAGCAAAAAACAAGAGCTTAAAGCTCGTTCCGATTGAATGGAGCGATACCGTCTTTCTATGCAGAAAGGGTACACCGGTTAAGAACAGCACCTATGACACTGGCTTGTTTAAGTATTGTGACCGTATAGGCATTCCGAGATTTTCAATGCATGTACTGAGACATACTTTTGCTACCAGATGCATTGAAGGTGGGATGAAACCCAAGACTCTGCAGAAGATTTTAGGTCATTCCAACATCGGAATCACAATGAATCTATACGTACATATTACGGAAGATGAGAAACACAGAGAGATTGATCTCGTGGCTGATGCGTTAAAAGTGGTATAAAACTTAATGCGAAATGAAAACAGATGGTGCCCGATGTGGTGCCCGGTCGAAATCGCGAAACGCGGAAAGCCCGTAAAATAAAGACTTTTTAAGGAGATATAAAATATTATGAAACTAGGAATCGTCGGACTTCCCAATGTCGGGAAGAGTACACTTTTTAATTCGATAACGAAAGCGGGAGCGCAGGCTGCGAACTTCCCCTTTTGTACGATAGATCCGAATGTCGGCGTAGTAGCCGTTCCGGATGAGAGGATAGTTAAGCTCGGTGAGCTCTATCATACCAAGAAGGTTACTCCCGCGACCATAGAGTTCGTCGATATCGCAGGACTTGTTAAGGGTGCATCAAAGGGAGAGGGACTCGGAAATCAGTTCCTTGCAAACATCCGTGAAGTTGATGCTATCGTACATGTTGTAAGATGCTTCGATGATGACAATGTCATCCATGTGGACGGAAGCGTCGATTCCATCAGAGATATCGAGACCATTAACCTCGAGCTCATCTTTGCGGATCTCGAAGTCCTTGAAAAGCGCATCGCCAAGGTCGCTAAGACTGCGAGGATCGATAAGACTGCAGCCAAGGAACTTGATCTCCTGGAGAGGTTCAAGGCTCATCTTGAGGCAAATAACGCTGCGAGAAGCCTTGTTACCGAGGATGAGGATGAGATAAAGTACCGCAAGGAGTTTAATCTCCTCACGGATAAGCCTGTGATCTACGCCGCAAATGTTGAGGACGGAGACCTCGCAGACGACGGCGCAAGCAATGATCAGGTAAAAAAGGTCCGCGAATTCGCTGCAAAGGAAGGATCCGAAGTGTTTGTTATCTCTGCCAGAACCGAGGAAGAGATCTCTGAGCTTGATGATGAGGAGAAGAAGGAATTCCTTGAGGCTCTCGGATTGAAGGAGTCAGGTCTTGAGAAACTCGTCAGAGCAAGCTATGACCTCCTTGGACTCATGAGCTTCCTTACCGCGGGAGAGGATGAGTGCCGAGCATGGACGATCAAGAAGGGAACCAAGGCACCTCAGGCTGCCGGCAAGATCCATACCGATTTTGAACGCGGATTCATTAAAGCTGAAGTCGTTAATTACAAAGATCTGCTTGAACTCGGAAGCCTTGCGGCTGCGAGAGAAAAGGGCCTGGTAGGTATTGAAGGAAAGGATTATGTCGTAAAGGACGGAGATGTAATTCTCTTCAGGTTTAATGTATGAGCGAAAGAGATATAGCTTTTCCCAATCTTCATATATATCTTAAGAATGTACCGCGGTCGATCAGCCTCTTCGGCAAGTTTGACATCATGTTTTATGCGATCATCATCGTGATCGGCATGTTCCTCGGACGCTTTGTAGCGGACAGGATCGCACGGAAAGCGGGAGAGAGCAAGGATTATATCTGGGATTTCTTCTTCCCTGTTGTTTTTTTCTCCGTGATCGGCGCGAGGATCTATTATGTCATATTCAGATGGAGTGAGTATAAATCAAATCCCATCAGCGTCTTCTATATCAGACAGGGTGGTCTCGCAATCTACGGAGGTGTCATCGCAGCATTCATCACCGGATATGTATATTGCAAGATCAAGAAGGATAAAGCGTTAAAGCTCCTTGATTACTGTGTGCCCGGACTTATCCTCGGACAGGCTATAGGCAGATGGGGGAATTTCTTTAACCGCGAAGTATTTGGTGAATATACTGATAATATTTTTGCAATGAGACTGCCTCTTGCCGCAGTAAGGGCAAGGGATATCACGGACGATCTCTGGTCCCATGTGAGCTCTGCGGATAATTTCATCCAGGTCCATCCCACTTTTCTCTATGAGAGCGCGTGGAATTTCCTGGTATTTGCACTCCTGATGATCTTCTATAAGAAAAAGAAGTTTAACGGAGAGGTTTGTCTCTGGTACCTCGCAGGATACGGACTCGGCAGATTCTTCATCGAGAGGATACGCACCGATACACTCTTTATCCCCGGAACGACAATGCCTGTATCCGAAGCGCTTGCGGCCATTATGTTTGTGGGATCTGTCCTTGCGGATATTGTGATAAGGATGGAGATAGCAAAGAAGCCTCAGATCGTGAAGACAGACGAAGTGAAAGCGGACGAGGCAAAGACGGAAAGCGAGCCCACAGCAGAAGATAAGTAAGAAGAATAATAGTTCCTGCAAAATCTGATAAGATTCTGATCAAAAGACATCAGCCGATCGGCAGGTGTCTTTTTTATTTTTTCAGTCACAGATCCGGCCTTGAGAAAAATCGAACAAATTGTTAAAGAAATTTTAAAAAATACTTGCATTTATCCCATGGGTGGGTTATTATATCAGTGTTGTGGGATGAAATGGGATGAAAATTCCATAAAGTGGGATATAATATGGCGGGACTTATCGGAGAATTTCATCATACGATAGACGCAAAGGGCAGAATGAGCGTGCCCTCTAAGTTCCGTACATTGCTTGGAGAGAGGTTTGTTATCGCCAAAGGTATCGATACCTGTCTCACCATTTATTCATCCGAAGAGTGGAACACATTCAGCGAGAAACTCGCACAGCTCCCTAACTTTGATGACGAAGCAAGGGAGATCAAGAGATTCTTCGGTGCAGGAAGCGCCGAGGTGGAAGTCGATGAGCACGGACGCATTCTGGTACCCTCTCATCTCAAAGAATACGCAGGACTTGTAAAAGATGTGACCATAGTGGGAACCACCGATGGCAGAGCGGAAGTCTGGAACACAGAAAGCTGGAACGGACGCGAAGCAAAGGTTAGTCCCAAGAATGCTATCAAGAGTCTTGCGTCCAAAGGCATCATCATTTAATGCCTATGAAATTTGAACACATCCCCGTACTATATACGGAAGTTTTGAAAGATTTGCAGATCCGCTCCGATGGGACATACCTCGACGGTACACTCGGAGGAGCGGGTCACTCCTCCGGAATCTGCGAGAGGCTTGGAGAAAACGGAAAGCTCTATGGATGCGACCGCGATGAGGAAGCAATAGAAGCCTCAGACGAACGACTTAAAGAGTACGGAGACCGCGTTAAGACATTCAGATGCAGCTATTCGGAAGCGGTGCAGACTTTAAGAGAAGTCGGAGAAACAGGAGTAGACGGTATCCTTCTCGATCTGGGAGTCAGCTCACATCAGTTCGATACACCCGAGAGAGGATTTTCATACAGGTTTGATGCTCCGCTCGATATGAGAATGGACAGAAGACAAAATCTCACAGCGGCGGATATAGTTAATACTTTTGAAGAAAAAGAACTGGTCAGGATATTAAGAGATTACGGCGAAGAAAAATTCGCACCCCGCATAGCTTCGAACATTGTAAAAAGCAGAGCGAAGAAGCCGATAGAGACAACGTTTGAACTAAACGACATTATCGCATCGTCGATACCGGCCAGGATGAGAGCAAAGGGTCATCCGTCAAAGCAGACCTATCAGGCCTTAAGGATAGCCTGCAACGACGAACTCGGGATACTCGAGAGATCGCTTGACGAGATGATAGATTTCCTGAATCCCGGCGGCAGGATATGCGTGATAACATTCCACTCACTTGAAGACAGGATAGTAAAGAACATCTTCAGACGAAATGAGAATCCCTGCACATGCCCGCCGAATTTTCCTCAGTGCGTATGCGGCAAGGTATCAAAGGGGAAAGTGATCACGAGAAAGCCTATAACGGCGAGCGAAGAAGAACTTGAGAACAATCCGAGATCATCGAGCGCAAAGCTCAGGACATTTGAAAAGAAATCGGAATAAACCAAGAGGTAAGAAATGAGAGCGGATTACGAGTACGGAAGTGCAGTAAGAAAAGAGGACAGAGAATATGAGATCAGAAGATCTCATTCCGGAAAGCCTGCGAGAAGGATAGCTCCGGGCGTTCTCTACAGAGTTGCGATTGGGCTTATGCTCCTCTCGTTTGCTTTTTGCGCAAGCAGTATTATAAAATATGTACAGCTTAGAAGCGCACTTACCAATCAGATAAAGACCGTTGCATCTAAGCAGGTCGAGCTTAACAATCTTAAGTCATCAAACGATGCAAGATATTCCGCAGCTGTTTCCTCCATCGATCTCGAGATGATCGAGCAGGTGGCAAGAGGAGAGCTCGGAATGGGATATGCCAAGGAAGGACAGATCATTTTCTACGAGGGCGCTAACAACGATTACATGCGCAGGGTAGGAGAGTAGAGCTGATTATCGGGTAATGCCTGAAGAAGAGAAGAGAAGCAGAAAACCAAGGTCGACACACAGGCGCGCAAGAAGAAACAAGCTGCTCGGAGTATTTATGGTACTCCTTGCGGCTTTGTTCGCTTTAGCGATAAGAATGTACAGCATCGTAAAAGTGCACGGTGCGGATTACGAGAGAATAGTTCTCTCCAACCAGCAGTATGATACGACGATACTCCCTTACAAGAGAGGCGATATAGTAGACTCCAAGGGAACTATCCTTGCAACGAGCGAAAAGGTTTACAATATGGTCATCGATGCTTCTGTTATGACCACGCATGATGATATGCCTTATCTGGAGCCTACGCTTGATGCTATTGCGCTCTATTTCCCCGAACTCGATACGGGAGAGATCAGGAACTTTGTTACTCACAACGAAACCTCAAGATACTATGTCGCGCTGAAGAGACTTTCCTATTCGCGCATAGAACCCTTTGTTAATGCACAGACCGAGAATAAGCAGATAAAGGGAGTTACCTTCGAGGAAGAGTACAAGAGAGTATATCCCAACGGAAGCCTTGCATCCACGGTGCTCGGATTTACCAGACTTAACAGCAATTCCGAAGGACAGTACGGACTTGAGGAGTATTACGATGACGTTCTCTCCGGTACGGATGGTCGTATGTACGGATATCAGAATGATGACGATGCTCTCGAGAGAACGGTAAAGGATGCTGTCGACGGATATACGATCCATACTACGATCGATGCGAACATTCAGGGAATAGTAGAGAAGAATCTCAGATCCTTTAATGAACAGCACGCAAATGATTATCGTATAGGAAACGGCGCAGAGAACTTAGGATGCATCGTGATGGAAGTAAATACCGGAAGGGTCCTCGCTATGGCGAATTACCCGGATTATGATCCTAACGATTACAAGAATGCTGACAGACTCCTCGGCACGAATATGATCATAGCCATAACCAATGATAACGGCTACACTGAGTACAGAAAGACCGACACGATCATCACTACCGAGATACTGATGCAGATGAACGAGGATGAGATCAATCTCAATCTCGCTCAGCTCTGGAAGAATTTCACCATCTCCAATACCTTTGAGCCCGGATCTGTTGCTAAGCCTTTTACCGTAGCGGCAGCTCTCGAGTCCGGTGTGATCCATGACGGAGATGTATATACCTGTAACGGATTCCTCGAAGTGGGAGATCACAAGATCAAGTGCCACAATGCCAAGATAGGCGGAGACGGTGCGGTAAATGTAGAAGAATCCATTGCATGGTCATGTAACGTTGCACTCATGAAGATAGGCCTTAAGATGGGTAAGGCTGAGTTCCTCAAATACCAGCAGGCGTTTAACTTTGGATTAAAGACCAATATAGATCTCGCAGGAGAGGCAAGAACGGCATCTCTCGTATATGACGAATCGATGATGCTTCCCACCGACCTTGCGACCAACTCATTCGGACAGAACTTCGATGCTACGATGATCCAGGTCATCACAGGGTTCTGCTCACTCATAAACGGCGGAAACTATTACGAGCCTCACATGGTTGATAAGATCACTAACTCATCGGGGGCAACGATCAAGACATACGAGCCCAGAGTGTTAAGACAGACGATTTCCGAATCGACCAGCGAACTTATCAGAAGGTACACCAGAGCAACAGTAATGCCCGAGGGCGGAGAGAGAAGAACGGGTAAGAGTGCCAGACCTGCGGGATATGCAATAGGCGGAAAGACCGGTACTGCGGAGACTCTTCCCAGAGGTAACAATGAATACGTTGTTTCGTTCATCGGATATGCACCCGCGGACGATCCCCAGATAGCTGTTTATACAGTTATAGACAGACTTAACAGTCCCAAGCAGGATCAGGTATCACTTGCGTGCGGTATGGTCAGAAATATATTAACAGAGGTTCTTCCTTACCTGAATATCTACATGACCGAGGAACTCACTCCTGCGGAGGAGAAGGAACTTGCAGAAAACAATCTGCAGAATACGCTAAATTTCTCAACGAGCACTTCCTCGGATGCGAAGGATGAACAGCCCGTCATAACGACTAACGTTCCTTCGGATACCATCATCGATTCGACCAATGAAACGGGAAGGATATATCCGATATGGATGACTTATCCGATAGACTCCGCAACGGGATATCGCATGGGACCCGACGGAGGATACTATGATGTATATACGGGAGATCCTATATATGCGACCGGTTCCAATTTCCTTGATGAAGGAGTTCCGACCAACCCGAATCTCCCTCAGGGACAGCTTGGCGATACATCCGGAAGGTAATATATGGCAGGAGAAGCAAAGAAGAAAAAATTAAATCTGTTATTCAAACCGGAATTAAAGGTACGTCCTGAAGAGCTTGATCTTAACCTTGTGGGCATACTTATATTCCTGCTTTGTTTTGGTGCTCTTGTTATGTTCTCGGCAAGCTCATCGGTAGCGGTGCGAGACTGGGGAAGCGAGACACACTATCTCAAGAAACAGCTGCAGGCAGATCTTATCGGCCTTGTACTCATGTTTGCAATGCTCACCGTTCCGCAGAGATGGTACAGGAATTATTTTGCATTCCTCTACTTTTTCTCTTGCGCACTCGTGCTTCTTGTCATTCCTTTCGGTATCGATTCACACGGTGCATCCAGATGGGTGCAGATCCCCGGACTCGGAATGAACTTTCAGCCCGCCGAGGCTGCAAAGCTTTTCATGATCATATTCATGGCAACGATGATAGACAGACTCGGAGATGATATCAATGAGCTGCACGGCTTTGGTGTCATACTTGCTCTTCCGATTCCCATATGTGCGGAGATACTGTTCATTACCAAAAACTTAAGCTCGGCGATCATCATTTATGGTATCTGTTTTGTAATGGGATTTATCGCTTCGGAAAAGTCAAAATACTTTTACGCCATTATGGGAGCAGCCGCGGCAGCGGCGCTGATATTGGTGCTTGTGGTCAATAACTCCGGAGTGTCGGGAAATGCAGGATTCAGACTGAGGAGAATAGCAGCATGGCTTCACCCCGAAACATCAACCGATGCGACTGCGCACCAGACTCTGCAGGGATTATACGCGATAGGAAGCGGAGGTCTCTGGGGTAAGGGACTCGGTCAGAGTGTGCAGAAGATAAGTAACCTCCCCGAGCCTCATAATGACATGATCTTCAATGTTATCTGCGAGGAACTCGGACTTGTCGGAGCATGGGCTCTCATGATCATGTTTGTCATCCTTCTCTGGAGAATGTATACGATCGCTGCCAACACCAAAAAGAAATACGAATTCATGCTCGTCACGGGAGTCATGGCGCACATTGCCATACAGACTGTCATGAATATCGCCGTTGCGACCAACAGCATGCCCAATACCGGTGTAAGTCTCCCCTTCGTCAGTTACGGCGGAAGCTCGGTTCTTTTCCTGCTCATTGAGGTCGGTATAGTACTGAGAGTCGGTATAGTCAATTACAGAGGAGAGGGCTGATGAGCAGAGCGGCCAAAGTGCTTATCAGGTTTATAGTCATTGTACTGATACTGGCACTTATCGCGCTTGCGACTTATTTTTTCTGGAACGAATATCTGATAGATCCTGCACAGATATATGTCGAAGGAAACAGGCATTACAGTGACGAAGATATCATCGAAATGGTAATGAACGGGCCGCTTGATGACAATTCGCTCATCCTTTCGATGAAATACAGAAACAAAAAGCTGACGGATGTTCCGTTCGTGGATGCTATAAGCGTCGATGTCGTATCCAAAAATTCCGTAAAGATACTGGTCATCGAAAAGGCACTCGCGGGATATGTAAATTACCTGGAACATTGCGTTTATTTCGACAAGGACGGATATGTAGTCGAGAGTTCGAATGTAAGAACGCAGGGGGTTCCGCAGGTTACGGGTATCACATTTAGCGGAATGGAGATAGGAAAGCCGCTTGCGGACACGGACAGTGCGATATTTACCAGGACACTTGATGTGACCAAACTGATAGACAAATATTCACTCACTATAGACAGGATCCATTTCTATGACAATGGCGATTTGTCGTTATATTTTGGAGATGTGAGAGTGGACCTTGGAGACGAGTCGGATCACATGGAGGACAAAGTCATGGTTTTACCGCAGATTCTGCCTTCTTTGACCACCGAAAAGGGTATCCTCCACATGGAGAATTATTCCGAAAAAGGTGAGTACAGATTTGTCAGAGAGTGATAATTTACAGTTGAAAAATTGGTAAAAATATACTAGTATTATTGAGTGTGTGTGATTTTATTAACCGGGAGGATTTTGACGTGATAGGTGTAGATTCTTCGGAAGTCAAAAATAGAGCAAGAATAGTCGTCGTAGGAGTCGGTGGATCGGGTAATAACGCGATAAACCGAATGATCGACGAAGGTATAGACGGTGTTGAGTTCGTAGGAATGAACACCGATATGATGGACCTCCAGCTTTGCAAAGCACCAAAGGTTGTACAGCTGGGTGAGAAGCTTACAAGAGGACTTGGCGCCGGATCGGATGCCACAGTCGGAGAGGCTGCAGCAAGAGAGAGCGCTGACGCCATTGCAGAGGCGATTGAGGGGGCGGATATGCTCTTCATCACCTGCGGAATGGGTGGCGGTACCGGAACAGGTGCGGCTCCTGTTGTGGCAGAGATCGCAAAGTCTGTCAAGGACAAAGAGATCCTTACCGTTGGTATCGTTACCAAGCCTTTTACCAAAGAGAGACTTCCCAGGATGAGAAGAGCGGTAGAGGGTATCGAAAAACTCTACGCCAATGTTGATTCACTCATCGTTATCCCCAATGATAAAGTACTTGAAGTAGGCCGCGACCTTCCTATTCAGGAGGGCTTCAGAAAGGTTGATGAGATCCTTCATCAGGCTGTACGAGGCATAAGTGAGCTCATTACCCATCAGGGTGATATAAACGTAGACTTCGCGGATATCCGTGCTGCCATGCTCGGCAAGGGTCTTGCACATATCGGTATCGGTGTGGGCAAGGGAGAGAAGAAAGCAGAGGATGCGGTACGTAATGCCGTAGAGAGCCCTCTTCTTGAGACCAGGATCAATTCCGCACACAATATCGTTGCTAACGTAACGGGTGACATCACTGTTGACGATTACTATTCGATACTTGATTACTTCGGAGACCTCGTAGGAGACGAGATCGAGATCAAGCTCGGACTCGTTGTAGACAAGACTATGAGCGATTCCTGTGTGGTCACCGTTATTGCTACCGGCGTAGACAATCCTGAGCAGAACACTGTAGGACAGAGACCTCCTCTTCCCGGAACGGCCGCAGCGCCTGCAAGACCGCAGCCTGCTAAGCCTGCAGGACCTGCAGTAGTATATCCGACTCATGGAGTTACTCCTCAGGCAAGACCTGTTTCGCCCGCAGCCGGAGTGACCACCAATCCCATTCTTTCGAGCAATATCGGAACCGGACCTATACCTGCTTCCGCTATTCCCGGAGCTGCTGTAACACCTGCAGCAAGCCCTGCAAGGGGCACCGAGGCACATACGCCTGCAGCACCCGCTGCATCAACCGGAGCTCCCATTACGAGCAAGGTAAAAGAGAATCACATCAAGGTTCCCGATTTCTTATCCAACAGGAAATAAAATGATAGAAGTAAAAGATATACTTCCCCTTCAATTTCTTGTTAAGTCTGATTATTCAGGCTCCTACAAGGGGATGCGATACAGACTCGAATGCGTTAAGGACGAAGAAGGTAATAAGTCTCTTGCATGCGTAGTCTGGCCCGAACCGTTCAATTACGCTACCACCTCTGAGGATAGTAAGCAAAGAGCGAGTTTTTCATTCGATGAGGACGGTATCACAGATGCCGTTTCCTGGATGAATGATAAATATAACGAAAAGCGAGAGGAGTGGGCGCATGCGTCGGAAAACTGGGAAAGTTACCGCATGCCAAAAGGTTGATCAATTATGAAATGTCCTTATTGCAGCAAAGACAACACAAGGGTTATAGATTCGAGACCCGCAGATGACAATGCTTCAATCAGAAGACGCAGAATATGCGATGATTGCGGAAAGAGATTCACGACTTACGAGAAGGTCGAGACGATCCCTCTCATGATCATCAAGAAAGACAATAACCGCGAGGCATATGACCGTGCGAAGATCGAGTCGGGTGTCCTCAGAGCTTGTCACAAGAGACCTGTAAGTGCAGCTCAGATAACCAGATTGGTTGATGAGGTCGAGAATGAGATCTCCCAGCTTGAGGAGAAGGAGATTCCCAGCGGTACCATCGGAGAGATGGTAATGAACAAGCTTCATGATCTCGATGCGGTTGCATATGTAAGATTCGCTTCCGTATACAGAGAGTTCAAGGACGTAAATACGTTCATGGAAGGTCTCAAGGAGTTTCTTCAGTAAATGCAAGACATTCAAAGGCCGGAGCCTACAGCTCCGGCTTTTTTTGACAGAGGAGAGATGGATTTGATCTACGCTGACAATGCCGCAACCACACCTGTACTTCCCGAAGTGCTGGATGAGATGATGCCGTACTTTTCCGAAGAATTCGGAAATGCGGCGTCGGCATATTCTCTTGCGAATAAGAGCAGAGTAGCGATAAGCAGGGCGAGGGAGTCAGTGGCGAGACTGATAGGAGCACAGCCGGAGGAGATCTTCTTTACTTCAGGTGGAACGGAGAGTGACAACTGGGCTCTTCGCGGAGCAGTGAATATGAGGAAGGATCTCGGATACAGAGCACATATAGTTACTTCTGCGATCGAGCATCCCGCGATACTTCGCACCTGTGAGGAAATGCAGGCGAGGAAAGAAGCGGATATAACATACATACCCGTCGATGAAGACGGTGTGGTAAGTCTCAAAGAAGTATTTGACGGGATCGGACCGGATACCGTGCTGGTATCCGTCATGCATTCAAATAACGAGATAGGTACGCTCGAACCTGTGGAAGAGATCGCCAAAGCTGTTGCGCAGGCCAGAGAAAGCCGCGGTTCAAATGCGTATTTTCATACCGATGCGGTACAGAGCGTAGGACATATTCCGATATCGGTCACCAAGAGCGGTATAGATATGCTGTCAGCAAGCGCACATAAATTTGGAGGCCCTAAAGGTATCGGATTTCTCTATATCAGAAAGGGAATTCCGATGAGGGGGCTTATGCGCGGCGGAGCTCAGGAAAGAGGACGACGCCCCGGCACCGAAAATGTACCGGCGATTGTGGGACTTGGATGTGCGGCAAGGCTTGCGGCAGCGCAGCTCGAGGACCGCATCAAAAAGGAGATATCACTTAGAGACAGACTTATAAGCAGAGTCCTTTCGGAGATACCCGGAAGTATATTAAACGGTCCGTCGGGACTCAGAATTCCAGGAAATGCGAGCTTTTGCTTCGATGGGATAAACGGAGAAACACTCCTGATGCTGATGGATAATGCCGGAATATGTGCTTCTTCGGGATCGGCATGTTCGACGGGAGCACTCGAGCCTTCGCATGTGCTTAAGGCAATAGGAAGGACTGATCTGCAGGCTTCCGGAAGCGTAAGGTTATCTCTTTCATACAGAAATACAGAGGGTGAAATAGACAGGATAGCCGAAGTCATGAAAGAAAAGATAGAGGATCTAAGAAAGATCGGCGGCAGATAATTAGGAGGATCAGATATGTCTATCAAAGCAGACACACATATGCATTCACATCATTCGGGCGATTCCGAGAGCAGCATGGAATCGATGATAGAATCCGCAATAGCAGCCGGACTCGATACTATCTGCTTTACGGAACATAATGATTTCGATTTCCCTGTATATCCGGATCTGCCCGCGGGTACATTCGAACTTAACGCTGACTCATATCTCTATGAACTCCTCAGTATGAGAGACAGGTACGAGGATAAGATCAAGATACTCTTCGGTATCGAGATCGGCATGCAGCCCAATCTTATGCGCGAAAATGCCATACTTGCCAAGGCTCACGAATATGACTTTATAATCGGATCCACTCATTTGGCGGGCGGCAAGGATCCCTATATGCCCGAGTATTTCAAAGAATTGGGCAAGAAAGAGGGCCTGAAGCTCTACTTTGAAGAGGAACTTCTAAATCTGAAAAAGCATTCCAATTATGACTCCTGCGGGCATCTTGACTATGCGGTCAGATATACGGAAAACCCTGCAGAGGGTTTTTCCTATGCGGATTATGCCGAAGTGATCGATGACATACTTGATACACTTATTGACAAGGAAAAAGCTCTTGAACTCAATACGGCATCCTTTTATCACGGTATGAACGAACCCAATCCGGCGACAGCTATACTTAAGAGGTATCATGAGAAGGGTGGCGAGCTCATAACGATAGGATCCGATGCCCATACACCCGACAGGATAGGGTATGATTTCGAAAGAGCTGCGGGCATTTTGAAGGATATCGGATACTCATATTATGCGGTTTACGAGAAGCGGAGTCCCGAGATGCGAAAACTATGAAATTACTATGAAAATACTGTGAAAAAGCTCCTCCGAGATTGAAAAAAACCCGCCTAAAAAGTATAATAATATGGGTTTATTTTGGAGGAGTTTTGCTTTATGTCAGATCATAAAAATACTGCCCGAATGGGCATTGATATAGGTTCTACAACCGTCAAAGTCGCTATCATTGGCGAAGACGGAAGAGATATTCTATATTCGGATTATAAGCGTCATTTTGCCAATATCAGAGAGACCCTTTCGGGACTTGTAAATGACGCACTTTCAAAGATCGGAGATGTTACCGTATATCCCATGATAACGGGCTCCGGCGGTCTTACTCTTGCCAAACACTTAGATGTTCCTTTTACACAGGAGGTTATCGCTGTTGCGACCAGCCTTAAATCGCTGTGCCCCGGAACCGATGTCGCTATAGAGCTCGGAGGAGAGGATGCGAAGATCATCTACTTCGAGGGAGGAAATGTCGAGCAGAGAATGAACGGTATCTGTGCCGGCGGAACGGGATCATTCATAGACCAGATGGCGTCCCTGCTTAAGACAGATGCTGCGGGACTAAATGAGTATGCCAAGGATTACAAGTCACTCTATACAATAGCTGCCAGATGCGGTGTATTCGCCAAGACGGATATACAGCCCCTTATCAATGAGGGAGCTACGAGAGAGGACCTTGCGGCTTCTATCTTCCAGGCGGTCGTCAATCAGACCATATCGGGACTCGCCTGCGGCAAGCCGATCAGAGGTCATGTCGCATTCCTCGGAGGCCCGCTTCACTTCCTCACTGAATTAAAAGCAGCCTTTATCAGGACTCTTAAACTTGATGATGAGCACATAATGGATACCGACAATTCTCATCTTTTTGCCGCTATAGGATCGGCTCTCTGCACAGAGGGTGAGAAGCCTGTAACGCTCGGAGACCTGGCAGGAAGGCTTTCGTCGGATATAAAGATGGAATTCGAAGTTGAGCGTATGGAGCCTCTCTTTGCGGATGATGGTGAATATGCCGACTTCGGTACGAGACATAAGAAAGCTTGTGTTGAGAAGGGCGA
This sequence comes from Lachnospiraceae bacterium UBA3638, assembly GCA_002373595.1. Classification (GTDB taxonomy): domain Bacteria; phylum Bacillota; class Clostridia; order Lachnospirales; family Lachnospiraceae; genus AC2028. The sequence continues at coordinate 14,705 of DFKT01000062.1, read as the reverse complement.
CCTCTCTGAGGTTAAGGGAAATGTCTACCTCGGAATAGACGCCGGATCAACCACGACCAAGATCGCTCTTGTCGATGGTAACGGCAAACTCGTATATTCATTCTACTCGGGCAATGACGGTAGTCCGTTAAGGACTGCCATCCGCTCGATGAAGGAGATAAAGGATAAGCTTCCCCCGGATGCCAAGATAGTCCGCGGATGTTCCACCGGTTACGGAGAGGCTCTGCTCAAAGCGGCATTCCTTCTTGATGACGGAGAGGTCGAGACTGTTGCTCACTATTATGCTGCAGCATTCTTTGACAAGGATGTTGACTGTATCCTCGACATCGGCGGCCAGGATATGAAGTGCATCAAGATCAAAAACGGCACTGTCGATTCCGTGCAGCTCAATGAGGCTTGCTCATCCGGCTGCGGATCATTCATTGAGACTTTTGCCAAGTCGCTTGATTATTCTGTTCAGGATTTCGCCAAGGAAGCGCTTTTTGCCCCCCACCCCATAGACCTCGGAACGAGATGTACCGTCTTTATGAATTCCAAGGTTAAGCAGGCTCAGAAGGAGGGCGCGACCGTTGCTGATATAAGTGCGGGACTTGCGTACTCTGTCATAAAGAATGCTCTTTTCAAAGTTATCAAGGTATCCGACGCTTCCGAGCTCGGAAAGAGGATAGTCGTACAGGGCGGTACTTTCTACAACGATGCCGTACTCAGAGCTTTTGAAAAGATCGCAGGCTGTGAAGCCATAAGGCCCGATATCGCAGGTATCATGGGTGCTTTCGGCGCGGCTCTTATAGCAAGGGAGAGGTACGAGGACGGATATGAGTCCACGATGCTTTCCCTGAGCGATATCATCGATCTTCAGTTTGAAACGAGCATGACTAAGTGTAAGGGATGCACGAACAGCTGCAGACTTACGATCAACAGATTCTCCGGCGGCAGACAGTATGTATCCGGAAACCGCTGTGAGAGAGGTATAGGCGGAGTCAAGAACAAGACCGGTGTCCCCAATCTCTATGAATACAAATTAAAGCGAATATTTGATTACAAGTCACTCGATGCCGATGAAGCAAAGAGAGGAGAGGTGGGCATCCCCAGAGTCCTCAACATGTACGAGGATTTCCCTTTCTGGCATACTTTCTTTACCAAGCTCGGATACAGAGTCGTCACATCTCCTATATCAACGAGAGCGATATACGAGCTCGGTATAGAGTCGATCCCTTCCGAGTCGGAGTGCTATCCCGCAAAGCTCGCTCACGGACATGTCACCTGGCTCATCAGGCAGGGGATTAAGTTTATATTCTATCCTGCGCTTTTCTATGAGAGAAATGAATTTAATGAGGCAAATAACCATTACAATTGCCCCATCGTTACATCGTATTCCGAGAATATCAAGAATAATGTCGAAGAGATCGCTCGCGGAGATGTGAAGTTCGTCAATCCCTTCATGAACTTCGTCTGTGAGGAGACTATCTGTTCCGCACTCATCCCCGCATTCCCCGATATCCACGAAAAGGAGATAAGGGATGCTGTTTCGGCAGGATGGGAAGAACTGGCTGCAGCGCGTGAAGATATGAGAAAAGCGGGAGAGGAAGCTCTCGAGTACCTGGAGAAGACCGGAAAGCACGGTATCGTTCTAGCGGGCAGACCTTATCATATCGATCCTGAGATCCATCATGGTATCCCGGATATGATCACATCCTACGACATTGCGGTACTCACCGAAGACAGTATTTCTCATCTCGGCAATCCCGACAGACCGCTCATAGTATCGGATCAGTGGATGTATCACTCCAGACTTTATGCTGCGGCTGCGTTTGTCAGAACGAGAGAGGATCTGGATCTCATCCAGCTCAATTCATTCGGATGCGGACTCGATGCAGTCACTACCGATCAGGTAAACGATATACTCTCGGGCTCGGACAAGATATATACATGCTTAAAGATCGATGAGGTTAATAACCTCGGTGCGGCAAGGATCAGAGTTCGCAGCCTCATAAGCGCTCTCAATGTAAGAAAGAGACTCGGAAAGACCGCAACTCCGAGACCTACCAATATCGTCAAAGTACAGTTCACAGAGGAGATGAGAAAGGAATACACGATCATCTGTCCTCAGATGTCACCTATACATTTCGATGTATTAGAGCCTGCATTCGAGACCTTGGGATACAAACTCGTTGTCCTCAATAATGACAACAGGCACTCGGTCGATGTGGGACTGAAGTACGTAAATAACGATGCATGCTATCCATCTCTTCTTGTAGTAGGACAGCTCATGGAAGCACTTCTTTCCGGACAGTACGATCTGGAGAAGACTGCCGTCATCATTACGCAGACGGGCGGAGGATGCCGTGCGACCAACTATATAGGATTTATCCGAAGGGCACTCAAGAAAGCGGGAATGGAGCATATCCCCGTCATCAGCCTTAACCTCGGAGGCATAGAGGTCAATCCCGGATTTAAGATAGACATACATATGCTCACACGCGCCGCTACCGGTATCACTTTCGGAGATATATTCATGAAGTGCGTATATCGTATGCGCCCTTATGAACTCGAGAAGGGAGCGACCGACGCAGTTCATGCCAAGTGGCTTGAAAAGTGCAGGGAATTCCTCTGCGGAAAGCATATCAGCATATTTAAGTTCAGAAAGATGTGCAGACAGATCGTCCGCGATTTCGATGCAATACCCATCGATGAAAACCTCAAGAAGCCCCGTGTCGGAATAGTAGGAGAGATACTTGTCAAGTTCTCACCTGCGGGCAACAATCACCTCGTAGAGCTTCTCGAGCAGGAGGGAGCAGAGGCTGTAATGCCTGATCTTATGGACTTTTTGCTCTATTGCTTCTACAACCAGATCTACAAAGCAGAGCACCTGGGCACGAGCAAAAAGACTGCCAGGCTTTCCGATCTCGGCATCTGGGCTATAGAGCATATCTTGAGAGGCGCTGCCGCTAAGGAGGAGAAGAAGTCTAAGCATTTCGATGCACCTACGCCGATAAAGGAGATCGCAAAGTTTGCTGAGCCCATAGTATCTATCGGCAATCAGACCGGAGAGGGATGGTTCCTCACCGGAGAGATGGTAGAACTCATCCATGATAATGTTCCAAATATCGTATGTACACAGCCTTTCGGATGCCTGCCCAACCATGTTGTCGGAAAGGGCGTTATCAAAGCGCTTCGTGCGGCATATCCGGAATCGAATGTAGTAGCTATAGATTACGATCCCGGTGCGAGTGAAGTAAACCAGCTTAACCGAATCAAACTTATGCTCAGCACAGCTAAACAGAAATTGAAAGGGGAGATGGTATGAGCAGCTTTGAGAACAGATTCAGAAAATATGCGATTCCGAATCTCACATTATTTTTGATAATAGGATATGCGGTAGGATATCTGATGCAGCTCATCAATGCATCGTTCCTCGATTTCCTGGCGCTCGACCCGTACAAGATACTTCACGGACAGATATGGAGAGTTTTTACATGGCTCATCATACCGCCTCCGTCGAGCAACTTTATCTTTGTACTTCTCATGCTCTGGTGCTGCTACAGCATAGGAAATGCGCTTGAGAGGACATGGGGAACATACCGATACAATGTGTTCATCATAACGGGTATACTGCTCACCGTAGTGGCATCATTTCTGTCACTTGGCTGGATGTATCTGACTTACGGTGCAGAGCAGGTTGAAGTATACGAAGCAATGTCCAATATGCAGCTCGGCAATGTCTGGTATGCATTCAGCACATACTATATCAATGTGTCGATATATATGGCTTTTGCAATGACATATCCCAATACGACCGTAATGATCTATTTCCTGCTCCCGGTCAAGATGAAATGGATGGGTCTCCTCGATCTGGGATATATGGTATACCTCATGGCGATGGGAAGCGGCTTTACCAGATTTGCGGTAGGCGCTGCGCTTCTTAACTGTCTGATATTCTATCTGATGAATATACGCGGTATATCGATCGCACCTCAGCAGATCAAGAGGAAGATGGAATTCAAGCAGGATATCAGGAAGGCAAGTTCCGTTACCAAGCACAAGTGTGCTATATGCGGAAAGACAGAGCTCTCGGATCCGGGACTTCAGTTCAGATTCTGCTCGAAATGTAACGGCAATTATGAGTACTGTTCAAATCACCTGTTCTCGCATACACATATCAAGTGATCGGAACGGAAGGGAAAAAATGGATCGCGAAGTAAGATTCGGAGAGATACTTGAAAAACTGAAAAGAGATGCTGCAACGAACGGATTCTTTACCACTTCGGAGGAGATAGAAAGCCGTTTTGCTGAACTGAAGCTGGCAGAGGACCAGCTTGATCAGGTGAGAAATTATCTCATCTCTAAAGGCATTGCCATAGATGAGGAAGCTGCTGATATCACCCTGACGGGAGAGGATGGATCATACCTTCACCTCTATCTTGAGGAACTTGAAGATCTGCCCGATGCCACGGATTCCGAGAAGCTTGCATATGCGATAGGTGCTATGGCCGGTGACGTTTCGGCACAGAGGAATCTCATACAGAGCTACCTGAAAGATGTCCCTCAGATCGCCAAACTCTACTCCGATCAGGGAGTACCCCTTGAGGATCTGATAGGAGAGGGAAATGTGGCACTGTCGGTCGGAGCAGGTATGCTTGGAAGTCAGGAGAAGCCTGAGGACTGCGAAGGTATGCTCATGAAGATGGTCATGGATGCGATGGAAGAGCTGGTACAGGAAGACTTGGAGTGGCTCACACGCACAGTCATAAAGGGTGATGATACGGAAGGCGGCGATGATGCTACCGATGAGGAGATAGCTCAGGCTGCGCTTGATGAGGATTCGGATAAAGAGTGATCCCTATGCAGATGACCAGATATGAGGATTACAAATATTATATGCAGGATACGGCATACATCTATGTCGGATCGAAGTTTACTCTGCGGGAGATCATGGAGAACGAGGATATCATGTACAAATTTCGCAAGGTGATAGCGGAATCCGTGATGACGAGGTATGACCACGAAGATTCTCTGGAAACAGTACTGTATTACCTTAAGCCCGATGACTTTCTTGTTCAGCTCTTTAAACAGATGAATGCAAATATCAAGATCAGCATTCGTGACGAGAAGCATCCGGACAGATTTAAGACCAGGCAGATAGGCATCAAAGAACTCGTATCCATGGATGCGGAAGAAAAGAAAGAAAAGGAAATATTCATCCAGGAATTAAGAGCCGGTAAGCTCGCACTCCTTACAGTGTGACCGGCAGATGAGTAAGATAATGACCGTCAAGGCGGATCAGGAACGGAGATATATATGAAAGGCAAGAACAGACTTAATGCAGCGGATATACCCGCATACGAGATCGTTGAACAGAGGGAGATCCCCGATGTAGACAGTATCGGTATACTGCTAAGACACAGGAAAACGGGAGCGAAGGTAATGCTCCTTTCAAATGATGATGACAATAAGGTATTCTATATCGGATTTCGTACTCCGCCCGAGGATTCAACGGGTGTAGCGCATATCCTTGAGCACTCGACTCTCTGCGGATCCAAGAAGTATCCTTTAAAGGATCCTTTTGTAGAACTGGTAAAGGGATCGCTTAATACTTTTCTCAATGCGATGACCTATCCGGATAAGACCGTATATCCAGTTGCAAGCTGCAATGATAAGGATTTCAGAAATCTGCTGGGTGTATACCTTGATGCGGTTTTCTACCCTAATGTATACGAGAACGAGTCCATATTCCGCCAGGAAGGCTGGCATTACGAGTATGATGATGAAGGCAAGCTCTTTGTAAACGGAGTCGTCTACAATGAGATGAAAGGCGCTCTTTCTTCTCCTGACGACATATTAAGCCGTGAGGTCATGAATTCTCTCTATCCCGATACCTGCTATGGTGTTGAGTCCGGAGGTGATCCCGAGTTCATCCCTGATCTTACATATGAGCAGTTCCTTGATTTCCACAGAGCATATTATCATCCTTCCAACAGTTATATTTATCTCTACGGTGATATGGATATGGCTGAGACTGTTTCATATATCGACAGAGAATATCTCTCCGCATATGACAGAAGAGAAGTGGATTCTGCGGTAAAGGTGCAGAAGCCTTTTGATAAACCCAATGTGTATACCAGGAAGTGTCCTCTGGGAGAAGGAGAGGATCCCGATGAGAATACTTCATTCTCGATCAATTTCGCTCTTCCCGCAGGTCCCGATATCATGACAGCAACGGCTGTCGATGCTATCGACTACGCTCTTTTGACTGTGCCCGGAGCTCCTCTTAAGAAGGCTCTCACGGAGGCGGGTGTCGGAAATGAGATATACAGCACTTTTGAGAGCGGCATACTTCAGCCCTATTACAGCATTGTTGCAAAGGGGACTACTCTTGATAAGAAGGACGAATTCCTTCGCATCGTAAAGGAAGTGATAGAGGACAGGGTAAAGAACTGTCTCGACAGGAAAGCGATAAAAGCATCTCTTGCAAGCAGTGAATTCTCGTTCAGAGAAGCGGATTACGGCAGATATCCCAAGGGGCTCATGTACGGACTCAGCGTTCTCGACTCATGGCTCTATGACGAGACGAAGCCTTTCATGCTCGTTGAGATGCTCGATGTATATAAGGCGTTGAATGATAAGTTATCCACTTCGTATTATGAGGACCTGCTTAAGAAGATCACTCTCGATAATCCTCACAGGAGTGAGGTGACAATACTTCCCGATGCGGATGAGGAGAAAAGAAGAGAAGATCTTCAGCGTAAGAAACTTGATGAGTTCCAAAAGAACCTGACTCCGGAAGAGGAGAAGGAGATCAAGGACAAGTTCACGGCACTTAGAGCATTCCAGGACAGACAGGATACAGAGGAAGAGCTGGCATGTCTGCCTCAGCTTTTAAGAGGCGACCTTAAGAAGGAAGCGGTCAGGCTGCAAAATGAGATAGGAAAGATCGAAGATTCGCTATTTGTTTATCATGAGCTTCCTTCCAGAGGAATAGGATATCTCAAACTGATATTCAAACTCGATAATATGCCCGGCGAGCTTTTCCCGTATGTCGGACTGCTTCGTGACCTCTGGACCAATGTGGACACCTCGGATATGTCATATGCGGATATCAATACCGAGCTCGATCTGGTATCCGGAGGACATAATGTCACTCATACGCCCATAAAGCCGGCAAACGATCCCGAGGGCGGATATATGACTCTTGAAGTTACCGCCAAGTACCTCTATGAGAATATAGCCAGGGTATTTGAACTGACCAAGGATTTCCTGTTCACCACCAAGACAGGGGATCATTCAAGGATCCTTGAAGCACTTATTGAGCAGAAGAGTCAGCGGCAGGGGGTGATGCTCTCGAGCGGACATCTGGTCGCATCGAGCAGAGCAATGGCTTGTTTTGACTTTCTTGCCAGGATAAATGATGAGATGGGAGGTTTGGCATATTACAGATTCCTCAGTGATCTCATAGATAACTATGATGCAAAGAAAGACGAGATGACCGCCAAACTTAATGAGACTATGAATGCGCTCTTAAGACCGGAGAATCTCATTATCGACTACACCGGAGAGAAGGCGTCCGTAGATACTCTTACCGAGCAGGTGAAGACATTTATACATGAACTCCCCGGAGTGCATGAATATAAGGCACAGCAGTATAAGCCCGAACCCTACGAACCCGGAGTGGGGTTCATGAATTCCGGAAGAGTCCAGTATGTTTGCAGAGCCGGTAATTTCCTTAAGAACGGCTATGAATATACAGGCGCGCTCAGAGTCCTGAAAGTATTCCTCGGATATCAGTATCTCTGGATGAATGTCAGAGTAAAGGGAGGAGCTTACGGATGTATGGGAGGTTCGAGCAGAAACGGAAACAGCTATTTTGTATCGTACCGTGACCCCAATCTTGCCGAGACTATCGAGATCTTTGAAAATGCAGCTAAAGAAGTCGCTGCATTTGATGCCGACGAGCGTGAGATGACCAAACTCATCATCGGTGCCGTTGGAGAGATCGATACTCCTATGACTGTATCCGCAAAAGGTGTATACTCATATTTGAACTATATGACAGGTGTAACGGATGACGATCTCCAAAAAGAGAGAGATGAGATGATAGGAGCAACGCCTGGGAGCATCCGCGCACTTGCCGAGTATATCAAGGCCTGGATGGACGATGACATCCTGATCGTAGTAGGAAACGGTAACAAGATCAAAGAGAACGAAAAGCTCTTTAACAAGATAGAAAATCTTCTGTGATTACAGAGAATATACCGCCCGGGTGGCACAAGGAGGAATTATGAACAGTAATGTAACAGTCATCGATCATCCCCTGATAAAACACAAGATCTCAATGCTTCGCGATGAGAACACCGGAACCAACGAATTCAGAAAGCTGGTCGAGGAGATCGCGATGCTCATGGGATATGAGGCAATGAGAGATCTGCCTCTTGAGGAAGTGGAGATCAAGACTCCCATAGAGACATGCATGGCTCCCATGATCGCGGGCAGAAAGCTTGCTATAGTTCCCATACTCCGCGCAGGACTTGGAATGGTCAGCGGACTGCTGCAGCTCACTCCGACTGCAAAGGTCGGACATATCGGAATGTACAGGGATGAGGAGACTCATCAGCCTCAGGAATATTTCTGCAAGCTTCCCAATCCCATTGAAGAGAGACTCATCATTGTCACGGATCCCATGCTTGCAACAGGTGGATCTGCTGTTGATGCTGTCAACCAGATCAAGAAGCACGGCGGAAAGAATATCAAGTTCATGGCTATAATCGCCGCTCCGGAAGGTCTTCAGAGACTTGCGGAGACACATCCTGATATCCAGATCTACGTAGGAACCGTGGACAGATGCCTCAACAAGGATGCATATATCTGCCCCGGACTCGGAGATGCGGGAGACAGGATTTTCGGTACCAAGTAACTGCCGCCCGTAAAAGGGAGGAAGCTGCTTATGTATAGAGGAGGATTATGAAAAAGGAGGAAAGTATTATGAAAGGAAAACGTATCGTAAGTATCATCGGTGCATCAATGCTTGCCCTGGCACTCACGGCGTGCGGAAGTTCGGGAAGCGGATCGTATGCTGCATCTTCGGACTCCTACAAGCAGGGAGCTGCCACCACCAACGCTATGGCGCCTATGGAAGCGGGCTGGAGCTATGATGAGGAAGCTGCTTATGGAGACACCGGCTACGACGGAAGCACGAGTGATTACGAGACCGGTAATTATTCCAGTACCGGAACGACCGGACTTCCCAAGAACAGAAAGCTCATAAGGAATGCAAATCTTTCGGTTGAAACGAAGGAATTTGACACCTTCATGGGTATCCTTGAGGACGAGATCGGTGCAGCCGGCGGATATGTCGAGAGCATGAATTCCTACAACGGAAGCAGATACTCATCTTCGTCAACCGTTAAGAGTGCAAGCATCACTGCCAGGATCCCTGCAGCAAACCTTGATGAGTTCATCACTGTTATCGGAAATGCCGGAAACATCACGAGAAAGAGCGAGAATGTCGATGATATCACTCTTACTTACGTAGATACCGAGAGCCATAGAGATATGCTCAAGGCAGAGCTTGAGTCTCTCACCGGTATGCTCGAGAAGGCCGAGACTCTCGAAGATATGCTCATGCTCGAAGAGAGGATCACCAATGTAAGATATCAGCTTGAGAGCCAGGAGAGACAGCTCAGAAGCTATGACAGCCTCGTTGATTACTCTACCGTATACATTGATGTAAGCGAAGTACAGGAGCTTACCGTAGTTGCAGAGCCTCCCAAGACCGTATGGGAGAGGATCTCTCAGGGATTCTCCAACAGTCTCGGAAGCGTAGGCAAGGGACTTACGAACTTCTTTGTTTGGTTCGTAGTAAGCATTCCTTATCTTATTATCTGGGCTATCGTTATCATCGTTATCGTATTTATCTGCAAGGCACTCTTTGGAAGCAAGGCTCAGGCCAAGAGAGCAGCTAAGAATGCAGAGAGAATGAAGGCTCAGATGGAAGCTGCTCAGATGAGAAACGCAGCTGCAGGAGCACAGCCGGTTCAGCAGCAGCCTCAGGCACAGCCCCAGGCTCAGACGCAGCCTCAGAATCCTAACCCTTACAAGTAATAAGGACGGAAGATGAATTCATCCGAAGATGTGATCAATCAGTTTTTTAACGGCAAGGCCGGGAGTGTGGACTCGAAAGAGTCCCGCTCCGGCTTTGTTGCGCTTATAGGCAGGGCGAATGTCGGTAAGTCTACTCTGATGAACCGCATCATAGGACAGAAGATAGCGATCACTTCACCCAAGCCTCAGACGACGAGAGGTCGTATCAGGACGGTCTATACCTCCGACAGAGGACAGATCGTATTCATAGACACTCCGGGTATACACAAGGCCCGTACGAAGCTCGGGGACTACATGGTCGGCGTGGCGGAAGGAACGATGAAGGAAGTGGATCTCGTTCTCTGGCTTATAGAGCCGGCTCACAAGATCGGGGACGGAGAAAAGAATATCATTGCCAAACTCAAAGAAGTAAAGTCCCCTGTATTTCTCATTATCAATAAAACGGACACTTGCAAGAGAGACGAACTTCTCCCGCTCATAGACAGCTATCGAAAGGAACTTGATTTCACAGAGATAGTACCTGTCTGTGCGAGAAAGGGAGACAATGTCGATACTCTTGTTGATCTCATATATGATCATCTGCCGGAAGGACCGGCTTTCTATCCGGAGGATACACTGACGGATCAGCCGATGAAGCAGATAGTCTCTGAGATAATCAGAGAAAAGGGATTAAGATGTTTGGGAGATGAGATACCGCACGGTATAGCGGTTGGCATCGATCAGATGAAGCAGAGCGGAAATCTCTGGGAGATAGACGCGACGATCTATTGCGATAAGGATTCTCACAAGGGAATGATTATCGGAAAAGGCGGGTCGAAACTTAAAGAGATAGGAAGCGAAGCCAGACCGGAGATAGAGAGTCTCCTGGACTCTAAAGTAAATCTGAAGCTCTGGGTAAAGGTTAAGAAGGGCTGGAGAGACAGTGATTTCCTTCTTAAGAATTTCGGATATAAGGACGAGTAAGTGCAGGAATACCTGATAGTGACCGGGATAGTGATCAAGTCTCAGCCTGTCGGAGAGAGCGACAGGAGGATCACTCTGCTCACAAATTCAAGAGGAAAGATAGGAGTGTTCGCGAGGGGGGCGAGGAAGCCAACCTCGCGTTTTTCGGGTACAACGGGATCATTTTGCTTCGGAACATTTAAACTGTACGAGGGGAGAGATTCCTATACGCTCGCTGAAGCTGATATCAGCAATTATTTCGAAGATCTGATGACGGACGTGGAAGGTGCTTCTTATGCGGCTTATTTTGCGGAAGTTGCGGATTATTACTGCCGTGAGAACAATGATGAGCGCGACATGATGAAACTGTTCTATCAGAGCCTGAGAGCACTCATAAACGAGAATATTCCGAACAGGCTTATTAAGAGTGTATATGAGATCAAGGCGCTGGTTGTGAACGGAGAGTATCCGGGAGTTCCGGAGAATGCAAATGTGAGCGACGGTGTGAGGATGGCGATGGAGCATATCGCGATGAGCAGGATAGAGAAGCTGTATACGTTTGTGCTGTCGGATGAGTCGATGGATGAACTTGCGAAGATAGCGGATAAGTACAGAGAGAAATATATGGATACGCATTTCAAGAGTTTGGAGATATTGGAAATGCTGTGACCATAACAAAATATGTGATTTTTTAAAGTGATTATCTATGGCCGCAGGCGGGACCGGTGGTATGTATTTTTCAGTCCGGGTGCTCCGCGTCTAAGTTCGCTTGTGCGGCTGGGGGCAAAAACGCCCTCGCTTAACTCGCAACGCTCGCACTATGTTGTGCGAGCTGCTCGAACAAAGCGCTCGGGACCGTTTTCCGCCGCACTTCGCTCACTAAGAGCTGCGCAACGGACATGAAAAACACATACCACCGTTCCAGCCCTGAGAAATACGATGGCAATGAATTTGCTGGGCGATTATCTGATTAATTCAAATTTGTTGAAATTGTTATAATCCGGTTTTACCGAGGATTGGTAATATGATAAAGTTTCTTCATTTGTTTAAGAACTATTATTTGGGAATATCGTTTATAGGTATAGCAACATTTGCGATACAAGAGATTCCATATATCGTTATGCCATTTGTAAAACCTTCGTCAAATCCGATTATGAAAATGTCGAATGAAATCAAATGGATCGGGGTGGCACAGGGGATACTAGGCGTATTGTCAATGATCCTGCTGATGTTGATTGTGAGGGATGATGTTAAACTTATTCCGAGAGAAACAGCCCGAGAAAAGACATTCTTTTTTCTGATGATCCTGATGATTCTGATCAACTTTATCGGATGGACGCTGTACTATATGGGATACCAGTACGGGTGGTTGATTATAATAAGTCAGTTTGCAGTAGTCCCGCTGTATTATTTATTTTTTGGACTTTGGAAGAGTAATTACCTGTTAGTGGGAACGGCAGTTCTGTTCTTTGTGATCCATACCATCAACGGAATTATGAATTTTGCAGTAAAGAAATAATATCTTACAGTTTAATGTACAAAGAGGTATAGAGATTTGCCGGTACTCATAGATTTATTTCTGACTTTCGCCAAGATCGGATTGTTCACCTTTGGCGGAGGATATGCAATGATCTCGCTTATAGAGAATGATTGCGTAGAAAAGAAAAAATGGATAACACACGATGAAATGATGGATGTGACCGTAATCGCAGAATCAACGCCCGGTCCCATCGCCATCAATTGTGCCACCTATGTTGGATACAAAAAAGGGAGACTTCCCGGTGCAATAATAGCTACGTTCGGGATAGTTCTTCCTTCATTTATCATAATCTTCTTGATATCAAAGTTTTTTGACAGGTTCCTTGAAATAACATGGGTAGCAAATGCATTTCGGGGAATCAAGATAGCTGTTGGTATACTGATAGTGGATGCAGCCGTAAAAATGCTGATCAAAATGAAGAAAAAGCCAATGCCAATGATCATGGTAGTTTGTTCAGCGGTAGCTATGATACTTATCAGTATCTTTTCCGTAAACATTTCATCCATGGTACTTATGATTGTCTCAGCCTTCATCGGGATAGTTGTGTTCATTATAGGATCACATGCTAATAAGGGGGAGAAAAGGGGATGATCTATCTTGATTTACTAATTGGATTCCTAGAAGTAGGTTTCTTTTCCTTTGGTGGTGCATATGCAGCCATTCCGCTTATCAGGGAAGTGGTACTGGCTCACGGTTGGATGGATGAAGAAATGGTTGCCTATATGATCGCGATAAGTGAAAGCACACCGGGACCGATAATGGTAAATATGGCAACCTATGTGGGAAGCGTAAAGGGAGGAATTCTCGGGGCTTTGATAGCTACGACAGCAGTAGTTTTTCCCGCATTTCTTATAATCCTGCTGATCATGGTCCTGCTAAAAAAGGCTTTGCAGAATAAGTACGTTAAAGCAGCACTTGGAGGCTTGAAACCGTGTATTATCGGTATAATCCTGTCGACTGGCATTTTGATGATAATTAGGAACTGTAATATCTCCTTAAAGGCAAAACCGGATGTACTAACCATCGGCCTTTCCTGTGTTCTTGCAGCAGTTTATTTTGGTTCAAGAAAAATTATTAAAAAGGGGATATCCCCGATAATGCTTATCTGTGTATCTGCACTTGTTGGTGTTGTAGCTTATGGAATCTGAAAGAAAAATAATAAATTATATGATACTTGACTAAGAGAGAAGGTAGATATGAGTTTTTTGTTTGTAGCACTTGGAGGTGCATTGGGTGCAGTGGCACGATACGCTATAAGTCTTATCCCGGTAAAGACGGGATTTCCTTTACTGACTCTTATAACCAATATAATAGGAGCTGTTCTGATTGGATTTATTGTTGGTGTTACAAATAATAAGGAAGGTATATCCGATAATACAGTTCTATTTTGGAAGACCGGGGTATGCGGTGGATTTACCACATTTTCAACGTTTTCACTTGAGGCCTTCAACCTGTTTGATAATAAGAAATATGCTATTGGAGGATTATATGTGGTATTGAGCTGTGGGTGTTGTATTTTGGGAATACTCTGCGGGAAGAAACTTGCTTCATTTATAAAATTCTGATCGATTATATCGGAATATATTTCAGTATAACTCACTATCACATTATCCCGACAAACGGGATTTATCATTTCCCTTTCCTGACATAAATAAGCAAAAAATTCAGAATGTCGTACAAACCTCTATCCAAAAACTCCTTATCTCTTACACCGTATTTATGCCCCGATTCAAACCATTCCTGCCATGCTATGTCATAACACTCTGCTTCTTTGACATCGATCCTGCAGGGAGATGTGGGAGCACTTCCGCTGTCTGATGGCAGCTGTGATGTGGTCATGAGCATGAACGGGTTTCATGCTTTTCCGGATAAGAAAAAGGCATTCATGGAAACCTACCGCATTCTGAAACCGGGCGGAAGGTTTAGCGAAAATGTTATTTTTGCACATCTCATACAGTACCCTTCATAGGGTGACCTAAATGGGATCTCGACATTTTTTTGTTCCACGCTCCAGAATGATAGAACATTACAGACATTCCCATAGCGACTGTCCAGCCAAGCGGCCAGGCAAGCCATATACCTGTTGTCCCGAAGAATACGGACAATATCTTAGCAAATACAACACGAA
>DFKT01000045.1 GCA_002373595.1 Lachnospiraceae bacterium UBA3638 | reverse complement strand
TACAAAGTACTTCTGAAGGAAAGGATACAGTACAAGGAACGGAAGGAATGCGCAAACGATACCTGCGTAGTAGAGCGTATTCTGTGATACCGCATATTGCGTCGTCGGCGTATCTCCGTCCATGACCATGACCTTCAGGATGTACTGGAAGTTAACCTGGTCGCGGTTGTTGATATAGATCTGTACGGTGCTGTAATCATTCCAAACGGTAACCGCAAACATAAGACCGATGGATGCAAGTGCTGCTTTGGAAAGAGGAAGCACTATCTTAAAAAAGATCTTGGAAGGTGAACATCCGTCTATCCTTGCCGCTTCGAAAAGCGATGTGGGAATACCTTCAAAGAAATTCCTCATGAGGACAAGGTTGTAAACATTCATTCCGTGCTTGACCACGAGGATCCACATATTGTTGACCAGGTGGAGCTGCTTCATAACGAGATACTCAGGGATCAATCCTCCCGAGAATATCATGGTGAAGAGAAGGAAGAATGAAAGTGCATTTCTTCCCGGCATATCTTCCTGACAAAGGACATATCCTCCGAGAGTTGAAAGGGCAAGTCCGAGAAGCGTACCGCATATCGTAGTAATGAATGAATTGAGCAGCGGTCTGAACAGCTTCTGAGTGGTGAAGATGGTTCGGTATCCGTCAAGTGTAGGACGATTAGGCCAGAGCTTAAACTGATAAACGCCTACCGCATTGAACGAGTCAACTATAACCTTCCAAAAAGGAACTATAACGATGATCGCTATCAAAACGAATACAATGTAGTTAACAAGATCGAAGACATGAAAATGCTTCTTGGGTTTCCTGTATATTGCTTTTGATTCAGCCATTTTGCATGCCTCCTTTCTATATTATTCCGCGCCCGCGGACTTTCTTGCTCGCCCAGTTACAGGTGAGAACAAGCATACATCCTACAAGCGACTTAAACAGACCGACTGCTGTAGTATATCCGTAGTTGGGTATCGCACTCTGGAAGGTCTTACGATAAATATAAGTGGATATAACATCGGCAACCTTGTAAGTACGGGTATTGTAAAGGACGAATACCGATTCGAAGAGGTTCAATACCTTTGCAAGATTAAGAATGAGAACTATGATAACAGTGTTCGCAAGAGCGGGAACGGTTACATACCATATCTTCTGCAGGCGCTTAGCACCGTCGATGTCAGCAGCTTCATAGAGCTCCGGATTGATACCGGAAAGCGTAGCAAGGAATATGACTGTTCCCCATCCTGTTTCCTTCCATATGTTGATCATATAGAAGATAGGTCTCCACCATTCTTTCTTGTGAAGGAAGTCAATACTCTTCTCAAGAACGTCCCAACTCTTCAGAGTCTCGTTGATAACACCGGTTGTAGAAGGTGAAAGGAAGAGAGTGAATATAGCTGCCGTAACAGTCCATGAAAGGAAGTGAGGCAGATAGATAACAGTCTGGATAGTCTTCTTAGCGATAAGATTGCCCATCTCATTCAAGAACACCGATATGATGACCGATGCAGCCGTGGTGATGATGAGCTTGGTTACCGAAATCTGAAGTGTATTTTTAAAAGCACGCCAAAAGTCTTTCTCGGCAAACATGCCGGAGAAATGGCGGAGGCCGACAAATTCAAATTTATCAATCGTCAAATCGTAAAATGCGTACCTTATGCCGAGCATAGGCCAGTAGTAGATCAAGATTACAAAAACAAACACCGGAAGAAACATAAAGTAGTATCCGAGGTTGTTCTTTATACGTATGCCGAGAGGCTTCTTTCTGATAGGAGCCCCGGTAGAGGTTGTAGTGATTTTTTTCGCAGCCATGGCTTCCCCGTTTCTTTTCGTTTTTTGAAACCTTTTTGAAAATAGAATTTTGATCTTTTTGTCGGAAATGCCCCGCCCCGAAGAATCGGGGCGGGACTATATTTCTGAAACCTGAACTATTACTGAGCGTTGAGCTCCTCGAGGATCTCGTCGATAACATCGCCGAAATCATCTACGTACTCCTGTACAGCTTCCTCTGCAGTCATCTCGCCGGTAACCGCAGCATTGATAGCTACAAGTTTAGCATCGGTAAGCTCGGACTGAACCTCAGTGAGCTTAGCTGAAGATGCTCCCGCGGGAGCGGGTACAGCGTACTTGTTGAAGAACTCATTACCTGCGATAACGATCGGATCGGGATCGTCATAGCCGTTCTCAAGAGGAACGATGGTAAGGATGGGATCAAGGTGATTCTTCTTCCAGATGGAATTAGGATCATTGGGTGAAGGCTTAAGGTGGAACTCGCCCTCCTCGTACTTGTACTCGGTGATCTTCTTATCATCGCCGGTCTCGGTCTGGAACTCCTCTGCGTGGATGGACCAGTGTACATCCTCTGCTCCGTATACCCAAAGGGTCATAACCTCATCGCCGTCGAGCATGGTCTCGATAAGTGCATCCCAGATAGCCTGCTCACGAGAGCTGTCTCCGTCACCGTCATCGGTGATAACCCAAACGGGAGCTTCTCTGTCGATATATCCGCCCCAAGTATCCTGGATCTCCTTGATAGGAGGAAGCATTACGAGGTCGTTCATCTCGTTGCCGGTCTCCATGATACCCTGCTTGATCATGTTGCTGGTGATATTCTTGTACCAGGTTCCTGCCCAGTATGCGAAGCATCCTGCAGATGCGGACTGGTCATTACTCCAATACTTCTCACGAGCCTGCTTGGTTCCTGCTTCCTCGGTATCGGGATCGATAACGCCGTCAACATATGCCTGGTTAAGTCTCTTAAGAGCATCGATGGTAGCCTGCTCCTGGAATCCGTCGATCCACTTGCCATCCTTCTGGTAGATAGCGGGATATGCGCCCTGCCAGAACTCAGCGAGGTAGTTGATGTAAGGAGCCTCACCGATGTTGCAGTACTTAGCAGCGATAACGCCGTAGGTTCCCGGCTTGCCGTTTCCATCGGGATCCTGCTCGGTGAATGCCTTGAGCATTGCATAGTAGTCATCGAAGGTCTTGATATCCTCGATCTTCATGCCTACCGCATCGAGCCAGGTCTTCTTTACATAGGTAACGCATCCGTTTCCACGGGTGGGAGCGATACCGTAAAGGTGACCCTGTGCATCCTTAAGTCCGTCGTTGTTGAAGAAACGAAGTCTGGACTTGAACTGTGCATTCTCATAAGCATCGGACATATCCCAGAGACGACCGGTGGTCTGGTACTCACGGAACATGGATGCGCTCATGATCATTGCATCGGGATAATCGTTGTCACCGATCTGACGGGTTGCAAGGATCTGAGATACGGTCTCAGCATACTTTGAGTGCTCAGGCTGCTCGATGATAAGATCAACAGCGTGGCCAAGCTTTGCTCCGACCTTCTCTTCCCACTGCTTCTCGAACTCCTGCTGACCGCTGTCAACGGTAGCGGTAAGAGTTCCGTCTACGATAATGTAGAGCTTCTCAAGATTGTAAGGCTCTGCAGCCTGGGTGTCGCCACCCTGATCTCCATCGGTAGTGGTGGTGGTGTCGCCGCCTTCGGCAGGGGCTACGGGATTGGAATCAATCTCGGGTGCGCCGCAGGCAACGAGTCCGGTAATCATCGCTGATGCGAGAAGTACCGATAAAACTTTCTTTCTCATTGTGTTCCTCCCTAAAACTAGTTGATTTTTTCACTGTCAATTATTATGACAGCATTTCCTTATGTTGTACCTTATCACCAGAAAAAAAATATGGCAATATAAATAATTTTTTCACAAGATAAATATTTTTTTCACACAGAAGATAATCTTTTAACAAACCGCAAACCCTTGAAAACACTAAAGAAAACGCACATTAAATGTGCGTGAAAAAATAAACAAAGATTGTATTTTTTTTAGTACAAAAAATGTGATCAGCGATCGAGAAATCTTTCGCAGACAGCTATGTCCTCAGGCGTGGTAACTTTGATGTTTTGATAATCTCCCATTACGGGATAGACTTTGTGATCGGAGAAAAGCTCGACAACGCCGGCATCGTCGGTAATCTCAAATGCTGAGTCTGCTTTGTCGTAACACTCTGTTATGAGTTTTCGCTCGAACACCTGCGGAGTCTGTGCAAGCCACACTCTGCTTCTCGGCGGTGTATCGCATATAGCAGATTCTTCATCAACTATCTTTATCGTGTCTTTGCAGGGAACAGCAGCGAGAACCGCTCCATATTTTCTGACTCCGTCAAGGCATCTGGTAATGATATCCTCATTCAAAAAAATACGTGCGCTGTCCTGAATGAATACATAATGCTTTCCTCCGGATGATCCGGATTCACATCCGCAGCATATCTCATCAAGTACTTTAAGTCCGTTTCTCACAGACTCCCATCTCTCGCTTCCTGCAGGTGCAACAGATATCACTTTATCAAAACCGTATTTATCGAGTATCTTTTCTCTGATGAATGAATTATCAGATGCAGGGCAGACAAGAATGCAATCATCGATGACAGCAGAATCCTGCACTGCATTCAGGCAATACCAAAGAAGCGGCTTGCCGGCCACTTCCATGTACTGTTTGGGAATATCGCTTCCCATGCGGCTTCCGCGTCCTCCCGCGAGAAGTATCATCGTGCATCTTTCTTTTAACATATAAGTCCCGCTCTGCTTCCTATCTCAAGGCCGGGAACCGCATTGAGATCATAACCGCTGCGATGTCCCGCCGCAAATTCATAATAACCCGCTGCTGCTATCATCGCAGCATTATCTGTACAATATACAGGTGAAGGAACGAAGAATCTCATCCCCTTCTTTTCGCATTCGTTTCGTATGCTCTCACGAAGCGCAGTGTTGGATGCGACTCCTCCTGCAAGTGCAACGGTTCCGGCGCCAAGCTGCGACGCCGCTCCCACAGTATGCTCGGTAAGCACAGTCACTACCGCTTTCTGAAATGAAGCCGCTACATTATTTACGTTTATCTCTTCACCCTTCATCCTGCAACCGTTTAGATAATTGAGCACAGCAGATTTAAGACCGCTGAACGAAAAATCCAAAGGACTGCCCGCAACTTTCCCTAAAGGGAATACTATCGAATCGGGATCTCCCGATTTCGCGGCAGCATCTATCTTAGGTCCGCCGGGGTATCCGAGTCCTATCGCTCTGGCCACTTTATCGAAAGCTTCTCCGGCCGCATCATCTCTCGTTCTTGCGATGATCTCATACTCTCCGTATCCCTTGACGTGAACAAGATGAGAATGTCCGCCCGACGCAACAAGGCATACAAAAGGCGGTTCGAGATCAGGATGCTCGAGATAGTTTGCACAGATATGTCCCTCGATATGATGAACACCTACAAGAGGAATACCCGATGCGAGGCTGATAGCCTTGGCTTCCGCGACCCCGACAAGAAGGGCTCCCACAAGTCCGGGACCGTAAGTAACAGCGATGCAGTCTATATCATGCAGACTGACTTTCGCATCCGATAATGCTTTCTTTATCACCTGATTGATCTTTTCGATATGCTTTCTCGAAGCGATCTCGGGGACGACTCCGCCGTAGACCGTGTGCAGATCTATCTGAGAATATATGACATTTGAAAGGACTTCGCGTCCCGCGCGAACAACAGCCGCAGCCGTTTCATCGCACGAGCTCTCGATCCCGAGGATCAGTTTACCGTCAGCCATCAGTTCCGTCTCCAGATCCTTCATCCGTTCCTACCGCTCCCGGATGAACATTTTCCTCAAGATCCCAACCGTATATCTTCCAGCGCTTTCCCGAATCCTTGCGGAGCAGATAGATGATCCTCTGCTGAGGAAGGCTGGTACCGTTCTCATTGATATTGTAAGTGCATAGGATCCTCGCCCATGAGTATCCGTCATCCGTGAAGTAATCGACGCTCGAAGATGATGCGACCGAAGCCAGAGTTATCTTTCTCTGATTCTCGTTTCCTTCTTTTACTTCATTGCGAAGTCTGAGAAGATACCCTCCCGTCTCGTTTATCGCAAGCAGGTCGTCATCATATACTTCCCTTGCTTTCATTCCGAGCTCGTCTATCTCTTCACCGGTGAGTTCCTCGTTGTACATGCACTTGGTTATCTCGTTATAGTACTTCATGACTTCTCGGGGAGTCGCGGGATAATCGTTATTGAGATTGCGTGAGAGCACGATCTCCCTGGCACTCATTGCAGCCTCGGCCTTATTGTCTTTTGCACGTGCGGAAAGAAAGGCATAGTAAGCAACCAGCCCTAAAACGAGTACTATTATGATCGCTGTCGCACGCACCTGTCGCTGTTTCATCCGATCTCCGTATCAGTCTTCAGCAAATTTAAGCGTTTTGCTCTTTCCGTCCTTGGGTATCACAGCAGCGGGAAAGATTTCCTGAACCGCAGCTTTGTAATCAGCAGGTCTGTTCATCGAGGGCGAAAAGTGCGTGAGCCAAAGCTCGGGTACCTCAGCCTCTGCCGCAATACGTGCGGCTTCCTGCATGGTCATGTGTTTCTTCTGTCTTGCTTTGTCGGCTTCCTCAGGATCCCCATACATACCCTCAAGGATCAGAAGGTCGCTGTCTTTTGCATTCCCGGTAATGGAATCCGTCGGTCTCGTATCGGTACAGTAAGTAACTTTGATACCTTTTCTCTCCGGTCCCATCACCATATCGGGTGTATATGTCCTGCCTTCAAATTCAACATTTTCGCCGTGTTGAAGAATTCCCCAGCATCTGAGCGGAATATTTAATCCTTCTGCTTTGTCCTTATCGAACTTACCCGCACGGTCTATCTCCATCGAGTATCCGTAGCAGGGTATGCTGTGAGAGACTTTGAATGCCTTGAGTCTGAATCCGTCAAATTCAAAAGTCTGCTCCGCTCCTTCTATCTCCATGAGCTGCACTTCAAAAGGAAGCTCGGGCGCTATCACTCTGAGTCCGTTCACTACCCTGATAAGACCCTTGGGCCCTATGAGCAGAAGAGGCTCCGTTCTCTCTGCATTTCCCATGTTGAGGAGCATTCCCGGCAGTCCGCTTATATGATCCGCATGATAATGGGTAAAGCAGATGATGTCGACAGGATTCGGGCTCCATCCGACCTTTCTCATCGCTATCTGCGTACCCTCTCCGCAGTCTATAAGGATACTGCCTCCGTTATATCTCATCATAAGGGAGGTGAGGTGCCTGTATGGTAGCGGCATCATCCCGCCTGTTCCGAGTAAACTTACATCCAGCATGTTACGTTTCTGTGGGATCCTGATCCCTTAACCAATATATGATCGCATCCTCAGTGGGACGCTCGTAAAAATTCGGTCTGATCCCCGCGCTTTCAAATCCTGCATTCTCATAGAGCTTTATAGCGGGGGTATTGCTCTTTCTCACTTCCAGCGTAAAAGCGTTTGCGCCGTTCCTTCGGCCTTCCGCCAAAAGGCTCATTATCAGCCCGGTCCCTATACCTTGGCCGCGCGCGCTCTGTCTGACCACCACGTTGTCGATATTTCCTTCACCGCAGATGATCCTCATTCCTGCGCTGCCCAATACCGCTCCGTCAGAAACCGCAACCAGATATATCGCATCACTCACTTCCAGGAGATGTCTGAAATCATCCGCACTCCAGGGCATCGAAAATGATTCGCTCTCTATCTCGGTAAGCTCCGGTATATCCTCGTCTCTTAACGGTCTGATCGTGATATCCGTCATATCCGTCATATCTCAAACTTTCCGGGGCCTACGCGCTCCGCCTGCGAACTTCTAAGATACGCAGGTGCATGGTCATCCGCATTTACAGACTTTCCGTCCAGCATATACATCTCTCCGAGCGCAGCCACAGAAGCCGCTCTTTGCAGGCACATATGAGGCTTTGCATACGAATGTGCAAAGGCCGCACCGAGCTCTGCGTCTATGGTCTCGCGGTATACCGGAACTCCGTCTCCCAAGAAGACCACTCCGCGCTTTGCGCACTCCTCTTTCAGATCATTTTTCAAAAATGCGAGAAGTTCCTTTATATCTATCGCGCATGGCTCTTTGATGCATTGAGGGAAAGCCGTATCATCCGGGAACCCGTAAACAGCGGTATAAACCTGACTGCGTCTGGCATCCATTATCGGACAGACAACCTTGCCCGTCCCGTACAGATTATATGCAAGCCCTTCAAGGGTGGAGATCTCGACTATCGGTATATCAAGCGCAAGTCCCAATCCCTTGGCCGTAGCGGATCCGATGCGCAGTCCTGTAAACGATCCCGGTCCCGCAGATACCGCAATGGCATCCAGCGTATTCATATCAAGTTCCGTCAGGGTCTTTAATTCGTCAAGCATCGGAAGGAGCGTCTGCGAATGAGTCTTTAAATGATTGACATTGTATTCGCCTTTGATGACACCGTCCTCTATGAGCGCAACACCTGCGGTCATTCCGGAACTTTCTATTGCTATCAGCTTCATTGATCCTGCAGTCCTTCTATGCTTATCCTTCGATAGTCAAATCCCTTCCCGGGATCGGTCTCTATCTTTATGTCGATGCACTTCTCGGGGAAGAGTGTCTCTATCCTCTCGGGCCATTCTACAAGGCTGACCCCCGCTCCGTAAAATGCATCCTCGTATCCGATCTCATCCATCTCGCTCTCATCGCTCAGTCTGTAGACATCGTAATGATAGAACGGGATACGACCGGTGTGATACTCCTTCAATATCTGAAAAGTAGGGCTCGATACCGGCTCAGTTATCCCAAGCCCTTCCGCAAATCCTCTGGCAAATACCGTCTTGCCCGCTCCCAGGTCACCGTCCAGTCTGTATACCTGACCCGGTACCGCCTTGCTACCGAGATCTCTGGCCAGAGCAATCGTCTCCTCTTCGGAAAATGTCTCCCGGATCACGACTTTATCCTCACTTTTGCGGGATCCATATGAGTACATATGGAAAGTATCACCGCACCTTCCTTGTCTCCGAGCTGGTCTCTCGGAAATACAAAAGCCGCTGCGGGCGAGGAATACAGAAGTATACTCTTTCCGGTGGACGAAGCCTTGTACATATGCTCCCAGGGGAGAGTCTGCTTATGCTCGCCCTGCTCTACCGTCACGCCCTCGTCGCTCATCGTATACCTGAAAGGCGTCTTCATAATGGGGAGCTTTCCCTTCAAAAAGCAGCGGATAAAAAGCGTCGCCGGCTGGTAAACCAGCAAGAATACCGCTATCACAAGGAGCGGGTAATTCTGCTTATATATCCCAACAGCCACACCCGCACAGGCAAGTGCAGACGCCAGCACGACAACAGGGTTGCTGTAGCTGTGCTTCATATTGTAATCAAACAGATCCGAAGACCTTAATGTCACTTCAAATTCGATCATCCGTCCGTCTCTCAAAAGGGCATATTTATCTACAATAAATCACTTTATTTTATCTCAACGGAGGGAAAAAATCAAACCGAAAGGGTGTCTCCCAAATCCCTTGATTATCCGAATGTTTCGGGGTATAATCTCACGGTAACTGTAAACTTCGAGGCAGGGTGAGATTCCCGACTGGCGGTACAGTCCGCAACCCGGTCGCTGCGCAGCGATACGGCTGAAACGGTTAGATTCCGTTACCAACGGTACAGTCCGGATGGTAGGAGGTAAACATTATGCGTAATTTCTGTGAGCTCGTTTCTAAAAACCTGAGATATGCCATTGGCTTTCTCGTGATCATTGCGATGATGTTCGTCATTGCGACATTGATCGAAAAATTCTCCGAAAACAGGATCAAAGCATCTGAGCGTGACACAAAGTCCCCGACAACCGCTTATACCAGAAAGATAGTGGTTATCGGTATGCTTTCGGCCGTTGCAAGGATACTTATGCTCCTTGAGATCCCGATGCCCTTCGCTCCCGGCTTCTACAAGCTGGATTTCAGTGAGATAGCACCCCTCGTGGGAGGTTTTGCATTCGGTCCCGTTGCTGCCGTGACCATCGAATTCATGAAGATCCTGCTAAAGCTTATAACCGGAGGAAGTTCCACCGCGATGGTCGGTGAGCTTGCAAACTTTACGGTAGGCTGCAGCTTCGTACTTCCGGCGGTATCTGTTTATTCTTTTAAGAAAACAAAATCAGGAGCGTTGAAGGGTCTCATCGCGGGAACCGCAACCATGACCGTATTCGGAACCGCATTTAACGCTCTCTATCTGCTTCCCGCATTTGCGGCTCTTTACAAAATGCCGTTGGAAGCCATACTTGAGATGGGCGAAAAGGTCAATCCTTTTGCAGGTCACGGAAATACAGTAAGTTTCGTCATGGCCTGTGTCGCTCCTCTCAATCTGATAAAAGGCACATCGGTCAGCATTCTCACGCTGCTGATATACAAAAAGATCAGTCCCATCATGAAAGGCAGATGATTTGACAGCTGTATTACTGATATGGATATATATAGCACTTACTACGATCCCGATCGCTTCGGTCTTTTTGTCTTATCTCTACGGTAAAGACAGGAGCTTTTTACGCACTGAGGATGTTGCCGCATTCGGTATACTTATCGCTACGGTTTATGCACAGCTTTTCAGTCTCTTCGGAAGGCTCTCTCTGGCAGCGAACATCTTACTCATCATCATATCGCTCGTATGTGCGTTTATCATGATAAGGAAAAAGATCGCGATACCTGCCGGAAAGCCGGGCCCGCTTCAGATATCTCTGGTCGTCATCGCTGCGATCATCCTTTCATACTGCAGTTCCAGAGGATATATGCATATAGACTCAGATCTGTACCATGCCCAGTCTGTCCATTGGCTCGAAAGCTTCGGCACGGTCAAAGGACTGGGCAATGTCCATATCAGGCTGGGGTACAACAGCTCATCATTTGCACTCACTGCGCTGTATGCGCTCTCATTTATAAACGGCCAGTCATATCATGTATGTGCCGGATATATGGCGCTTATCGTCGCCTGCTCAGCCTTGCGGATCGGACATATCTTTTTTGACAGAAAAGTCAGGATCTCCGACTTCGCAAGGATAGCGGGACTGTATTATATATTTGACATATGCGATGAGATCGTGTCCCCTGCATCCGATTATTTCACGATGCTCGCATACGTATATGTGATCATCAAATGCATCGATCTGTTTGAGATAAAAGCCGACCTCGACAAGTACTCATTTCCTGCACTGTTCTCGATACTGGCCGTGACATTCAAGCTCTCGGCCGCGCCTCTTGTCCTTATATGCATCCCTCCTTTCGTCGGATACATCAAAAAGAAAGAGAGAAAACCTCTCATCACTTGCATCATTACCGCTCTGGTGATGACTGTTCCATATTTCATAAGAGGATTTCTCCTGTCGGGATGGTTCTTCTATCCCTCAAGAGCATTGGGATTCATAAAGGTACCCTGGAGGATTCCGGAGGGACTGGCGATCATTGACTCCAAATATATCATCGCTTACGGAAGAGGATCGGATCTCTATCAGGCAGCAGACCTTAAGCTTACTGAATGGTTCCCCGGATGGCTTTCCGGGATAGGAAGGACTGACAGGATCTTCTTTATATTGAGCATGGCAGGCATCTTTATATGGTTATGCCTTGCGCTGCAAAAAAAATACCGCAACATGCTGCTCTATACGCAGTTTGTTGCGATAATGGCTTTTGCCGTATGGTTTCTGTCATCGCCCCTTATCAGATACGGACGCAGCTTTATCATTATGCTTCCCTGCATAATGTTTGGAACCGTTTACGGAATACTCTCAACGAAAAAACTCTTCCGAAGATCGGCACCCGTTCTTCTCGCATCCTTCACGGGAGCATTCCTCATTTACAAGATGTATTTCCTTTTGGGATTTGTGATCCTTTTCTCCGATAATCCCAACTATATCACGCAGCAGGATTACGGCACTTATGACACATATCTCTATGAAGTGGACGGACACGGGTTCTACGCATCCAACGATATGGATCTGACGGGATACGATCCTTTCCCGTCAGCGGGCGGATACAACGACGAATTTGAGATGCTCGGCGATTCGTATGCGGACGGATTCAAACCTGCCGAGGAACTGGAAAAGAGATTTACTCCTGAGAATTAACAGGTTCCTTTTTCATCATATCCAGATAAAAGACAGCCATACTCTCCCAGACAAGGGGCATAGTCCAAAGGAGTCCTATTCCGAAGGAAAGGATCCCGAAAAAATAATAGGGAACAAGCTGAATGTACAATCTGAAGAGATCGCCCATGCGACT
The DNA here is from genome assembly GCA_002373595.1 of Lachnospiraceae bacterium UBA3638. Classification (GTDB taxonomy): domain Bacteria; phylum Bacillota; class Clostridia; order Lachnospirales; family Lachnospiraceae; genus AC2028. Next base: position 4,734 of record DFKT01000045.1, on the reverse strand, counting down.
CTTCATTTTTTTTGAGCATTCCCTGAGGATCCCGGCTGCGCCGAGCCTGGGGAAATCATGCATCATGAAAAATGACATGTTGAATCTGAGTGAGAAATACAGTTCTCCAAGGAGGGCAAAGATAAAAGAAACTATCGATGCGATCATAAGTTTCTCATCCTTCGTCTTGTCATAAAGCTCATACAGGACATTAAAAGGAAGGGCACAGAGTGCTTTGGGGCCGAATACTCCGAGTGAGATCACAAACGATCTCGAGAAGTTCTCCCTGAATCCGTAAAAGAGCGAATAGGGAAGCATCTGACTTCCGCTCGTAAGTGACAGGTAAAAGAGACTGACTCCCGCAAGCATCACTCTGAGGACTATAAGCGCAAATGCAAACAGAAGATATGACACCGCGGCACGTACGATGAGAGTAACGGGCGAATAGTCTCCGGGAGCGATGTGTCCGACGATCGATCCGGCGGCATTCATCCAGAGCACAAGTGCCATATATCCAAAAAAGAAATATGACATATTAAGAGAAATGCAGGGCGAAAACCGCCCTGCAAGTATGTTTAATGCTTTTTCTTTTACTGTCTTTGCGGAAATGCTCATATTATACTGCTGCGTCGAAATTCATTCCCCGATACTTACCCTGATCGGCCGACTTAAGCTCCTTCTGATAAGGATTGTCTTCGTTGTAATACTTGATCTGAGTCCTGGTCTCTCCACCCGATACATATGTCCTTCCGCACTCGGGGCAAACCGCTGTATGAATGGATACGGAAGCCTGTATTACCTTGCCGCCCTTCATTGCGGCGCTGGAGTATGCATTGGATACATGCTCCTGCTCATGCGCCCTCACTCTGGAAGCAGCGGCTTCAGGGGAGATGTGCTGAGCGGTCTTGAAGGAGACCATCTCGTTCGATCCGTCCTTGTACTTGCGTCGCTTACATGTCTCGCACTCGCAGGCAGGATCGTGAGGATCTTTTTCTTTTTTCTTTACACCGATCTTCTCGAGGAGCTCGTCATGTTCCTCTTTGGCCTTCTTCTCCTCATACGGGGAGATATACTGCATTTTCTGCAGCGAAGCCGATGATGTGTTGTATCCGCTAATAGGAGATATCATACATACTCCTTTCCGGCAATCCTTTGCCTTGTTCGAATCCTTTCCGGATAAACTCTTACCGGCCGCATCAGTACGGGAGCGGCATACCGTATAACTGCATTGACATTCTGTTCATGTATTCGTAGAACTCGGGATTGTACTTCAGCATATAAAAGGCATATGCTGTAAGGATCACTCCTGCTGCGATGCCCAGTACCGAAAGGGCAATGCCGCATATTGTGAGCGGATTGGTCTTCTCGTTTTCCCTTGAGAAGAGAAGTGCAAACAATATACTTAAGGCACCGAACGGTATCGGGAGCAACCCGGTACAGATCGTAAGCAGCGAAATGAGTCCGCATATAAATGAGGCCATGGCAAAAGCTTTTCTGCCCTTTTGTCCCCGCATCTGCATAAAACTGTCAAAATCCGTCATAGGTACTTTCCCATTCAGATTGTATCACAGGAAAAGTGCAGCGGTCAATCCGCTGTTATTCCGGATCTTCGCCGTCGTCGCCGACCTCGGCTCCGCCGGTACTCTTCCACTTGAGGTATTCGGTGATGAAGGGATCCAGTTTACCGTCGAGAACTCCGTTTGCATCGGGAGTGCCGTATCCGGTACGCTTATCCTTTACAAGAGTGTAGGGCTGAAGGAAATATGATCTGATCTGATTGCCCCATGCTATATCTCTGACCTCACCGCGGATATCCGAAAGCTTTTCCGCATTTGCCTCAGCCTTTAAGATCATCAGCTTGGCACGGAGCATCTGCATAGCCTTGTCCTTGTTCTGGAACTGGCTTCGCTCGTTCTGACAGCTGACAACGACTCCGGTGGGGATATGCGTGATCCTGACTGCGGATGAAGTCTTGTTGATGTGCTGACCGCCGGCACCGCTCGATCTGTAGGTATCTACTTTCAGATCCTTCTCATCGATATCGACCTCGGTGCTGTCGTCTATCTCGGGCATAACATCGAGACTTACGAATGAAGTCTGACGCTTTGCCTGAGCGTTAAAAGGAGATATGCGCACGAGTCTGTGCACACCCTTCTCTGACTTTAAATATCCATATGCATGCATTCCGTTTATCTGGAAGGATACGGACTTGATCCCCGCCTCATCGCCCTCGAGCATATCAAGAACCTCTACGGAATATCCCTTTCTCTCAGCCCAGCGGCTGTACATTCTAAAGAGCATCGAACACCAGTCACAGCTCTCGGTTCCGCCGGCTCCTGCGTTAAGTTCAAGGATGGCATTGCAGTTGTCGTACTCTCCGGAAAGGAGCGTCTCAATACGAAGCTCCTCAAGCTCCGCGATAAACTCATCGAGTTCCGCCCTTACCTCGGGCACCATGCTCTCGTCGTCATCTTCCTCGCCGAGCTCTATAAGTGTAAGAATATCGTCATACTGTGTGCTGAGCTTGTGGAAACCGTCGACCGCCTCGCGCATCGCACCGCGCTCCTTCATCTTGGCATTGGCCTTGTCCGGATTGTCCCAGAATCCGGGCTCTTCCATCTGACGCTCAAGCTCTTCTATCTTCCTCTCCTTGTTCTCCAGATCAAGAGAACCCTTAAGTTCTTTAAGGGTGTCCTTGTAGGGGAGGATCGTCTGTTTCATTTGGTCTAATTCTACTATCATGATCTGAATCTCATCTCAAAGCGGCGTTTACATGTATCAGGATCTTACGCCGTCGTCACTTGCGTCCGCAGCACTGCTTATATTTCTTGCCGCTTCCGCAGGGGCAGGGATCGTTGGGATAGATCTTGGCATCCTTGCGTTTGGTGGGCTCTTTGGATGCGCTGTCGTCCTTATTGGTACCGGTTACCTGAGCAACCTGCTCTCTCTCAACCTTCTGCTCAACCTTGATATGCATAAGGGTCCTGACCGTCTCCTCACGGATATTCTGGGTCATCTCATCGAACATGTCATAACCCTGCATCTTGTACTCAACAAGGGGATCACGCTGTCCGAATGCGGCAAGCCCGGCACCCTGGCGAAGTATCTCCATATCGTCTATATGATCCATCCACTTGCGGTCTATGACACGCAGCAGGATAACTCTCTCGACCTCGCGGATCTTCTCCGCATCGGGGAACTCGGCTTCCTTGCTCTCGTAGAGCTTTACAGCTTCTTCCTTCAGCTTCTGCTTGAGTCCGTTCTTCTTGACCTTGCCGATACGCTCAGCGGTAACAGGCTCTAATGGGATAGTGGGAAGAAGGAGGGTATTGAGCTCTCCGAAATTCCACTCCTCGAAAGGAACATCATCATTGATACTGATATCTACTGCGTTCTCACAGATGTCCGTGATCATCTTGTAGATATAATCACGCATGCTCTCGCCGTCGAGAACCTTCTTTCTCTCCTCGTAAATGATCTCTCTCTGCTCGCTCATTACGCGGTCATACTCAAGGAGATTCTTACGGATAGCGAAGTTGTTGCTCTCGATCTTCTTCTGTGCGGATTCGATCGCATTGGTGAGCATCTTGTGCTCTATCTCCTGGCCCTCGGGGATTCCGAGGTTATTGAACATACCGATAAGTCTCTCCGAACCGAACAGTCTCATGAGATCATCCTCAAGAGAGATGTAGAATCTCGACTCTCCGGGATCTCCCTGACGTCCGGAACGTCCACGGAGCTGGTTGTCTATACGGCGTGACTCGTGTCTCTCGGTACCGATGATGCGAAGTCCGCCTGCTGCCCTTGCCTCCGGATCAAGCTTGATATCGGTACCACGACCCGCCATATTGGTAGCGATGGTAACAGCACCGTGACGGCCTGCCAGAGCGACTATCTCTGCCTCTCTCTCGTGGAACTTGGCGTTCAGCACTTCGTGCTTGATGCCGCGCTTGGAAAGCAGACGGCTGAGTTCTTCACTGGCATCGATATTGATCGTACCTACGAGGACGGGCTGCCCCTTAGCATGGGACTCCTCGACGGCATTAAGAATAGCATTCAGCTTCTCTCTCTTGGTCTTGTAAACCGCATCCTGTCTGTCGATACGTGCGATAGGTGCGTTCGTGGGGATCTCTATTACATCCATTCCGTAGATCTCGCGGAACTCCTTCTCCTCGGTAAGAGCCGTACCGGTCATACCGCTCTTCTTGTCAAAGAGATTGAAGAAGTTCTGAAATGTGATGGTGGCAAGGGTCTTGCTCTCTCGTTTAACCTTAACATGCTCCTTGGCCTCGATCGCCTGATGGAGTCCGTCCGAATATCTCCTGCCGGGCATGATACGTCCGGTGAATTCATCAACTATGAGGATCTGATCGTCCTTTACGACGTAATCCTGATCGCGGAACATAAGGTTATGTGCCCTTAAGGCAAGTATGATATTGTGCTGGATCTCGGTATTCTCGGGATCTGCGAGGTTTTCGATATGGAAGAACTGCTCCACTCTCGCGATACCTGCCGCAGTGAGGTTTATGATCTTATCCTTCTCGTTTACTATGAAGTCTCCGGTCTCCTCCTGCTCGATACCCATGATGGCATCCATCTTGGAGAGTTCCTTCATGTCATCTCCGCGCTTGAGCTGCCTGGCAAGAAGGTCACACATCTCATAGAGGGCCGTGGATTTGCCGCTCTGTCCGGATATGATGAGAGGCGTACGGGCTTCGTCGATGAGAACGGAGTCGACCTCGTCGATGATGCAGT
>DFKT01000066.1:6378-30698 GCA_002373595.1 Lachnospiraceae bacterium UBA3638 | reverse complement strand
GCAAGGATCTTCTTCATAGCCTTCTTGGTCTCTTCGGTAACGATCTTGGGGCCGGTGATGTAATCGCCGTACTCAGCGGTATTGGAGATGGAGTATCTCATTCCTGCGAATCCGCTCTGATAGATAAGATCTACAATAAGCTTCATCTCGTGGATGCACTCAAAGTATGCATTTCTGGGATCGTATCCTGCCTCGGTAAGAGTCTCAAAACCTGCCTGCATAAGAGCACATACACCTCCGCAAAGGACAGCCTGCTCACCGAAAAGGTCGGTCTCGGTCTCGGTACGGAAAGTGGTCTCAAGAAGTCCTGCTCTTGCTCCGCCGATTCCGAGTCCGTAAGCCTTTGCAAGATCCCATGCCTTGCCGGTTGCATCCTGCTCAACAGCGATGAGGCAGGGAGTTCCCTTGCCGGCCTGATACTCGGAACGAACGGTATGTCCGGGAGCCTTGGGAGCAATCATAGCAACGTCTACATTAGCGGGAGGAACGATGCAGCCAAAGTGGATATTGAATCCGTGTGCGAACATGAGCATATTTCCCTCGGAAAGGTTGGGCTCAATGTCCTTCTTGTACATTGCTGCCTGAAGTTCATCATTGATAAGGATCATTATGATGTCTGCCTGCTTAGCAGCCTCTGCAGCGGTAAATACCTTGAATCCCTGCTCCTCTGCTCTCTTCCAGGACTTCGATCCCTCGTAGAGACCGATAATGACATTTGCTCCGCTCTCCTTAAGGTTGAGTGCGTGTGCGTGTCCCTGGCTGCCGTAACCGATAATGGCAATGGTCTTGCCGTTCAGCAGTGACAGATCACAATCTTCCTGATAAAAAATCTTAGCCATAATTCATTCCTCTCCTGTTCTTTATAAATTTGCACTTTTAAAAGTGTTTATTACTTATGAAAGATAAGTTACGTTCTCAGATCCTCTGGTAAGACCCGCGATACCGGTCCTTGCGAGCTCAAGTATCTCAAATCCGTCGAGAAGTTCTATGAACTTGTCTATCTTGCTCTGCGCTCCGGTGATCTCTACAATGACGCATTCCTTGGCAACATCGACTATACTGCCTCTGAAAATATCTGCCATAGCTACGATCGACTGTCTCTGCTCGGGAGAAACCTTTACCTTGATCATAGCCAGCTCCCTGTATACGCTCTCCTCGGGATCGAGCTGCTTTACATCCCTTACATCGACGAGCTTTGCAACCTGCTTCTGGATCTGCTCGAGCACCTCATCGTCACCGCTCGTAACAATAGTGATCCTCGAAAATCTGGGATCCGCGGTAACGCCTGCGGTTATACTCTCTATATTGTATCCTCTTCTCGAAAACAGTCCCGATATCCTGGAAAGAACACCTGAGTTATTGTCTGCGAGAAGCTGTAAGACCATCTTGCGCATAAACTTACCTCTATATGTATCAATACGGATTTCATCCGCGCGTACTTATAAATTTAGCATATAAAACGGATATGTCAATGACAATACTTATTCATTTTCACAGCATTTCGAAAGTGCCAGAGATCCGGTCCTTGCCACTTCCACAATACTGATTGACTTGAACATATCTATGAGAAGTCTGATCTTGTCAGGGTCATCGCAGATCTGGATCATCATGTAATGAAGGCTCATATCCACGATATCCGCTCCCATGACCTCACAGATCTCCATAATCTCACGGCGGTTATTCTTGTTATATTTGACTTTCATGAGCATGAGCTCTCTGGTCACGCACTGTGACTCAGCGAAAGTCTTGACCTTGATGACATCAAGCTTCTTGTTAAGCTGTTTTTCTATCTGCTCAAGAGTCCTCTCATCTCCGGATGATACGATAGTCATGTTTGAGACAGTGGGATCATGAGTCTCTCCGACGGCAAGTGAGTCGATATTAAAACTCCTCCTTGCAAAGAGTCCGCTTACTTTTGCAAGGACACCGCTACGGTTTTCTACAGTTACAGAATATATCCTCTTAATCTTCATGTCAGTCACCAATCACATTCAAAAATCCGAAAAAATGTGAAACATTTTTTCAGGAGATAATTGCTTGCAATTTTCTCCTCTAGTCCTTCACTAAATCCATGGGATCAACGATACACTCCAAAAGAACATTTTTCTCATCTTTCAAAAACATATCTATCACCTTGCCGGCTTCATCATTTCTCTCCAGCCTCATGTAATCAAAGCCGTAAGCAGAAACGAGTTTCTCAAGATCGGGGCTTCCTGAAAGGTCTACTACGCTGTAATTGTCCTTATACGCGTAATGCTGATACTCTCTTACCATTCCCAGGTATCCGTTTGAGATGACAACTATCTTGGCCTGTACACCGGACTGCACAAATGTTGCAAGCTCCATCATGCTCATCTGGAAAGATCCGTCGCCGCATACCGCAACGACCTGTCTCCCCGGATCCGCAAGCTTTGCTCCAAGCGCTGCGGGGATGGAGTAACCCATCGTTCCCATTCCGCCCGAAGTGAGGAATCTTCCTTTTCTTACTATCGCATTGGCGCAGGACCATATCTGATTCTGTCCGACATCCGCTACATATATAGCGTTGTCTTCCATCTTCTCCGAAAGCTTCCTGATAAATGCGGCAGGATCGACATATGCGCCGCTGGGCTTTCTCGATGACTTGTAAGATGCTTTCTGTTCATCAAGACTCGTTACCCATTCATCGTAATCCGCCTCGAATTCCGACTCCGAGAGTTCCTTAAATATTGCCTTTGCGTCTCCTACAAGAGGGATGGACGATACGGCATTCTTTCCTATCTCGGCGGGATCCACGTCAATATGTACAAGCACTTTGTCTTTGGTGATAAGATCGGGTTGGCTGATCGCTCTGTCTGCCACTCTGGCGCCGACCATCATGACAAGATCGGCATCATTCATCGCTTTATTGGCATATGCTTTTCCGTTATTTCCGACCATACCGAAATAGAGAGGATGATCTGTGGGCATCACTCCTATTCCCATCATAGTGGTTACTACGGGAATAGCATGTGCCTCAACAAATGACCTGAGATCATTCTCCGCCTCAGACAGGAGCACGCCTCCTCCCGCGCAGATAATAGGCTTTCTGGCATTCTCGAGTTCTTTTATGACCTTCTTGATCTGTGCTACATTTCCCTTGACCGTAGGCTTGTAAGTACGAAGAGATACTTCATCGGGATACTTAAATCTGGAAACCTGCGTGTTCTGCACATCAAAGGGAATATCGATAAGTACAGGACCCTTACGTCCGGTATTTGCGATATGGAAAGCCTCTTTGATGATCCTGGGAAGCTCGGATGCTTCTCTTACGAGGTAACTGTATTTTACGAACGACTCGGCAGCTCCCGTTATATCAGCTTCCTGGAAGACATCACTTCCGAGGAGTTCTGAATTAACCTGACCGGTAAATACAACAAGGGGGATTGAATCCGCAAATGCAGTCGCAATTCCGGTGATGATATTGGTAGCACCCGGGCCGCTCGTTACTGCACATACACCGGGCTTTCCGGTAATCCTGGCGAGGCCGCTTGCCATATGTGCGGCATTCTGCTCCGTGCGAACGAGCACGGTCTTGATATCCGACTCAAGTATAGAGTTATAGAAAGGGCAGATAGCTACTCCGGGATATCCGAATACGTATTTTACGCCCTCTTCTTCAAGGCATTTGATTATAATGTCTGAACCGATCATCTGATCCTCCGTATCACTTATCTGTCAGCCATGGGGATATAGTCTCTGTGATGACCTACATACTTAAATGCAGGACGGACTATCTTGTCATCGTTCATGATCTCCTCAAGTCTGTGTGCGCTCCATCCGGCTATTCTCGATACGGCAAAGAGCGGAGTAAAGAGCTCTCTGGGGATTCCAAGCATACCGTATACAAAACCGCTGTAGAAGTCAACATTTGCGCAAACAGCCTTATTGATCCTCTTGTTCTGCGTGATGAGCTTAATGGCAATCTTTTCAACCCTGTCATAGAAGTTGAAGTCCTTCATGCGGCCCTTCTCTTCAGCAAGGCGTCTGGCATATCCTTTGAGGATAACCTCTCTGGGATCGGAAAGCGTATAAACAGCGTGGCCCACACCATAGATAAGTCCTGTTCCGTCAAATACTTCCTTCTTAAGGATCTTCTGAAGATAGGTCTCGACCTCATCCTCATTCTCAAGATCGCTTATATTCTCGTAGAGATTGTCAAACATCTCCTGAACTTTAAGATTGGCGCCACCGTGTCTGAATCCTTTGAGCGAACCGATGGAAGCCGAGACTGACGAGTATGTGTCGGTTCCCGAAGAGCTTACAACATGGGTCGTAAAGGTGGAGTTGTTTCCGCCGCCGTGATCCGCATGAATGATCAGCGCGATATCAAGAACCTTGGCCTCCAGTTCAGTATACTTACCGTCGGGTCTTAACATCTGAAGTATATTCTCTGCCATGGAGAGTCCCTTCTTGGGATTCCTGATGACAAGAGCTTCATCCCTTCTGAAGTGAAGGAATGAATGATATGAATAAACTGCGATAAGAGGAATCTTATTGATAAGTTCCAGGCTCTGTCTGAGTACATTGTCAGCCGATGTATCATCCGGATTATTATCATAAGCATATAATGTAAGAACACATCTTTGAAGAGCATTCATGATATTGCCGTTGGATGCTTTCATAACGACGTCTCTTACAAATCTCGCACCGAGATCCTGGAATCCTTCGCCTATATGAATAAAATGCTCAAGCTCCTCCTTGCTGGGAAGATGGCCGAAAAGAAGAAGGAAAGAAGTCTCCTCGAATCCGAATCTTCTGCCCTCAAGGCCCTGAACAAGGTCTACAACATTGATCCCCTGATAATACAGCCTTCCTTCACAGGGTACCTGTTCACCGTTTATATACTCAACCTGTACGATATCGGACACTTCGGTCAGACCCGTAAGCACACCTTTACCGGCCTGGTCACGCAATCCTCTTTTTACATCATATTCAAGGTAGAGATTCTGATCTATACGATGAATTGAACCTAGCTTTCCCGAGAGGAATTCGAAATCATCACGGAGATCGCCCATCTCCTCGGCGCTCAGCATCTCGATATGTTCTGTATTGTCAATAACCATCTGGTCTCCCTCCATATGGGGATAATTGTATACCGTTATACAAGAACCGTCAAGTGAAAAAATCACTTGTTTTTTTATTATAAAAATGTGGCCCGGATATCCGGACCACATTTAATATTGCTTTAGAGATACCGGTCTTATTTGCTGATATCGATGTTCTCTCCCACGAGTCCCACATAAGCGCCTGCTCCTGCTTCAGAACTCTCTGCATGAGCTATTAACCACTTATTTCTCGCCCAGAGGAGCTTATCCTCGTCATTCTTATCGGAAATAGCGGGCTTGTCGGTATTCGTTCCCTTAGGAAGGACTATCGCTACTCTGAAGCCGTCAGCGTTATTTCTGCAGGGTGCATAATGGAATGAAGTCTCATATACTTCAACGCATACGCCTGCAGGTGCTTCAAAAGCCATAACCTTGGAAGTGTCGAGCTTTCCGTCCTTAAAGTCCTCTGCCTTGGCAAGAAGAAGAACAAAATCGGTAGTTCCGATATTGATCTCGCTGTCTCTGTGGTACTCGAGGCAGTTAAGCTTAGTATTGTGTCCCCAGCACATTCCAAGCTGTATGGGCATTCCGCCGTATGCTCTGTCTCTTAATTCATTAATTATGGAACACTTCTCAAGACTGTCTATACCGGGCTCATAAGCCACGCCGTCTGCGGGATGTGCGATCCGGTTCATAGCATTTAAAAGCTCAGCGGTATCATATCCCCCGAGTACTTTTCCATATGCCGCAAATTCAGGATCATTGACAGAATAGATTTTCATTTTACTCTCCTTATCGTTTTTCGGTTCATGACCGTATTAAGAAATACCTTTATCATTTTAGCACAAAAGCTTCATTTTTCACATATTCAAATGATCACCTTAGGATCGTCCTCAGTTCATCCAATATGCTGCCGTTTACATCTACTCCTATTTCCTCAGACCAGGATCTGCGCACATCCCCCCTCATCGCCGTTATCCTTATGATGATGCTGCTCTTTCCGTAATCCAGCGGTATCCTGAAAAAGACATCATCCTCTGTCATGAAACTGCCTCCGGGATAATCAAACACTGCATCATAGACAGACATCTCAGGATCATCAAATTCTACTTTTACCCTGTCCGCATATCCCCAGCTGTATGCGCTTACATGTCCGCTCTCTCCTGCATGAAACAACAGCGGCTCCTCGTCATATCTGAAAGCGTTGGTATCATCTACCGCATCAAGGTCCCTGAACACCTCGCCCTGAACATCTATCTCCAGTGATTCATGTGTTCCGACAGTTGCGGTATTCCCGACATTATCCGTACTCGTAACAGTGATCGTAAATCTTCCGTTAAAGAGGGGATCGTCATATTCACGTATCCTTGTGTTTTCTTTTACCTTTAGATCAAGTACGACTCTGTCATCCCCTCCTGAGTTATATGTCCTTGTGTATCCGTTATCGAGGTTAGAGATCACTACTTTATATTCCTTAGCACCGCTTCCGGTATCATTTACCCGGATGACAGCTTCCACTTCCCGTTCTCTTCTGTCTATTACACCGGGATAGATATTGCTGATATCATACCCTTCAAGCAATCCCTCTTCACAGCCGTTTACCGAGATATATACATCGGGAGCTTTTCCGTCGGAACAGATCACGATACCGTTTAAGAGGTCACTGTCCCGAGCTGAATATGTTTCCTGCATATCATCATTTACAAGCCCTGCTTTAGGATAGATACGATACGTGTTCCCATCTGTTCCCTCAGAGATCAGAAAATCCTCTGATAGCGAAACATCCTTATAGTTGTTATACCTTTTAAACTCCTTTACTTCACTTACCGATAACGGTGATGAAGATCCATCCGTAAATATCTCATGATCCGAGCTTCCTCTCTCGGACCAAACTCCCGTAAAAGACCCTGTTACTGCCCGCCCGGCCTCATGATCACCCGATCCGCTCTCTATGAGATCCATACAGAACCCCATTTTATTGATCTGATATCCGTCCTTTTTGGTCGGGTACTCGATATACCCTTCTCCGTACAGATTAAAAGGTGCGTTATCGGATGCTCTGACATAAATAAGATCATCCTTTGCAAATATATATTCTCCGTCTATACTTATCTTTCTCGTATAAACATCCGGTGTAAGCCCCGGGATATATTCCCCTATGGGAGGTATCCTGATGATCACGGGCTCCGATATATTTCCCGCTCTGTCTGCAGTATATATATGCAGAAATCTCTCGTCTTCAACTCTGTCTGCAGGCATGCAGGAAAGCTCTCCCGTTATCTCATATAATTCTCCTCTGTCACTCTCGCTGTCACTGATATAGATTTCATAATGATCCGTTCCCGAGATATGAAGTATATTTAACTGCGATGAACACAGCTCCTGACCGTTATATATATTTACAGCATCCACCTTAAAATCATAATACGTCCCTCTATCCGACGGTTCATCCCAGCATGCCGTAAACTTAAACCTATCGGTATTTCTTTTATCCATTCGAAGGTTAACCGGAGCATTCGGATTCTCGGTATCATCGCAAATAATCCCGTTCATACTTGTTTCAGTACTGTATATTCCCGTCCTTACCGCTGCAAACGAGTACCTTCCGCCGCCATCATTGAAGCCCGCTTCTGACACAGGATTTATTGAGAAATCATTTCGGATAAAAGATGCATTATTCCTTGCTATCCTGTCATCGACAGATTCTAACTGTCCCTGATCTCTGTAGATTTCAAGGCCTCCCGGGATACCATCATTATCCCTTGTAGCACCTCTTCCGCCTCCGGCCTGAAGGAGCAGATATTCATTTCCATCCCTTTTTAATACAGCAACAGATCTCTCGCCGCTTTTCTTTTCATGCTCTGCATCTTCCGAACATTCCTGTCCCGCATACAGATATATGCTGTCTCCTCTCATCAGATAATAATCCGCAGATACGCTCGCACCCTTTCCTCCGGTATGATACCTGTCAGCTTCATAGTATTCACATACGAGAGTGATCATCGCTTTACCGTTACCTCTGTTTCCTCCATTTCTCATTAAAGGATCATATGTTTTTCCGTCCACTGTAAAGCCGGGAGTTCCGTCCTTATATCCGCTTCCTCCATAGCAATATCCGCTTCCTGTTCTGAAACCCCCGCCCTTGCAACTGTTATAGGATGCAAGTGTATAATCGGTATATCTCGTCGGTGCACCGATATCGCCGCCTCCGTTACCTCCATACAGGCATACTCCGTCCGGGCCGTTAGTTCTGATATTCTCCGGATTGGGATCGGCCAGAGTCCTCTTTACAGTTCCTCCTCCACCGCCTGCAGCGATGAGAAGATCTGAGACGGATGTATCAGAAAGAAGCGCACCTCTGTTTATCGCGATATGGGTGGCACCGCCCCCTCCTCCGCCTCCTTCATTCATATTGGTCCATACGGTCCTATCATCCCAATATGTGATGGGTATATCAGGCATGGAATATCCTGCGGTACCGCCGTTATATCCGCCGGCGCCCGCGTATGTATGTAGATTATATCCACTGACAGAATCTCCTCCCTTGCCTCCGACAACGACATACAGGACATCTCCTTTTTCCATTTCCATGTATCCTCTCGTATATCCACCCGCTCCGCCGCTGTATCCGTTTCCGGAGCCTCCGCCTGCTCCCCACACTTCAAGTTCATATATACCATCATAGGGTGCAATAAAACTTTGTACTCCACCCGTATAAGCAAATTCAGTTTTGCTTTCAGGAAATCCCTCATCTCCCGCATATCTTTTTTCCGAAACATGATATAGTTCCTGCTCACCCTGCGCTCCCATAACGCAGATATGATAGATCCCATCCTGAGTGATATTTATCTCTTCTTCTGCAGGCTCTCCTGTATTTATCCCGTTTATATCCTGAACAGACGTTGAGCTTTCACTCGAAGGATTAAGTACCTCCCACTCATCATCCCCCGCCCTTCTCTTACTTACCGTATATAAGTATTTCATTGGCGAAAGTCCGGGCCAGCTAAGATCGGAATATGGCCCACTTATAAAATTCTCTGTACTGACTCTAAGCGAAAAATCATCCCATTTCGCATACAAAGTGCAATCTCCCGAAGGAATGAACGAATCTCCTCCGTATCCTGCGCGTACTGTATATGTATCATCCGTAAACCATCCGTCAAAAACCTTACCTGTCACGGATGCATCAGGCAGGATCACAGATTCTCCTGTCCACATCGCAGTGATATGATCAGGTCCTTCACCCTTAAATCTGTAGACAGCATCCATGCCGGTGCTGCTCATTTCTCCATGAAAAGGTTCATCCCTGTACCACCCTGTAAAAGAATACCCGGTTTCGATATCAGAAATTTGGACATTTTCATCTCCTGTATAAAAAGAAACTCTGATCACATCATCGCAGGCTGCTCCCAGAGTATCCAAATGAAGTTCTGTCCCATAATATTCAGTAACATGCTTATCTTCTTTTGATCCATCTATTGTTCCTTTTCCGGGGCTTATGATAAGTTCTGATTCTGTCTTCCTCCATATGGCGTAGAGAGCTATCCTTTCTTCATTCTCGGATGTCAGATTATAAATCTCATCCTCATCCGCAAACGCATCACCCGAACCGTTCCTTTCGGTATTCCACGAATCAAAGACATATCCTTCCCTGGCAAAAGTATTCTTCCGTAGTTTTCCGTTTGATACGAATCGCCTTCCTTCTATCTTATCTGCATTGTCATACGAATAAGCCGAAGGCATCATATCTCCCTCTCCACCGTTTGCATCATAATCAATATAGTATATATTTGCGGAGACAAGTGCGCTGCATTCATGATGCATGATGGGTGCCCCCTGCTCGAGATTGGTCCCGTCATATGGACAGAAATATACATACGTGCCCGGAATGCCCGGAGTCACTCCGCAGTAAATATACCTGATATCTCTGATACCCGTGTAGCTCGTATAGACGAACCTGTCGATCCTCTGTCCGCAGTCTGCACAATACGCAGCCCATCCCCCATCATAAAATCTCTCACAGGGGCAGTATGTATTGCGTACGGAATAATACTCATCCATGCCTTCATATCCGTGGATGCATTTTCCGTCCCATTCGTATACCCATTTCCCGACGGGTACTATGTCATTACTTATGGTACCTGTATATCTGTGATACCCTGTCGGTATCTCTGCCGGCGTCCTTCTTTCTGCTCCGGGGATAACGGTAAAACCATACGTATTTCTATATATCGATCCGTCAGTCTGGATATAACCTCCTGAGGAAGCCTTCTCAAAATGTCCCGGATGAACAGTCGTCCACGCAATATTTCCGGTATTTTCATCATGGTAATATTCGATATAAGGATTTAAGTTATACTCCCTTATCATCTCTTGCACGCCGGGAAAATCCGGATTCCCGGTTCCAAAAGCATATACATCGGACGAATAACAAAACAAAAAAACGGATAGCAAAAAAATGCATATTATGATATGCAAAAAAAGATATGATATTTTCTTCAATACTCTTCCCTCCTGTAGATCAAATTCAGTATTTCAAAACCATCAAATAATGAAAACTTCCCCCGAACGGGGATAGGTGTTTCTTCTTCAGATTGAAGAAGGATCAAGTGAGATGTAATATAACACTTTCAAAATAAAAAAACAAGAAAAAAAGAAAGATCCCATCATGAGATCTTTCTTTAACATAAACTGTTATATTGCGTATATCAGACGAGTGCCAGAGTTTCTCTTGCTATTGCAAGTTCTTCATTGGTGGGGATGACAGCAACAATAACCTTGGAATCCTTGGTTGAGATGATATTATCATCGCCCCTCTTATTATTCTCCGTCTCATCGATCGATATACCCAGATATCCAAGATACTCACATACCATAGTCCTGACTATGGGGGCATTTTCTCCGATACCTGCGGTAAAGCAGATCACATCCACACCGTTAAGCGCGGCAACATATGATCCGATATACTTGGCCACTCTGTAGCAGTATGTCTCAAGAGCAAGAGTTGCAAGCTTATTTCCTTCAAGATGAGCTGATTCAAGATCTCTGAAGTCACTGGAAAGATCTCCTGAGAGGCCGTATACCCCGGATTTCTTGTTGAGTACATTAAGCACTTCCGAGAGAGTCATATTCTCTTTGTTGGCAATAAACTCGATGATCGCAGGGTCGAGATCTCCGCTTCTCGTTCCCATTATAAGTCCCTCAAGAGGAGTAAGTCCCATGGAAGTATCCACGCACTTTCCGTTCTTAACGGCAGATACCGATGCACCGTTTCCAAGGTGACATACTATCATCTTGAGATTGTTGTAGTCTAACCCAAGAAACTCAGCAGCATGAGCGGAAACATATGCATGGCTGGTTCCGTGGAAACCATACCTGCGGATCTTGTACTTCTCATAATATCTGTAGGGAAGACCGTACATATACGCCTTCTCGGGCATGGTCTGATGGAATGCGGTATCAAAAACAGCTACCATGGGAGTCTTAGGCATAAGCTTTCTGCATGCATCTATGCCTATAAGATTTGCGGGATTATGAAGAGGTGCCAGGTCGTTGCACTCTTTTATGGCTGCAATAACCTTGTCATCTATCACGGTTGATGAAGCAAACCTCTCTCCTCCGTGTACAATCCTGTGTCCTACTGCGCCTATCTCGTCGAGATTCTTTACTACGCCGGTCTTGTCATTGGTAAGAGCCTCAAGCACAAGTCTTATTGCTTCAGTGTGATCCGGCATGGGAGATTTCGTTACTTCCTTGTCTCCTCCGACGGGAGTGTAATTGATAACACTGCCCTCCATACCGATCCTCTCGCAGAGTCCCTTTGCGATCCACTTTTCCGTGTCCGAATCAATGAGCTGAAATTTAAGTGAAGATGATCCGCAGTTAATAACAAGTATGTTCATTATGTATTCCTTATTCCTTTCAGATGATTATAAAAGCTGTGCCTGGACAGCGGTAAGAGCTACGACACCGACGATATCCTCATATGAGCATCCTCTGGAGAGATCGTTAACGGGTTTTGCGATCCCCTGAAGGATAGGTCCGTATGCTTCCGCACCTCCAAGTCTCTGAACGAGCTTATATCCTATATTACCCGCATCGAGATTGGGGAAGATAAGGATGTTAGCTCTTCCACCTACAGGGCTTCCGGGAGCCTTGGTCTTCATGACTCCGGGAACGAGAGCAGCATCTACCTGCAGTTCTCCGTCGATAACCAGATTGGGAAACTGCTCTTTTGCGATCCTTGTAGCTTCTACCATCTTATCAACGAGTGCATGCTTTGCACTTCCTTTGGATGAGTGGCTGAGCATTGCGACAACGGGCTTGGGGCCTACCAGCGCCTTAAATGATCTCGCCGATGAATCTGCAATAGCAGCAAGCTCCTCGGGAGTAGGATCCTGATTGAGTCCGCAGTCTGCAAAAATGAATGTTCCGTTCTCACCCTGATCCTTAACAACGGTATCCATTACAAAGAATGCACTTACGAGTTTAACGCCGGGTGCGGTCTTTAAGATCTGAAGAGCAGGTCTGAGCGTATCAGCCGTGGAATGACAAGCTCCTGCAACCATTCCGTCCGCGTCATTGCTCTTTACCATCATGATGCCGAAAGTAAGCCAGTCTTTAAGCAGAGTCTCTCGAGCCTTCTCGGGAGTCATGCCCTTGGCTTTTCTCAGTTCATATAACAGATCGGTGTACTCGTCGAGTTTGGGAGTATTTTCGGGATCCACTATCTCTACATTATCGAGATCTATTTCAAGCCATCCGGCTCCGTCGAGGATCTTTTCGGGATTTCCTACAAGAATGATATTTGCGATCCCCTGCTCCATTATCTTGGAAGCAGCTATAAGTACTCTTTTATCTGTTGATTCCGGAAGTACGATTGTTTTTTTGTCGATCTTGGCACGTTCCTTGATCTGGTCAATATAAGCCATGTTTTCCCCCTTATGTTGCATATTTAGACATTGCAACCCTGTTTTTTTGCGATATAATGATTATATAATAAGGCTTTTTTGGGCGCAATAAATGTTATTTTTTAGACATTCCAAAGAGGATTTTCTATGAACATCAACGGGATCATCGCCGAATACAACCCCTTTCACAACGGACATGTTCACCAGATGAACTCTGCCCTGCAGGTATCCGGTGCCGAAAAGACCATAGTTGTCATGAGCGGCAACTTTGTCCAGAGAGGCGAACCCGCCATTGTCGATAAATTTACCAGAGCCAAAATGGCTCTTATGAGCGGGGCCGATATGGTCATCGAGCTCCCTTTCTGCTATGCATGCTCCAGTGCCGACTATTTCTCCAGAGGTGCTGTATCTCTTCTGGCAGCGCTCGGCATAGTGACCCATGTCGCATTTGGCATGGAAAGCGGCACAGTCGGAGAGCTCGAACCCATCGCCGAGATCCTTATAGATGAACCTGAAACCTACAAAAAGGCCCTTAATGAGGGTCTGAAGATGGGGCTTGCCTATCCCCTCGCCAGAAATAACGCTCTGGTATTATGCAATCCCGAAATCACCGGAAATAACGATCTCCTCTCAAGCCCCAATAATATCCTCGCGCTTGAGTACATCAAGCAGATAAAGAAATACCACTTTAACCTCACTCCGATCTCAACGCTTAGAAACGGAGCAGGATACCATGACAGATTCCTCGATACATCCGCTTATGCTTCGGCAATGGCGATCCGTCATGCAGTAAGTTACGGTGAGGATGTAAACAGACTGAAAGAATTCATGCCTGATTCTGCATTTAATCTTCTTTCCGAATGTATCAACACCGGCCGCACAGTATTTGCCGATGATTTCTCGGAGATGCTCCTCTTCAAGCTTATCAAGGAGCGTGAAGAGGGCTACACCAGATACCTCGATGTATCGGAAGAACTCAGCGACCGCATAGTCAATCATCTGCCGGATTATAAATCATTCAGTTCTTTCTGCGAGCTCTTAAAGTCCAAAGACAGAACATATACCCGCATAAGCAGAACCCTCATCCATATACTTCTCGATATAACAAGCCATGATCTCGACAGATGCGGAATGGTCGGATTTCCTCCGTATGCAAGGCTTCTCGGTTTCAGACGCGATTCGGAAGATCTGCTAAGCAAGCTAAAGACTTCCACTTCCATCCCCATCATCACGAAGTATTCCGATGCAAAAGAAAAACTCACCGCAGAGGGAATGAGTCTTCTTAAAAAGAACATCCTCTGCGATGAGATCTATAATTCGGTCATTGCTGTCAAATCCGGCAATAAGATCGTAACCGATTTTTCCAATCAACTCGTTGTGGTTTAATGGAGTTAATTCTTGAATGAATGTATGGGGGCGGGTATCCGTCCCTTTCTGTTTATAAAGTCGTCACATGCAAATCTGTTGACCGGCATGATCGGAGCATATCCAAGGAGACCTCCGAAAGTTACCGAATCTCCTACAGTCTTGCCTATGGCAGGAATGATCCTTACAGCCGTAGTCTTGGCATTAACCATACCGATAGCCATCTCATCAGCTATGATACCGGAAATAGATGCAGCCGATGTATCTCCCGGAATAGCTATCATATCAAGTCCTACAGAGCATACGCATGTCATAGCTTCGAGTTTCTCGATAGTAAGAGCTCCTGCATTAACGGCATCTATCATTCCCTGATCCTCACTCACAGGTATAAACGCACCGGACAGTCCGCCGACATATGAAGAAGCCATAACACCGCCCTTCTTTACCTGATCGTTAAGAAGTGCAAGTGCAGCGGTAGTTCCGGGTGCACCGGGATGCTCAAGTCCGATCTCGCAGAGGATATCAGCAACGCTGTCTCCAATAGCCGGAGTGGGGGCAAGTGACAGATCTATGATACCGAAAGGAACCCCCAGTCTCTTTGACGCCTCCCCGGCAACGAGTTGACCGACTCTGGTTACCTTGAATGCAGTCTTTTTGATAGTCTCACAGAGAGTCTCAAAATCCTTTCCTCTTACCTGTTCAAGTGCAGTCTTAACAACACCCGGGCCACTTACACCGACATTGATAACGGCTTCACCTTCGGTTACGCCGTGGAATGCACCTGCCATGAAAGGATTGTCATCCGGAGCATTACAGAATACAACAAGCTTAGCGCAGCCGATGGAACCGTCCTCTGCAGTCTTCTTGGCAGTCTCGACTATAGTTTCTCCCATCAGTCTGACAGCGTCCATATTGATACCGGTACGTGTGGATCCCAGGTTAACTGACGAGCATACTCTTCCGGTGTCAGCCAGAGCCTGAGGGATGGACCTTATCAGTTTCTCATCGCTCTCTGACATTCCTTTGCTTACGAGTGCGGAATACCCACCAAGGAAATTGATACCGATCTCATCGGCAACTTCATCAAGAGCTTTTGCGATCCTGACATAATCCGCTTCGGTCTTGCAGCATCCTGCTCCCACAAGTGAGATGGGAGTAACGGATACACGCTTATTTACGATAGGAACACCAAATTCTCTGGATATCTCTTCACCGGTCTTTACCAGATCTTTGGCATGATCGTATATCTTTTTCTTTACCGCCTCACAGGTCTTATCTACATCCGAAGATGCGCAGTCAAGAAGGGAGATCCCCATCGTGATGGTTCTTACATCGAGATTCTCCTCATCTATCATTTTATTGGTTTCGATTACTTCAAATTGATTGATCATCTTTATCTCCAATCCCGATCAGATTCTGTGCATCTCGTCAAATATCTCTTCTTTCTGGCACTTAATGGATACCCCGATCTCAGAGCCGATCTTGTCCATACCGTCACAGAGATCTCCGAATGAAATGTCGGATCCGTTCATATCCGCGATCATCATCATGTTGAAAAATCCCGAAACAATGGTCTGCGAGATATCAAGTATGTTGATCTTCTTCTCGGAAAGAAAAGTACATACTTTTGCGATGATACCTACTGTATCCTTTCCGACAACCGTGATTATTACCTTTTCTGCTTTTTCCATTTTTTCCTCTTTCCGGCAGTACGCCTGTTTCTTTATACGTATATCACTTCAGAAGGTTCATCTCTTTTTGCTACATTTATCCTGAAGTCATTTGCTTTGTAAGGATTGTCACCTACCGTGATCTCCATCCTGACTGCTTCAAATGCAAGCTCGGGATAATTATTCTCTTTGGACAGATGTCCA
The DNA here is from genome assembly GCA_002373595.1 of Lachnospiraceae bacterium UBA3638. Taxonomy (GTDB): domain Bacteria; phylum Bacillota; class Clostridia; order Lachnospirales; family Lachnospiraceae; genus AC2028. Next base: position 14,483 of record DFKT01000066.1, on the reverse strand, counting down.
AGTATTATATCATTTACATGATCGTTTAATATCTCACAGAGGAGTTTCCCGGAATTCTCGTTGGACAGATGACCTCTGTCACTCATGATCCTCTGCTTTAACATATACGGATAAGGTCCCATCTGCAGCATTCTGATATCATGATTTGCTTCTATCAGAAGTGCATCCATCCCTTTGAGTGACTCTATCGTATAATCGTCATAGCATCCAAGATCGGTACAAACAGCCAGTTTCTTGCCGCCTCTTCCGAATCTGTAAGCCACCGGATCAGCCGCATCGTGAGATACTCTCATCGCATTGCATTTGATATCACCGATAGAAAAGCTTTTGTCCTTTTTTATCTCTTCAAACAAGCCATCATCAATCACACCTACGGTGCGATCATTCTTTATCGCATTTATGGTTCCCTTAGTCGCATAGATCGGAATACCGTATTTTCTGGCAAAAACACCCAGTCCTTTGATGTGATCCGAATGTTCGTGAGTGATGAGCACTCCCGAAATATCGCTGCCTTTAAGGTCCAGAGAAGACAGGCCCGCATCACACTTTTTCCCGCTTATTCCGATATCAACCAGGATATGCGTCGTATCGGATCCTATGTATATGCAATTACCGCTGCTCCCGCTGGCCAGGGAGCACATCCTCATATCACTCATTCCAATATATTTCCAGGACATCTCCCTCGGATAGAGGCTGCATATATCCGGCCGATTTGCCGTTTACTTTCGTAACGATAGCCTTGCCTCCACCGGCATTAAGATTGAAATCTATATAATCAAATACATCTACAAATACATAATCGTTTTTACCCGAAAGAGTGATGGGCTGCTCATTGACAGTGACATGAAGCTCCGCAGTCTCATTTGCTTTATCTTCAGAAGCGGCAGCATCCTGCGCACCTTCCGTGCCTTCAGTCTCGTTCCCGGTCTTTTCCGGTTCCGGCCTTACCGCTCTGATACCGTCATCCTCGGGCAGATCCTTGTATGACAGGCCTTCCGCCTTCACAGGTGCATTCAGATCGAGTTCAAGCGTAAAGTCCTCATATACTTTGGTCGAAGGTACCGCAGCGGTGTCATTGACTTTGATATCTCCGCCGACAGGAAGATCGAGCATCTGTCCGATCTCTTCGACTGTGTAGAAATTCCTGACTTTGATATTGTCACCGTCTTTGATGACATAGTATGCATTCTCTTTATTTCCGTTAACATCAGCAGTTCTGGGGATGTCGAACTGCTTGCCGTTAACAACGATATGAAGAGGACTTGAAAGCTCGGGGAGGGATCCCAGCTCGACATGCGCATCTTCTCCCTGAGTCGATGCTTTGACTGTAATGATATCTCCGCTCCTTATCTGTGAATACAGATCGGCAGGATCGCCATTGATGGTTATGACAGCGGATTCACCCACCGTTCCTCTGCTTATCCTCGACTTGCCGTTGATGGTATATGTGATCGCTGCACCTCTCTTGGGGAAGAGATCCTCGTTTGCAAACGACATCTGAATAGCAGCGTCCGATACAGACAGTCTACCGTTATCATAGAGCTTAAGTCTCTTCTCATTAAACTCGACAAAGATAAAGTTATTGCTTTGAGCATAATAGCTGAGGCATATTCCGATGGGTGTGACCATAAGGGAATCCTTGATCGCTTCTTCGTCCTCGAAGATGATATTCTGCATAACATCCTCGCCCCTTATTGCAACACGCTCCTTTAAAATACCGAGCTTCTTGGAAAGCTTCTCAGTATATCCCGGAACCATTCCGCCTCCGCCGACAACGAAGACAGCGCTTACAGGCTTATCACCGTTTAGTCTCTTTATCTCTTCACTGACAAGAGTGGTCATTTCTTCGATGGTGGGATCAAGGAAATCGAGGACTTCTTTCTTGTCTATAGTCTGAGGCAGTCCCATGATATCCGTATACTCGATCTTATCCTGTTTAATAAGGCTCCTCTTGATATGCTCTGCCATCGCAAAATCAACAAGGCATCTCTGCACGATCACATCGGTAAGTGAATCTCCTGCGATGGGGATCATTCCGTAAGCAACTATTGCGCCCTCTCTTGTTATAGATATATCGCTTGTACCTGCTCCGACATCGACCAGTGCGAGATTTAACAGTCTGAATTTCTCAGGTATGGCAACCTGAATAGCTGCTATAGGCTCGAGTGTAAGGTTTGCCACATGCATTCCCGCATGCTCTACAGACTTGTACAATCCATCGACAACATCATCGGGAAGGAATGTTGCGATCAGATCGACAGCTATGGTTTTTGCTTTATGTCCTTCCAGATTACCGATCTGATATCCGTTCATGTAATAGTGCATCGGGGTATATCCGACACAGTAGAATTTGATATCACTCTTATCGGTACGCTGGAACTCCTCATATGCCTGCTCTACGCCCTGCATGGACAGATTGTAGATATCCTCATCCGTAACTTCCTGCTCGGATTCAAAATCCTTCTCCACATGTGTTGTAACAGTCCTGAGCACGCGTCCTGCAGCCGCTATACAGACTTCATTCAGATTCTTGGAAAGTTTTTCCTCGAGAAGTCTCTTGACCACGCTGATGGTTTCTCCGACTTTGGATATATCATGGATCTGACCGTCAAGCATTGCTCTGGTCTCGTGCTCTCTTGTTTTCTGCGCAAGCACATGAAATCCGTCGGAGGCCTGGTATCCCACGGTTCCAACGATACTCCTCGTACCTATGTCAAGCCCGAAAACGAGCTGTCCCTGATTTTCTCTCACTCCAGCCATGTAAATGCCCCCAGTTTTTCTCTGATACTTCTGTATGTGTTCTCAAGGTCGCCACTGTTATCAAGAACGAAATCGGCAGCCTTCATGTATTCATCATCACTAAGCTGACTGTTTATTATGCTTCTCGCTTTCTCTTCGGTATACCCTCTCGAGTCCATCAGTCTCTGTATCCTGATATCCTCATCAGCCCGGACATACCACATCTCATCTACCAGTTCTCCATATCCCGTCTCAACGAGAAGAGCCGCCTCTACAAAGAAAAGCTCACACTTATTCTCCGTTTTTGCTTTAGACAGCCTTGCAAGAAGGAATTCCCTTACGGCAGGGTGGACGATATCATTTACCTTTTCCAAAAGTCCGGCATCCGCATAAATCTTCTTGCTCATCAGAGACTTATCTATCTCTCCGTCTTCTCCAAGTATATCCCCGCCGAGAAGATCAACAAGCCTTTTATGCGTTTCAGTTCCTTTTTCTTCAAGGCTTTTCGCCACATCGTCTGCCAGATAGATCTCGCAGTTATAATGCTTTCCGATGTATTTAAGAATTTCGGACTTTCCCGCGCCTATGCCGCCTGTTATACCAATGAACTTCATCAGTGGGCCTCCAGCCAGTTATGTCCCGATTCTATTCCGACCGAAAGCTCTACCTTAAGGTCCGCAGCAGCTTTCATATTGCGCTCTAAGAGTTCGGTCATGATATCCTTTTCACTCTCGGGACACTCTATGAGGAGTTCATCATGGACCTGAAGGATAAGTCTGCCCTTAAGTCCTCTCTCATCGATCTCGCGCCACACGCTTATCATCGCACGTTTGATGATATCAGCGGCAGTTCCCTGTATTGGCGCATTCATCGCAACTCTCTCTCCGAAAGATCTCTGCATGAAGTTGGATGACTTAAGCTCAGGGATGGGACGTCTTCTGCCATAATATGTCTCAGAATACCCTTTATCCTTTGCATCTTTGATAAGTCCGTCGAGATATCCCTTTATACCGGGATATGTCTCGAAATACTTCTCGATATATTCAGCCGCTTCCTTTTTGCTGATGGAGAGGTCCTGGCTGAGCCCGAAAGAGCTTATGCCGTATACTATACCAAAATTGACGGCTTTTGCATTTCTCCTTTGTACATCAGTCACTTCCTCAAACGGCACCTTGAATACTTTGGATGCGGTGATCCTGTGAATATCCTTTTCGGATCTGTAGCTGTCTATCAGTTCCTCATCACCCGAAAGTGAAGCGAGTACTCTTAATTCTATCTGCGAATAATCGGCATCTATAAATACGCATCCTTCATCCGCAACAAATACTTTGCGAAGCTGCTTACCAATTTCGGTACGGATCGGGATATTCTGCAGATTCGGCTCCGATGAGGAAAGCCTGCCCGTTGCTGTCGTAGTCTGAGAAAAAGTGGTATGTATCCTTCCGTCCGCAGCGATATAATCGGGGAGTGCATCCGCATAAGTACTTTTAAGCTTAGTCAAAGTTCTGTACTCAAGTATATCTTTAACCACAGGAGTGTCTTCAGCGAGTTTCTCAAGGACATCTGCAGCCGTTGAATAACCGGTCTTGGTCTTCTTTCCGCCCTGCAGACCCATCTTTTCAAAGAGGATCTCTCCGAGCTGCTTGGGTGAATTGATATTAAATTCGCAGCCCGCTCCGGTATAAATGCTCTTTTCGAGCTCGCTTATCCTACCGGAAAGCGAATTTCCAAAAGCCACAATATCGCTCTTGTCCGCACGCACACCTATCCTCTCGATATCCCATATAACATACGAGAGGGGCATTTCCATATCGCGAAGAAGATCATACATGCCGTTCTTCTCAAGTCTCTCCTTAAGAGGCTCATAGCACTCCAGACATACCTGTGCGCTGTTGCATGCATATTCCTTCAGCTTATCCGGCAAAGAGAAAAATGCTCCCTGTATATCCGATTTGCCGAGAAGTTCCTGTCTGGCAGGAATATTCTTATCGAGTATATTCTGTGCGATGCTGCACTCATCATGGTCGTTTTTGAGAGGATCCAGAAGGTAAGCCGCAAGAAGTATATCAAACGCTCTACCCTCATAGTTCCTTCCGAAATGATCATATTCCGACTTGATATCAAAAGTTGCAATGCATGAATCAGTACTTGTTTTTTCGGAAATCAGGTTACAGAGCTTGCGATAATCCTTATCGGGACCCTGTATATACGCGACTTTCTCGGTATCGCCATCGAGATATGCAGCTGATGCACATACGGCTCCCGCTCCGTCTCCGATCACGCGAAGTCCGAGAACAGGGGCTGGTGCAGTGAAGTCCGCAAACGCCTCGATATCTTCAAAAACTTTTATATCCGTCTTTGTATCTGTTCTGACAGTTTGCGGAATATCACTTATCTCAAACCTGTCAAAAAACTTCTTGAACTCAAGTCTCTTTATGATGTCATAAGCTTCGGGAGTAAAGAACCCTTCGGCTTTTGCCCTTTCCTTATCAAGTTCAACATCGCAATCCGTCTTGATAGTCGCAAGTTTAAGGCAAAGATCACACAGATCCCTGTTCTCACGAAGAGACTCCCTGACTGCGTTTTTGGTTATCTCCTCAAGATGTTCGTAGATACCATTGATGGAACCGTACTGTATCATAAGATCCGTTGCAGTCTTTTCACCAACCTTAGGCACACCCGGGATATTGTCCGATGAATCTCCCATAAGAGCCTTAAGCTCAACAAACTGCTTGGGAGTGACATGATATGCCGCTTCTACATCTGCGGCATAGAAATCGTCTATCGTAGTCTTGCCGCCTTTGGTCCTGGGTATCCTGACGCATATCCTGTCATCCGCTATCTGGAGCAGGTCCCTGTCTCCTGATACAAGTCTTACATCTATTCCCGCAGCTGAACTCTTTTTGGCAAGTGTACCGAGAATATCATCAGCCTCAAGTCCGGCTCTTGATACGCACATTACTTTCATAGCTTCCAGGAGCTGTCTGAGTACGGGCACCTGCTCGCGGAGTTCATCCGCCATAGGCTTTCTCGTGCCCTTATACTCCTTATACATCTCATGTCTGAAAGTCGGAGCATGCTCATCAAAAGCTACAACAAGATAATCCGGACGTTCTTCATCAAGGAGTTTGAAAAGAATATTCAGAAATCCGTAAACAGCATTGGTATGAAGCCCCGCACTGTTGGTAAGATCCGGGACTCCGTAGAATGCTCTGTTTATTATGCTGTGACCATCGATCAGTACAAGTTTTTCAGCCATTACCTTATCCGAAAAATAATATCAAAATCATTCCGATGAAAACAAAAAGCGTTGTAACCAGATATCTGCCGGAAGCTATCATAGCGGAGTGTCTCTGGAGATTTCTGCTGTTCTCATCCAATCTTCTGTCGAGTTCCTTCTGGAGATTGAATTCTCCTCCGTCTTCAAGATGCTTCATACCCTCAGTTACAAGAAAACGAATCGACAGCTCTTCCTTGCACTCAGGGCAGTTCTCCATATGCTTACCGAACTCATCCATCGTCCCATAGTCCATGGTCCGATCGAGAAAAGACGGTATCAAATGTTCAAACTCTTTACAATTCATATGTATATCATCTTACAGCGCGTGACTTCATCTCGCGCTTGCATTCATACATCGCTTCATCAGCACGTTTATACACATCCGCCACGCATTTATCCCTTGTTCTGTCATAATCGGCGCTTCCTATAGCAGCAGATACGGCTCTCCATTTATCTATGTTGCCTTCTTCCTGCTGATATTCGATCAGATTCTTGAATACGCCGAAAAGTTCATTTCTGTGCTCATAATCAAGGAATTTCAGTATGACAACAAATTCGTCTCCGCCGACTCTGTATACCGGAGAATGCTTAAATGTATCGCATATGAGCCTACAGATTATTTTTAATGCTTCGTCGCCTGCATCATGCCCATAGTTATCGTTTATAACTTTAAGATCATTGAGATCGATCATCGCTATTCCAAAGTTTATATTCATGCCTGCACTGATATCGGCATTGAGCTTGGCCTCTTCGGATTCATATGCGCGCTTATTACGCACTCCTGTAAGAGCATCAGCATTGGCAAGTGCTGACATCTCCTCCGCCTGGTCCATAGTGGTATCGAGTTTTTCTCTTGCATAGAGAAGATCCTTAATATGTTCGTTTATATCCTGCTCCATCTTCTTCATGGAATCGGCAAGGACTTCTATCTCATCACCGGTCTTGATCTTCAGATCTGCAAAATCATGACGCTCAGTATCATCACCTTTGCTCATTTCATCACAGTATCTGACCGAAGTTGCAGAAAGAATATTGATAGGATTGACGATTGCTTTCCTTACTGTCAATATTCCAAGAAAGATGATAATGATCGAAACCAGGAACAGAACACCTGCCATCATCCTGTTATACCCGTTTTTTACATCAGCAATTTCATCCATCGACATATCCACTGCAGCGTAAGCAACGATATCTCCGTTCTCATCGAAAATGGGCATACCGGTTGCGACAAGCCAGCCATATTCAGGTGTTTTGGAAACAACCGGAGCCATACCGGCTGAAGGATCATTAATAGCAGCGATGCGCGCCTCTTCGGAATAATAAGGATCATAACATCCGGGTGGACAGGCGTCCTCATATCCCGCATCAACAAGATATATAGTTCCGTTGGTAGTACTGTCAAAATAACAGATATATACAGAACTTACATGATTGACTTTAAGAACTGACCTCAACTGATCTCTGACATATGAAAACTCCGGCATCTGAACGATATCGGCATATTTATCAAGATATGCAAAGAACTCTTCACTTCCCCAATCCTCACTGGATACAGGATCTTCGGTAGCATTAAAGATGTCCATTACCTCATCGCGGACAACTTTAAGTTTATCGGTATCAACCATAAGAGCCGTAGTCTTAGCGAGATCAACGGCACGCTCAAAATAAATCTTTTCGATGATATTATCGCTGATATAATCGCCTAAAAAACCGGAAAGGAGACCTACCAGAATGACGGCAGCTATAATGAGTATACCGCTCTTTTTTCCGATGGATAGTTTCATATATCTCCCTAATCAAAAATCCGCACAAAACAACGCGCGATACATAGAAATATGTACGCAAACCAAGAAATATAATACCATAAAAACGGCTTAATCGCAAGAAAACACGGGGTTTATGGGGTGTCGAGAGCATCGATTGACAGAGTGTCAATTAGCCGGTGGCGGGACGTTGAATGGGTTCAAGTCCCGACGGAACTCAGATCACGAAAAAACCCCGCCTAAGCGGGGATTTTTTCGTGATGCCGGTGGCGGGACTTGAACCCGCACGTGGTTACCCACAACAGATTTTGAGTCTGCATCGT
>DFKT01000066.1:0-6325 GCA_002373595.1 Lachnospiraceae bacterium UBA3638 | reverse complement strand
TCGTCTGCCATTCCGACACACCGGCGCAAAACCGCTGTATAGAATATCATAAATAGTGACCTATCGCAAGTACATCTCAAGAGTCATCTTATTGCCTATAAGGCTGATTTTTCCCATACTTCCGCAGATTATCGGGATCATGGGCTTGACATGCCCTATATCAGCATCAAGGATTGCAGGAACACCAAGTTTTTTTACGGTTTCCAGTTCGGCATCAAAGCAGTTAAGTCCGAACATCTCCTCTCCGTTTAGTGCTCTCCCGAATATGAATCCTTTCGCGTACTTAAACCAACCCGCATTTTCGAGCTGCCACATAGCTCTTCTTATAGAATAAACATTGAGATCACAACTCTCAAGGAACCATACAAACCCGTCGTCCTTGTATTTTTCAAGGAAATCAGCAGTTTTATCGAATTTTGTTCCGACTAAATTGGCCAGACAGTCAAGGCATCCTCCTATAAGTCTGCCCTCAAAAGCAACGTCCTCATGCTGCTCTCTTGCGTCAAAAATAAGCTTCGCCTGAGTATTCCTGTCAGAAGCAGGGATATACGCCCCATGGATGTGCTCTTCCGTATCATTCAGAGTGGCAAGCGGATTCTCCTCACTCTTGAGCGATTCTCTTTCGAATCTTTCATATGATTTAAAAGACAACTTTTCTCCGCACAAAAGGTCAAATGAATCCTTTATGGAATCATGCCATGGCTCCATTCCAAAGTCAGCCGCACCTATACCATAAACGCTTGCGGTATCGCATATAGTTGCAAGCGTATATACGAGATTTGTATTATCGGAATACCCCTGAAAGATCTTTGCAGGACTGCTTTTTATCCCCTTCCAATCGATATACGGAAGTATCTCACACATAAGTTCTCCGCCACCGCACGAAATAAGCGCACACAGCGAAGGGTCTTTCCACATCTCACAAAATTCTCTTGCACAATTCTCCGGAAGACTGCTGATCCCGATTCCATCGCATTTGTAAGCATTTTCACCGGGTTTAGCTGTAAAGCACTTCTCTGAAAAGGTCTTTAACGCATTATTAAAGAGTGTCCTATAAGGATCAATGCTGCATCCAAATGAAGGTGCGGGAAATCCGATGGTATCTCCTTTTTTCAGAAACTCAGGATATCTCATTTACGACCCGATTCTTTATCAGCTGCAAGGAGTTTTTCATAGATAGGGAACTGATCAAATGTTGCATAATAATCCTTGGGCTCCTCGGCACGTCTGATAAGCTGCACCGATCCGTCTTCTTTAAGCAAAAGCTCCGCACTCTTAAGTTTGCCGTTATAGTTGTATCCCATCGAGTAGCCATGTGCTCCGGCCTCATGGATCACCAGATAGTCTCCCATCTCAATCTCGGGAAGATCTCTGTCTATAGCGAATTTGTCATTATTCTCGCAAAGAGACCCCGTCACATCATATCTGTGATCACAGGGAGCATTCTCCTTTCCGAGAACTGTTATGTGGTGGTACGCGCCGTACATTGCAGGTCTCATAAGATTGACCGCGCATGCATCGACTCCTATATACTCCTTGTAAGTATGCTTCTCATGGATAGCCTTGGTAACGAGATGTCCGTAAGGAGCAAGCATAAATCTGCCCATCTCGGTATATATAGCAACATCTCCCATGCCCGCAGGAACAAGTATCTCTTCGTACGCCTTTCTTACGCCCTCCCCGATCACTCTGATATCATTGGGCGTCTGATCGGGTCTGTATGCCACTCCGACACCTCCGGAGAGATTGATAAATGCTACATGCGCTCCGGTTTTTTCCTTCAGTTCCTTGGCGAGAGCAAAAAGGTCTCTGGCAAGTGCAGGATAATAATCGTTAGTTACGGTATTGCTCACAAGAAAAGCATGGATACCGAAATGCTCGGCACCTTTTTTCATAAGGATCTCCGTACCATCAAAGAGCTGCTTCTTGGTGAAGCCGTATTTTGCATCCTGAGGATTGTCCATGATACCGTTGCTGACTTCGTATATTCCGCCGGGATTGTACCTCATACTGATGGTCTTGGGAATAGCCCCTGCGGCCTCCTCGAGGAAATCGATATGAGTGAAATCATCAAGGTTAATGGTGGCGCCGATCTTGGCAGCGTACGCATACTCAAGTGCAGGAGTATCATTTGAACTGAACATGATATCCTCTCCGGGTATGCCCATTGCATGTGCCATCTCAAGCTCCGTAAGAGACGCACAATCGCATCCGCATCCATAATCTCTGAGGATGTCTATGATAAACGGATTGGGAGTAGCCTTTACTGCAAAAAATTCTTTATATCCGGGATTCCAGGCAAAAGCTTCCTTAACAGCTTTGGCATTCTCACGGATTCCTTTTTCATCATAGAGATGAAAAGGAGTCGGATAAGTTTTTACTATCTCTTCGATCTGCTCTTTGGTTACAAAAGGTTTTTTCATGATTCTCTCCTGCCTCGCGTTACCGCGTATATCATATATTTTCTATCTGCCAGTCAATCGGAGTTTCTCCGTGCCGGATCAGAAATTCATTCGTTTTACTGAAATGCCTGCATCCGAAAAATCCTCTCGATGCCGACAAAGGACTCGGATGAGCCGCAGTAAGCACAAGATGTTTGGGATTATTCAGAAGCGATGCCTTCTCACCGGCAGGTCTTCCCCAGAGTAAGAAAACCACAGGTCTGTCCTGATCGTTTACCGCCCTGATACACGCATCGGTAAACTGTTCCCAGCCTTTCCCTCTGTGCGAAAAAGCTTCATGTGCTCTTACGGTCAAAACCGTATTGAGCAAAAGCACTCCCTGTTCAGCCCACTTTACCAGGCTTCCGTTGTTAGGTATATAACATCCGACGTCGTCGTGAAGTTCTTTATAGATATTTACAAGAGATCTCGGCGTATCGATACCCTTGTGCACCGAAAAGCACAGGCCTTCTGCCTGTCCGTCTCCGTGATAAGGATCCTGACCGATGATGACTACTTTTACTTTTGAAAGAGGAGTTAAATGAAATGCCTTAAAAATATCATCGGAAGGCGGGAAAATCTGTCTTTCCGAATACTCTTTCTTTAGAAATACATAAAGCTGCTTATAGTAATCTTTTCCAAATTCAGGACTGACGGCATCCAGCCAGTCATTATCGATCATACTCATAATCTGACAGCCACTCCGCGTTCTTTGAGATACTCTTTTACTTCCCTTATCTCAAGCTCTTTGTAGTGGAAAAGGGATGCAGCCAATACAGCGTCTGCACCGACCTCAAGCGCATCATAAAAATGCGACAGTTCACCGGCTCCTCCGGAAGCGATAACAGGTACACTCACCGCTTCCGCAACAGCTTTGGTAAGTTCGGTATCATATCCGGCCTTGGTTCCGTCCGCATCCATGCTTGTAAGAAGTATCTCACCTGCTCCGAGCGAAACCGCCCTGGCTGCCCATTCAACAGCATCGATATTCATATCAACTCTTCCGCCGTTTTTATATATCGTCCAGCCGTCTCCGTTCTCACGTCTTTTGGCATCTATAGCTACAACAACACATTGAGAACCAAACTTAAGTGCAGCCTCACTGATAAGATTCGGATTCATGATAGCAGCTGAATTGACAGCTATCTTATCCGCACCCTCTCGCAATATCGCTTTGAAATCATCCGTAGTGCGTATTCCTCCGCCTACGGTAAAAGGAATAAACAGCTTGGATGCAACATCCCTAACCCACGCAAGCTGTGTGGATCTGTTATCGCTCGATGCAGTGATATCAAGAAATACAACCTCATCGGCTCCCGCTTTGTCATAAGCCGAAGAAACCTCCGCGGGATCTCCCGCATCACGAAGATTGACAAACTTTATTCCCTTTACGACTCTCCCGTCTTTAACATCCAGACACGGAATAACTCTTTTGGTATGCATCGTAACCTCTTTGTTCTTCAGATAAGAGTGAAATTCTTAAGCATTGCAAGCCCCTGCCCGGAACTCTTTTCCGGATGGAACTGCATCGCAAATACATTACCCGATTCCACCGAAGCCTGAACGGTAACTCCGTAATCGCATGTAGCAGTTACAATACCCGGATCGTCGGCTTCAAGATAATACGAGTGTACAAAATAAACATATGTGCCTTCAGGAACACCCTCAAAAAGTCTTCCCTTATTGGGATACTCCAGATCGTTCCATCCAATCTGTGGAACGCTAAGTCCCTCGGTGGCAGGTATCCTTTTTATCTTTCCTTTCAAAATAGACAATCCGCCGACTCCCGGGCTCTCTTCGCTCTCATCAAAAAGAAGCTGCAATCCAAGACATATTCCCAGAAGAGGAATACCCCTTTTTGCAACTTCCTTAAGTGTATCATCAAGACCTGACCTATGGAGTTTTTCCATAGCATCGCCGAATGCACCGACACCGGGAAGGATAACCTTGTCAGCAGACAGTATCCTCTCTCTTTCTCCGGTAAGGATTGCTTCAGCTCCGAGAAACTGAAGTGCTTTTTCAACGCTCTTTATATTTCCTGCATCATAATCGACGATAGCAATCATATCAGTTATCCACGTATTTGGTATTATCCGATATATCATTCTCCTCGGGAAGAACATCCTCAGTCTTCTTAGGCTCGGGTACAGTTTCCGTTATGCCGTATCCCGCATCCCAAGATCCGTATTCTTTGCCTTCCGCCAATGCCGTTATCTTTCTGGTGTATGATACATCGTCCGGATCCGCAGCGATCTCAAGCGCCTGTTCGGGAGTGATATGATATCTGTCATTTAAGATATCAACCATCTTGCCGTAAACTTCGGTTACATCACTCTCGCAGTTCCACTTAACAGCAGATGCATAGAGTTCCGGATAATCATTGATCGACTGAACAAGCGAATCAAGTGCTCTGACCTCTGACTCTTCGAGAAGTATCTCATATTCTCTCATCCAGAGCCTGATCCTGAGTATGCACTCCGATCTGTTAAACATGACTTCCTCGGTCTCGGTAAGGGATTTGCCGATGAGATTCTGATAACAGGTCTGATAATCACCGCTGTAATATGCATTTCTCGCAGACTTTTTGCTGGAGAAGTTGCTTGCAAAACTCGTAATAAGGAAGAGTACAACTGCAAGCGATGCGCACGAAGCGATGATCGCTATAACGATCTTTTTATTTAGTCTCTTTCCGGGTGCTTCAGGCTCCTTAGGCGGCTTTTCCTTCTTAGGTTTCTTTTCCTTCTTGGCTTTCTTGGGAGCTGCTTCTCCTTCTTCGCCTTCTTCTCCCTCTTCGCCTTCGGGTTTGTCGCCTTTCTTGCCCTTCTTTCCCTTCTTGTCTTTCTTTCCTTTTTTGCCTTTCTTCCCGTCCTCGGCTTCCTTGTCGAGGTCTTCGATTATCTCAGCATTTTCATCGGAGAGAATGAGCGCCTCCTTATCGGATGACTCTTCCTCTTCATCATCAATCTCCTCAGAGAACAGATCGAGTATCTTTGCAAAGAGACTCTTCTTTTTCTTCTTCTCCCCGTCAGCTTTATCTTCAAGCAGATCCTCAAGAGCAGCTTCTTTATTCTGCTCCCTAAGATCAGGGATATCCTCGACTTCTGCAGGAGTATCAAGTATATCCGAGAACTCGGAACCTATGATGTCCGCAAGAGAGTCCGACTCGTCACGGACTTCCGTACCAAAGTCCTCCAGATCGGGGAAAGGAACCTGTTCGAGAGCATCGTCAGGCTCAGCAAGTGCCGCTTCCGTAGCGCCTGCAAGCAGCATGTCGACATCACTGTCGAAAGTGCTCATAGGATCAGGTACTTCATTATCATCCATACCTATAGCAAGTTCTGCTATAGCAGCCTCTTCTTCCGAAAGCCCCTCTTTGCCCTTGTTTTTCTTTGCCGCTTTCTTTTCGGCTTTAAGTCTGGCTTTCTCTTCCTTGACCTTCTTTCTTGCTTCCTTCTTTTCTTCCTTAAGTCTCTTCTTTTCAGCGGCCTTCTCTTCCTTGGTCATGGGAGCACCGGTTTCAGCGGCATCCAAAGGTTCATCAAGAGGAGGCAAATCCTCTTCTGACGCATTAAGAAGAGCTTCTATCTCACCGTTTACAGCTTCATTATTGTCGGACTTCTCAAGCATGTCAGCGATATCCCGGCCTGCTTCGTCGCCTACATTTCCAAGAAGATCATCCAGCGAAAAATCGGAAATACCGGAATCGGCAGTGTCGGCCTCGGTTGTACCTTCTTCCTGTGCTTTGGCAAGAAGTGCTTCGATATCGCCCATTCCGTCATCTTCGTCAGTCGGTGCATCCGACAAAACGGGCTCATCGGTTGTAACCGGTCCGTCTGCGATCATGGGTTCATCAGTAATAGCAAGATCATCGCTGATTACAGGCT
>DFKT01000057.1 GCA_002373595.1 Lachnospiraceae bacterium UBA3638 | reverse complement strand
ACCTCGTCGATGATGCAGTAGTGAAGGCCCCTTAATACGAGCTGTTCCTTATAGATGACCATATTGTCACGGAGGTAGTCGAATCCGAGCTCATTGTTCGTGACATAGGTAATATCGCAGTTATAAGCCTCCTGGCGCTCCTCGGGAGTCATGCTGTTGAGTACGACACCTACGGTAAGTCCCAGGAATCTGTGGATCCTGCCCATCCAGTCTGCATCACGCTTTGCGAGGTAATCGTTTACCGTGACGACATGGACTCCCTTTCCCTCAAGGGCATTGAGGTACGCGGGACAGGTCGATACGAGAGTCTTTCCTTCACCGGTCTTCATCTCGGCGATACGGCCCTGATGAAGGATGATTCCGCCGATCAACTGGACGCGGAAATGTTCCATTCCGTTCTCCATGCCATTCTCGGGATCATGCTTCAAGTCAAATACTCTGTGTGCAGCCTCTCTGACGACCGCATATGCCTCGGGAAGGAGGTCATCCAGAGTCTCTCCCCTGGCCAATCTGTCCTTAAACTCAGCGGTCTTGCCCTTAAGTTCCTCGTCCGAAAGCTCAAGCATCTGAGGGCGAAGCGACTCGATCTTGTCTACAAGAGGGATGATCCTCTTTAACTCTCTCTCACTGTGTGTTCCGAATATTTTTTCGTGTAATTTCATGATCCATTCCTATGCAAATATAAGTTAAGGTCTGCGCCCAACAAACCAACTTATTTTACCAAAAAGAGCCCTATCTTTCAATGAAATAAAAAGTTTCTTTTTTTCACTTTTGTATGATAAAATACATTATCGGGGAGGGCAACTTCATTGAAAAAAGTATCTGCAGCAAAACTGACCCCCGGCATGATCGTAGCTTCGGACGTCATCAGTTACGATAACAGGACCATCCTTTCCAAGGGAACGGAGCTGACTGCCACTCTTATAGCAAGACTTGAGCTTTACGGCATCCTGACGGTCAATGTCGAGGATAAGAAAACTGAAGCACCGGCCATAACCGATCCGGATTACAATGCGCCGGAAGGTCCTTCGTATATGGAGCAGATGCGCAGTTCCGAGAGATTCGTCGAGTTTAAGGAAGAATTCGACAATCAGATCTCTTCTTTTTCATTTGCCTTAAGCGAGATGGTCGGCAAGAATGTGACCGCCGACCCCGCAGAACTCATCAAAGGTCCCCTTGATATGATCAAAAAAGCCGGTTCCACCGGTTCAGTACTCGAGATGCTCCATGTCATGCGTGATTATGACGATTCCACTTTCGCTCACTGCATGAATGTCTCTCTCCTCAATTACATCGTAGCCGGCTGGCTCGGCTGGAGTGAGAACGAGAAAGAACTTGCCATGGAATGCGGACTCTTTTTCGATATAGGAAAGCTCAAAGTACCTCATGAGATCCTCGAAAAGACCGACGTGATCACGCCGGACGAAAGAGATATCGTACAGCGCCACGCTGAAGACGGGCGCGAGATCATAGACAATCACGGACTGGATCCCGCCATCGCCAATGCCGCTCTCATGCACCACGAGAGATTCGACGGCTCGGGATATCCTTTCGGTATCAGCGGCGACAAGATCGACAAGTACGCAAGACTCGTTGCGCTGACGGATTCCTACGATGCCATGACGAGTGCCAGACCCTACAGAGAAGCAATGTGTCCTTTCAGGGCAGTCGAGATATTCGAAGAGGAGGGACTCGAGAAATACGATCCCGATATGGTCCTGACCTTCCTCAAAAATGTAACATATACTTATGTCCAGAACAGGTGCGTCCTCTCGGACGGAAGGATAGGAACGATCATCATGATCAATCCCCTCAGATACTCAAGACCCGTGGTACAGGTCGGAAATAAGTATTTGGACCTCTCCAAGGAATCGACCCTCACGGTTGAAAAACTGATCTGACAAAGAGTCAAAAGAAAAGCCCGCGCATCAGACGCGGGCATAAGTATCAAGTATAAGATCCCGGCAGCTCTCGCAGTTGTCGGGTTTTGTATTTTCCAGGGTCGCATGGATGAACTGCTTCTTGCTCTTTACAAACTTAAGTATCTCCGTATAGTCCATCTCTCCCTGTCCGCACCCCACGGAAATAAGCTCTCCCCCGTCCGAAGGCACCTTAAAATCCTTGAGATGCACCATCGCGATATCTTTCTCAAGGAGCTCCATCGTCTCCGCAAATATCCTCTCCCTGTCTTCGAAATTTGACCTGTCGAGGAGATTTACAGGATCGAATATGATGCGCAGATTGGGAGATGCTATCTCATCAAGCACTCTTCTGGCTCTCTTTGCATCATAGACTATATGCTTTGCAACAGGCTCTATCGATATGAGTACGCCGCACTTCTCGGCATATCCGACGACAGGGCGCAGATTGGTGATAAAAGTATGTAATGCTTCGTCCGTCCTGCACTCCGGGCAGAATTTATACTCGCTGTTAGGAGCTCCCGTCTCCGTCCCAACCATACCTGCGCCAAGATGGGATGCGAATCTGATATTGGCGAGATACTTTTCGGTATTTGCAGACAGACGTGCCGGATCGGGATCTGCGAGATTAAGATAACACCCGAGGACTGCGACATCGACTTCATTCTTATCAAAGATACGCCTGAGAGTCATAGCATATCCGGGCGTCAATGACTCCGGTGACGACGGGATACCCATCTTGGAAAGAGCCAGGTGTCCGCACTTAAAGTCCAGCCTCTTAACTTCTTCTATACGCTCCTCAAAGCCGGCAATGCCTTCCCCGGAAGACTGCTTCACATCATGTAATCTGATACCCAGCTGCATCAGAGCGTTACCCCCTGTTTAAATATCGCGAGATCATGGAATCCTGCGATCTCAGATCTCACCTGCCTGCCCGATGCGGTCTCCATCACGAGGTCAAACAGCTTATCCGCTTCTTCATCCATCGTATGACCATCCTCAGTGAGCACTCCTGCATTGAAATCAATCCAGTTCTTCTTGGCATCTGCAAGCCTTGAATTGGTCGATATCTTCATCGTGGGAACGGGCGCAGCAAAAGGAGTCCCTCTTCCTGTGGTGAAAAGTATGATCTGCGCACCTGCTGCCGCGAGAGCGGTTGCTGCAACAAGGTCATTTCCCGGCGCGCTGAGGAGATTGAGCCCTGCGTTCTTAACCTTCTCTCCGTATGAGAGCACACCTTTTACAGGAGCGGATCCGGACTTCTGAGTACAGCCGAGGGACTTATCCTCAAGAGTCGATATGCCGCCCTTTTTATTGCCGGGTGATGGATTCTCATATATGGTCTGATCGTTTCTCTTGAAGTAATTCTTGAAATCATTGATCAGATTGACAGTATCGTTAAAGAGAGCTTCATTCTCACAGCGGTTCATGAGTATGGTCTCGGCCCCGAACATCTCCGGAACCTCTGTAAGGATTGTCGTGCCGCCCTTGGAGATGAGTTTGTCGGAGAACCTGCCCACAAGGGGGTTGGCTGTAATGCCCGAGAGTCCGTCGCTTCCTCCGCATTTCATACCTATGATGAGCTTTGATGCACTTACCTTTTCTCTCTTAAATGAGGATGCGAGGTCTATGAGCTGCTTAACGATCTCCACGCCTTCAGCTATCTCATCATCCGATTCCTGGGATATAAGGAACCTGACCCTTTCCTCATCTATGCCGTCCAGATACCCTTCCTTCAATACGGGGATATTGCTGTTCTCGCATCCAAGACCAAGGACCAGCACACCTCCCGCATTGGGATGCCTGATGAGATCCGCAAGTATGGTGCGGGTATTTTCCTGATCGTCTCCCATCTGAGAGCATCCGTAAGGATGAGGAAATGCTATGACATCCTCCACGCTGCCTTTAAGGAACTGCTTTGCTTTATTGGCAATGGCAGTTGCCACATTGTTCACGCAGCCGACAGTCGGTATGATCCATATCTCATTTCTGACACCGACCGAGCCGTCCTTTCTTACGAAGCCGTCAAAGAACGCTTCTTCCGTCTGCTTAACTTCTGGGTGAGTCGGTTCATAAGTATACTCAAGAAGGTCTCCCAGACCCGTCCTCAGATTGTGGGTATGTATCCAGCTTCCCGCCTTTATCGGCTCCTTGGCAAGACCTATGCGGAAGCCATACTTGATCACATCTCCGCCCTCAGGTATATCCTTAAGAGCCATCTTGTGTCCTGCAGGTATCTCCTCGGTCGCAGTTACTTTTATATCTCCGAGATCAGCTACCGTCCCTGCCGGAAGCGTTTCAAGTGCCACTATGACGCTGTCATTATCATTTATCCTTATGTACTTCTGCATTTAAGCCTCCGCAGCGAGCTTACGTACAGCCGCTCTCATTCCTTTAGCCCGGATATCGGTAAGGTATCCGGTGACTGCATCCGTAAGTCCCGGGATGAGATTCATATCTTCTCCGTGGAAAGCGGTATTTCCGAGGTATTCCTTAACAAGCTCTGCGGGATCTTTCTCTGAATTGGCAGCAAAGAATTCGAGTACCGCCGCATCATCATGTATCTCATAAGTCTGCTCTCCGCGGTGTCCTATAAGAGCACCGTCCTTGATCTCACTTCCTCTGTAAAACTCTATAAGAGCCGCAATAGAGAATGTGAGGTGTGCTGGGAGTTTTCCGAACTTATCGACATATCCGGTAAGAGAAGGCATGCATCTGGCTCTCCACTTGGAAACGGAATTAAGAGATATAGCAAGAAGTGCATGATCTACGAACGGATTGTTGAATCTGTTGACTACTTCACCGGCAAAAGCTTTAAGCTCATCCTCAGGAAGAGTAAGCGTAGGGATGACTTCGTCAAAGATAGTCTTGTTCATGAAGTCTCTGATATCCGCATCCTCCATGGACTGACGGACTATATCATTGCCGCAGAGCCATGATGCGAGCACGAATGAAGTGTGTGCGCCGTTAAGGATACGGACTTTGCGCTGCTTATACGGATGATGATCGTTGGTAAATACTACATTGAACTCCGCATCGCACTTATTGAGAGGAAGCTCTCCGCTGATATCCTTATCCGACTCAATTACCCAGAGACCGAAAGGTTCTGCGGTGACCATGATGCGGTCCTCGTATCCGAGCTCGTCCCATTCCTTCTGCTCTGTCGCTCTGGGGTATCCCGTAACAATACGGTCTACAAGTGTCTGTGTGAAGATACAACTGTCCTCGACCCACTTCTTAAACTCATCAGAGAGTTTCCAGTTGGCGATCTGCTTAAGGACGCACTCTTTGAGGTGTGCACCGTTGTCATCTATGAGCTCAACCGGGAGCATGACGAGTCCTTTGTCCTGCGCTCCCTTAAAAGTCTCGAAGCGATGATAAAGGAACTTTGTGAGTTTGCCCGGGAAGGTCTTCGGCGGGCAGAGATCAAATTCATCAGTCTCATCATAAACTATTCCCGCTTCGGTGGTATTGGAGATAACAAAGCGAAGCGTATCTATCTCGGCGAGAGACATGTATTTATCGTATTCGTTTATCGCATCAACAGCGTCGGCAACGCTCGTAACGATGCGGTTTATCTTCTTCCCTTCGCCGCCTATGTTACCGCGAAGAGATACCGTATACTGGCAGTCCTGTTTGTGGAAATTATCGAGATTACCGAATTCGATAGGTTTGATGAGAACGATGTCTCCGTCGAACTTTCCCTGTTCATTTGCGACATCTATCATATAATCACAAAAAGCTCTTAAGAAATTGCCCTCTCCGAACTGAACGACCTTAACCGGTCTGTCCTTCTTACATGTCTTGCTGCGGTTCAGTGTTTCCATTTCGAAAAATCCTCCAATATCATTTCGTTACGGGGCCATTTTGATATCCCAAAATCCCCTTATTATGGATTCTACTTTACGGCATTTACCCAGTCAATAAAGGTTATTTTATTAACAACAAGGATAATATATTAACAATAAAAAAGCCTCACGCTATGCACTTTTGCATCGCGTGAGGACTTTTATAAATCTTTCTTTATGTCGGATATCAGTCGTTGGTCAGAGTGTAATAATAATACTTATGTCCGCAGTATGCCTCGTTGTAAGGAAGTTCGCAGTCCATGTAAAGCTTATTGGCAAGATCAAACTTCTTAAGTTCCTCGGCCTGCACATTGGATGAATATCCTATGTAGAACACGCATCCGTCATAATCCTCGGGACAAGTAACCGTGATATATCTGTCAAGGACATTGTTATTGTCGAGTTCACCGGCGAATTCTACGGATACATCATAAGAATTGTCTCCGTCCACGATCGTTACAAATCCGTCCTTTACAGTCATACCCGCACCGGCTGTATGAGTCGTACTGCTTGTATCAAACTCGAATGAAGTGCCGGTATATCTGTCGAAGACGCTGCTCCAGGACTTCCATCCTCTTGAGGATCCGAAATCAAGATATGAGTGGAAGATGACTTTCTTCATCCCATCGTCACATCCTTCGGTCGTCTCGGTAACAGTGGGTTCCTTTATGGTGCAGGTGATGAGAACATCATCTTTGGTCATCGTCTCATATACAGCTTCCACACCCTGGGGGCTGATTACGATGCCCTGCTTATCCAGATAGCCGTTTCTGTGCTTTAAGATCTCTTCCTTAAGCCTCTCTTCCTCGGCTTTCTTCTCTTCCTCTTCCTGCTTCTTCTTTTCCTCTTCAGCCTTCTTCTTGTCTTCCTCGGCCTTCTTTTCTTCCTCTTCCTTCAGCTTGTCTGCATCTTCATCGCTGCCTGAACTATCGGACGTATCCCCGGAAGTCTTATCATTGTCCCTGCTCCTGCGAGCCTCTCCGTCATCGGACTGACCCGAGATGATATCGGACAGATTAAGGGAACCGCCGCTTCCACAGCCTGCAAGAAGCGATGCCGAAAGAGCAAATGCTGCCATGGTAAGTACAATTTTTCTTTTCATTATCAATACTCCATTGCTTTCTCTTCGCCATTCATTACGCGAAGTCCGCCCTGAACGAGTGCAAGAAGCTCATCCTCTCCGGGATATACGGTGAAGGGTGCGATCCATCCCGCCATCTTCTTCATCGCTTCGACAACTTCTGCACCGTAGGCAATACCGCCGGTTACAATTATCTGATCAACCTTGCCTTCAAGAACGCAGGCCATTGATCCGATATCCTTGCATACCTGATAGATGAATGCTTCCTTTGCTGCCGCAGCTTCCTTGTCACCTGCATTCGCACGCCTGGTCACTTCTCTCATGTCGTTGGTTCCGAGGTAAGCGTTAAATCCTCCGTTACCGCAGATCTTCTTATATACTTCCTTCTCATTGTACTTGCCGGAGAAGCACATCTTGATGAGTGCTCCGCTGGGAACACCGCCTGCTCTCTCGGGCGAGAAAGCTCCGTCTCCGTCAAGCGCATTAAATACATCTATTACTCTGCCGCCCACATGAGCACCGACGGATACTCCGCCGCCCATATGAACAACGATAAGTCTGAGTGAGTCGTAGGACTTTCCTACTTCCTTGGCATATCTCTTGGCAACAGCCTTCTGGTTGAGTGCGTGGAAGATACTTACTCTGGGAAGCTCGGGTACACCGGAGAATCTCGCAACGCTCTCAAGCTCGTCTACAACAACGGGGTCTACGATATATGAAGGGATACCGAGCTCGTCTCCGATCTCACGGGCAAGGATACCTCCGAGGTTGGATGCATGCTGTCCGGAAACGCCTACTTTAAGGTCCTCAAGGAGAGCATCGGTAACGGCATAAGTACCGCCGGGGATGGGCTTTAACATACCGCCACGGCCGACTACCATTCCGAGGGACTTCATATCGAATCCCTTCCCGGTGAGAAGGTCGGTGATTATCTTCTTACGGAAATCCTTCTGCTCAAAGATCGTGGCATACTGAGAGATTTCCTCGGTAGAGTGGCGAAGGGTCTCCTCAAAGAGAAGAGTCTCGTCCTCGAAAACACCTATCTTGGTGGATGTGGAACCCGGATTGATAATAAGGCTCTTGATCGACATACTTTTCTCCTTTCTTATGCCTGCTTCTTCATCTCCTCCGCAACAACTGCTGCGAGAGCGATGGAGTGAAGCTTGGTCTCAAATGTATCGGAACGGCTGGTAAGGATAACGGGAACCTTGGTACCGGTGAGGATGCATCCGTTCTTTACGCCGGGTACCATGTGTACGATCGCCTTGTAAACAAGGTTTCCTGCGTGGATATCCGGGAAGAGAAGAACATCAGCATCGCCCTGGATCTCACGGTCCGTAGCAGCCTTGTGCCTTGCAGCCTCAGGATCTATAGCAAGGTCAAGTGAAAGAGGTCCGTCAACTATGCAGCCTTTGATCTCTCCGGCCTTGTACTTTCTGGTAAGCTCAGCAGCATCTACGGTTGCTTCCATCTTGGGGTTCTCAACCTCTACAGCTGCGAGGGGTGCTACCTTTGGCATATCAACTCCGCACGCCTTGCATACTGGAATGGTATTCTCGATGATGTGCATCTTGTCCTCAAGCGTGGGATAAGTCATAAAAGCAACATCGGTAAGGAAGAGAAGTCTGTCGATACCGGGAACATCGAATACGCATACGTGAGAAAGCACGCCGCCGGTACGAAGTCCTACTTCCTTGTCGAGTACACTCTTAAGGAAATTCTTGGTATCAATGATACCCTTCATATACATATCTGCGCGTCCTTCATGTGCAAGCTTAACTGCCTTGAGTGAAGCCTGTATCATATCGGGCTCGTCGATTATCTCAAATCCGGAAAGGTCCATTCCGATCGTGCCTGCGATCTCGCGGATCTTAGCCTCATCTCCTACAAGTATCGCATCTGCAATACCCTTTTCTTGGGCTGCCTTTACAGCCTCAAGAACCGCCTCATCCTGTGCTACGGATACGGCTACGGTCTTCTTTCCGACCGATTTTACTTTTGAAATGATCTCTTCAAAACCCTGACTCATTTTGTCCTCCTAATCTATGCGGTCACACGACCAATGTTAAAATATTATCACTCCTATAAGGTATTTGCAATATTCGCAGAAAGCCCGCCGGGCGTTGATGCTCCGACGGGCTGCACATTTTGATTATTTTACGGGGAAACCGAAATAGTTCACCGCATTGTAATACGAAACATTCTTTACGATCTCACCCAGTATCTCGTAATCCTCGGGGAATTCTCCGTTCTCGACCCAGTTTCCAAGGAGATTGCAGAGAATCCTGCGGAAGTACTCATGCCTCGTATATGAGAGGAATGATCTGGAATCTGTGAGCATTCCGACAAATCCGGAGAGATTGCCCAGGTTGGCAAGAGAGATCATCTGGTTCTGCATACCGACCTTGTGATCATTGAACCACCAGGCACTGCCCTGCTGGATCTTGGCAACAGCCGTCGAATCCTGGAAGCATCCGAGGATAGTGCCGATGTACTCGTTGTCATTGGGATTCAGGCTGTAGAGGATCGTACGGGGAAGCTCGTTCGTCTTCTGAAGCGCATTGAGGAAATCAGCGCACTGTGACGAAGGAGCATAGTTATTGATGCAGTCGTATCCGGTATCGGGACCGAGCTTCTCGTACATGAGTGCATTATTGTCCCTCTTGCATCCGTAGTGAAGCTGCATCGCCCAGCCGAGTTTATTGTATTCCTTGGCCACAAAGAGCATAAATGCCGTCTTGAAACGGTACTCCTCCTCCTTGGTAACGACCATATTGTTGAGACGCTTTAAGAAAATCTCCTCAATCTCATCATCCGTAGCAGGAGCATACATTACGAACTCAAGAGCATGATCGGATACTACGCATCCGTTTTCCGCGAAGTAAGCCATTCTCTTTCTGAGCGCATTCTTGAGAGCGAGCCAGGTGTGGATATCCGCTTCGCCCGCTGCCTCAGCGAGTTTCTTGAGATACTCCTTGTAATCAGGCTTCTCGATGTTCATCGCCTTATCGGGACGCCATGCGGGAAGGACCTTTACATCGAAGGATGCATCATCGCGTATCTTTTTATGATATTCAAGATCGTCAATGGGATCGTCGGTGGTGCAGATAAGAGTGACATTGCTCTGCTTTATGATATTGCGGACACTCATGGAAGGCTCTGCGAGTTTCTTATTGCAAAGCTCCCATACCTCCTCTGCCGTGGATGCACAAAGGTGTCCGGTATATCCAAAATATCTCTGGAGTTCAAGATGTGACCAGTGATAGAGAGGGTTTCCGATAGCCTTCCCGAGGCACTCGGCCCATTTTATGAATTTATCGTGATCGGAAGCGTCTCCGGTGATGTACTTCTCCTCGACACCGCAGGAGCGCATAAAGCGCCATTTATAATGGTCTCCCCCGAGCCAGACCTGAGTGATGTTCTCGAACTGTCTGTCCTCCCAGATCTCTCTCTGCTGTATATGGCAGTGATAATCCAGGACGGGAGTCTTCTCGGCGTACTCGTGAAAAAGCTTCTTTGCAACTTCCGTTTCAAGTAAAAAGTCCTTGTCCATAAAAGGTTTCATGATGATCTCCTTTATCTGTGAGCGCACATACGCGCCATAATCCGAACATCACTGATTTTACATTAATATCGAAAGTTATTGCAAGGTAAGTTTTTAATCTGTATCCGTCTTATCTCTCGCCGTGCCTGTCGCCCCACACACCCGGGTTCCAGGAATCTTTCTTTCCGTAGAAATGCGATTCTGTAACAAGACCCGCTCTCTGTTTATCCGAAAAAGCGACGCCCAGACGACTTATGCCCGAGTCCATTTTGGAATCTATCATTTCCACAAGTTCTTCTATTTCATCGTCCTTATGTTTATCCATTTATGTTCCTCAGAATCTCGTTTATCCTGTCGTAATTTTCGGGCTTATGCGGGAATGTGCAGTTCGAGCAGTCCTTTATCTTATGGTCATTTCGCTCTATGTACCCCGGATTGCCCGGACAGTTCTCCAGTCTGTATAAAGGACAGTAGCAGAAAAGGCAGTTGATCTCCTCAATGCCTTTGTGACAGGGATAGTATCTGCACTCTTTATTGCTGAAAAAACAAAATGAATTATTCATCATTCAAGAGTATAATGGAACGGATGGATATTATCAATCACCCAAAACGAACCAAATGCGAAGGATCTAATCACTTAAAGTACACCGAGGAACATGATGCGGACGCACCCGTTATCAACCTTGCAGTAAAGGATTACCTGACCAGCCTGACACTTAGTTTTGATGAGGAATAAAAAAGCTCCGCGGCATTTTGCCGCGGGGTCCTTTTTCTTTAGGCTACTCGCCTGTATGGGGGAAGGATACTATCGTCTTAAAAAGATCTCCGTCAATTACGATCTCGAACCTGCCTCCCATGAGCTCGGTGAGGCTCTGTGCTATCGACAATCCGAGTCCATGTCCCTCAGTCGATCTCGATGCATCGCCTCTGGAGAATCTCTGAAGCAGTTCCTCCGCAGAGACGTTAAGTTCTGTTGCCGATGTATTCTTGAAAGAAAACTCCGCTCTTCCGTCCTTCTTCTCAAGACTGACATATGCTCTTGTTCCGGGCTGTGCAAACTTGCGGATGTTGGTAAGTATATTGTCAAATACTCTCTGAAGATGTTTCGCATCTGCGGTGATCATAACACTTTCTTCAGGAAGTGTGGTCTTTAAATCTATATTCTGCGCCTTCAGAGATTCCTCGTACTCGCCGGCCACCTGAGTCAGGATGACTTTGGCATCAAGATCCATCATCTCCGTCTTAAGCGCTCCGCTCGAGGCCTTGGATGCTTCGATGAGATTCTCAAGGAGTGTCTTAAGCTTGACGGACTGCTTCTCGAGTATATCCAGATATTCCTGTCTCTCCGGAGCATCATCCGGAAGTTTCCTGAGCAGATCGGTATAATTGATGATAGAAGTAAGCGGAGTCTTAATGTCATGTGATACATTGGTGATGAGTTCGGTTTTGAACCTTTCACTCTTCATACGCTCTGAAACAGCATTGTCGAGTCCGCCGCCGATATTATTGAGGTCATCAGCAACAGCTTTGAAATCATATAAAAGATTGGTCGTGTCGATACGATATGAGAGATCACCTTCCGATACAGCCTTTGCTCCTTCACGTATCTTTCTGAGCTGCAGTACGCAGATAACCGCAAGCGGTGTAAGCATCAGTTTCTCGATAAACCATACAAAAAGAAGCGCTTCACCTTCCCAGAACACACTTACCAAGATTGCACCTAAAATGATCTCAGTGATATTAAGCGCTACTATAGCGATAAGACATCTGACAAAGAGACCGGTCTGCTCTCTGAACGCAGTGCGCATACGGATGAATCCCGCCTTCAGCCACCCAAAGAACTTGCGGATCACTCCGCAGAAAACTATAAACAGTCTGATGCCGAAGCAGAGAGCCGCAGCCCAGAATACCACGCCAAAGACGATCACGATCCATCTGAACCTATGCATCATATCGGCATACTTTGATGCAGCGGCAAAGAGATCACCCTTGGAAAGATCGGCAGGATCCTCCATATAAGAATAAACATAATATCCTTCAGCGTCCCCTACAGTTACCTGTTTCGTTGCGGTAATGGTATTTCCACCGTCAGAAGAGATATAGTAATCGGCATCGTCGATAAAGCACGCATTCGCTTCAGTGGCAGCATCATTACCAAGGCCCTTTGGACAAATCTCAATCTCGGAAAGAGGTACTGTGATACAGTCTTCTATTGTTACATATATATTTTTTGCTTCATCAGTCTGAGCGAGTTCATACCATCCTGTGATAGTTTCTACATTGCTGTCAGCCTCTGCCGGAGTATCTTCATTAGAATCCTCCACACCGTCATTCGATTCTTCTTTGTGTCTCTGCTCTGACCAGTCATCGAAGCCTCCTCTC
The DNA here is from genome assembly GCA_002373595.1 of Lachnospiraceae bacterium UBA3638. Classification (GTDB taxonomy): domain Bacteria; phylum Bacillota; class Clostridia; order Lachnospirales; family Lachnospiraceae; genus AC2028. Next base: position 3,113 of record DFKT01000057.1, on the reverse strand, counting down.
GTAAAGGTATAGTATGTGTCATCTGCCTCGATCACTCCGGTCACATTGTAAAGCGTGTCATCTCCGTCGCATATGGCAAATAGTTCATCCGTATTCTCATCATAATAGAATCTGTTGATATTGTAGGTCGATGTCTGTGAATAGTTGTAAGGATTCCATACATAGTCATCAGAAAAGGGGGCAAGAACGGAGATATTCTCCAGCGAATATCTTACCGTCGAAGACTCGGACAGATCACACGAATATCTGTATGCACTCTCAGGTGTCCTGCCCTTTCCGAGCGTACCCTTGAAAAACTCATCGCTTACGTTATACGCAATGTAATTTGCCTTATCAGACAGATCTATACTGTCTATATCCGCAGTTCGAACGATTGCAAATCGAAAGTTGGTATCATCCAATTCTTCCTTATTGAATCCGTACTGAAATCCGCTGAGTGCATAGATCGAATACTTTCTGAGTACATTATTGTTCAGTGTCTCAAGTGCCTCCGTATCCGATGTATACACGCTGTACATTTCCTGCATGTATACAGCGGATTCCGTCAAAAACGCAGCGCATACGACAGCGATCACAAATGCCACGATAAGAAGCATGAGCCTTATCCCGGAGATGCGCCTCTTTGGGGAGGCCGATCCTCCGTTATCTTTGATCTCTATCATTTTTTCTTCGGTGTTTATTATGGGTTCCATGATAATCTCCTCTATTGCTCCCTGCAGATCATCCTCTGACTTTTTCAAGATAGTATCCCTGTCCCCATATCATCTTGATAAATCTGGGTTCCGACGGGTTTATCTCTATCTTTTCACGAAGATGCCTTACATGGACCGCGACCGTACTCTCGCTTCCGAATCCGTCCTCGTTCCAAACACTTCTGTAGATCTCGGAGGGAGTGAATACTTTGCCGGGGTTCTCCATAAGAAGCTTTAAAATATCATATTCGGTTTTGGTCAGATGGACCTGCTCGCCGTCCACGCGGACTTCCTTTGAATTATCGGAGAGTTCTATTCCTCCGCATTTCAGGATATCCGGTGTGCTCACATTTCCTCCCAGTCTGGTATAACGTCTTAACTGGGATCTGACCCTTGCCATAAGCTCAAGGGGAGCGAAGGGCTTCGTAACATAATCGTCAGCTCCTATATTGAGCCCGAGTATCTTGTCCGTGTCCTCACTCTTGGCTGTTAAGAGTATCACGGGGATGTTGTGGTCTTTCCTTAATTCCTCAAGGGCTTTCAGTCCGTCCATCTCCGGCATCATCACATCAAGCAGGCAGAGTGATATGTCTTCTCTTTCAAGAACTTCAAGCGCCTCTTTGCCGTTATATGCCTCTACAGGCTCATAACCCTCCGACTTAAGAAATACCGATATTGCTCTTACAATGTCCCTGTCGTCATCACAGACTAAGATCTTTTCAGCCATTACTTCTCTCCTTTTGACTCTGCGTACAGCCGTGCACTGCCGTATCACGGTGATCATTATGACAGATATATTTTTAAGATTCCATAGGCTAAATCTTTAAGGTTTGCTTAAGATATGGTACAATTAACCCATGCTTAGATTCTACTATGTAATTATAATATCCATACCATTCATCATCTATTATATTACGAGAATGCGTTTTATGATGCGCCGGCTCGACAGATATACCGATGAACAGTGTTACCGCGTAGCCCGCGGCATCTGCCGTCAGGTAATGATAAACGCCAGGATCAGGACCAAGATCTTCGGGACGGAGAATCTCCCGGAGGAGGGCGGATATGTAATGTATCCCAATCATCAGGGTAAATTTGACGCACTTGGCATTATCTATTCTCACAAAAAGCCCTGCACAGTCGTAATGGACGAAAAAAGATCCCATATGCCGATAGCAAATGAGGTAATCGGTGTGCTTAGAGGTATCAGGCTCGACAAGACCGATATGCGCAGCCAGGTCGAGAGCATCAAAAGGATAACTGCCGAAGTTAAAGAAGGACGCAAATATATCCTTTTCCCGGAAGGGGGATATTATCACAACCGCAATAATGTCCAGGAATTCATGCCGGGCGCTTTCAAGGCCGCTGTTCAGGCCAAGAGTCCTATCGTACCGATCGCACTGATAGATTCCTACAAGCCCTTTGAGCTCAATTCACTCAGAAAAGTAACCACTCAGGTACACTTCCTTAAGCCTCTGTACTACGACGAGTACAAGGATATGAACACAAGGCAGATCGCAGCGGAAGTAAGACAGCGCATAATCGACGCCATGAAGGAAGCACTCGGAGTAAAGGACCTCGACAAGGAAACCTTTGAGGTCACCGAAAAGGATCTCCGTCAGGAGAACAAAGAAACCTGGAAACACGGAGAACAGCGTCAGGAGGAACTCTGATAATGGATTTACTTACAGGCGGAAAAGTTTCCGCCTTTCTTTTTGACTTAGACGGAACCCTTATAGATACCGAGAAGTACTACAGAAGATGCTGGCCCATCGCATGTGCGCACTTCGGTTATACTCTGACGGATGAGATGGCTCTGCAGCTGCGGAGCCTGGGCAGACCTTTTGCTCCGGCGCTTATGAAAAAGTGGTTTGGAGAATCCTGTGACTACTTTGAGATCAGGGAATACAGAAAAGGTCTCGTCGCGGAAGTGATGGAAAAAGAAGGGATAGTCGCCAAGCCCGGCGCTGAAGACCTCCTTCGCTTTCTGCGCGATAAAGGTATCAAAGTATCCACGACCACAGCAACCAATGCTGAAAGGACCACTCGATTTCTCGGTATGGTCGGACTTCTGAAGTATTTTGACGAGATATGCTGTGCCGAGCATGTAAAGGAAGGCAAACCGGCTCCGGACCTGTATGCCTTCGCCTGTGACAAACTGGGATTTCCGCCATCGGAATGCATTGCCGTAGAGGATGCTCCGAACGGTATAAAGTCGGCGGTATCCGCAGGATGCAGATGTATATTCGTGCCCGATCAAACGGAGAACGAGCCGGAGGTCGAGCCCTTATGCGTGGCCAAAGTAAAGAGCCTGGCAGACATTATCAAGCTTATGTAATGATCTCAAATCGAGTAGGAGGGGGATTTAAGTAATCCCCCGACCTCTCACACCACCGTGCGTACCGTTCGGTACACGGCGGT
>DFKT01000002.1 GCA_002373595.1 Lachnospiraceae bacterium UBA3638 | reverse complement strand
TTGATAAAGAACGTGCTCTGCAGGAGGCTACTTTGGAGCTTCAGCACAGGTTTGGAAAGAACGCCGTGCTTAAGGGAATGAGCCTGCAGGAAGGTGCCACGACCATCGAAAGAAACGGCCAGGTCGGTGGCCATAAAGCTTAAATTTCGTTTACTTTACCCCCGTATTTTAGTAAAATATCTGTATATGTGTATAAATTTCCAAGGAGGAAATATTTATGAGATTTGAAGAGAAAAAAGGACGCCTTATCGCTACGAGAAACGGCGAAACTCTCATTATCGAGAGCTGGGGAACGGACGCATTTCGTGTGCGTGCGACGATGTTCCCTGAATTTAGCGAGAGAGATTGGGCACTTACCGAGAGTGTTGAGAGAAATGCTGCAAAGGTAAGGATATATGAGGAGGATCACTGGGACGGGGACGGCAATATCTCCAAGGTTCCCATCGCATCCGTTGAGAACGGCCGTATCAAAGCGATAGTCAATCATGCAGGAATCATCTCCATCTACAAGGACGATGAACTTGTCCTTCGCGAGTACTACAGGAGTTATGACGGTACGCTTTCCAGGGAGAGCAGATGCCTCAAGGTCGTAAACCGTGAATGGAAGGGCGTTTTCGGCGCTTCGGAATATTCTCTCGATCTCAAATTCGAGTCAAACGATAAAGAAAAGATATACGGAATGGGCCAGTATCAGCAACCCTACCTCGATCTGAAAGGATGTACTCTCGAGCTCGCACAGCGTAACTCGCAGATTTCCGTACCTTTCATGATTTCCAATCTCGGATACGGACTTCTCTGGAACAATCCGGCAGTAGGAAGCGTAACCTTCGGAAAGAACTACACCAACTGGATCGCTCGTGCTACGAAGCAGATGGATTACTGGATAACCGTTGCGGATACTCCAAAGGCTATCCTTAAGAATTACACCGATGTAACCGGACGCGCACCGAAGTTCCCTGAGGATCTCATGGGTCTCTGGCAGTGCAAGCTCCGTTATCGTACTCAGGATGAAGTCCTCGAAGTCGCAAGAGCGTATAAGAAAGAGGGGATCAAGATCGATCAGATCGTTATCGATTTCTTCCACTGGACCGTACAGGGCGATTGGAAGTTCGATAAGAAGTATTGGCCGGATCCCAAAGCTATGGTTGATGAATTGCACTCTATGGGCATCAAGGTCATCGTATCCGTATGGCCCTCTGTCGACAGGAAGAGTGAGAATTTCTATCCCATGGCAGAGCGCGGACTCCTCATCAAGACTGAGCGCGGTGCTATGCAGACCTATGATTATCAGGGTGACTGCGTAGAGATAGATCCCTTCAATCCCGCAACGAGGGAGTATGTGTGGGAAGTATGCAGGAAGAATTATTACGATCTCGGCATAGATGCATTCTGGCTTGATAACTCCGAGCCTGACTACGGTGTATATGATTTCGAGAATTATCGCTATTACGATATGCCGGCGCTTGAGTGCAGCAATATGTATCCTCAGATGTACAGCCGCATATTCTTTGACAAGATGGAGACCTGCAAGAACGGCGGTGCTGTAAATCTCCTCAGATGCGCATGGGCAGGCAGCCAGAAGTACGGCAATGTCGTATGGTCGGGTGATGTTCCGAGTACCTTTGAAGCATTCTACGATCAGGTACAGTGCGGACTCAACATGGGTATCGCAGGTATCCCCTGGTGGACGACAGATATCGGAGGCTTCATGACCGATGATGTAAATGATCCCAATTTCAGGGAACTTCTCATCAGATGGTATCAGTTCGCTGTTTACTCCGCAGTCCTTCGTATGCACGGAGACAGAGGCCCTTACAATATCCCGCCTCTTGATGACAGGGATTGGGGCGGCGGATATCTTCACACCGGTCAGTCCAACGAGCTCTGGAGCTACGGCGAGGACAATTACAAGATTATGAAGAAGTATTACGATATCCGTATCGCGATGCATGATTATATAAAGGACCTCTACGATGAAGCGTCCAAGAACGGATCACCTCTTATCAGGACTCTTTTCTATGAGTTCCCCGGGGACGAGAAGTGCTGGGATATCCAGGATGAGTATATGTTTGGTGAGAAGTACCTCGCAGCGCCCATCTTTAAGCTCGGCGAGAGAGTACGTGAAGTATATCTCCCTGCAGGTGCTAAGTGGAAGCTCTCTGCTGATGCTCCTGAGAATGCGGGTAAGGAATACGAGGGCGGACAGAGCGTAAAAGTAAATGCTCCGATGGATTATATGCCTGTATTTGAGAGAGTATAAGAGTGAGCGGCAGGATGAATCTGAAAAAGCTGATAGTGATCTTAGTCGTCATAGCGCTTGTGGCAGGCGGTGCGTACTTCGGATACCTCTGCCACAAGAACTATGTCGCTGCGCAGGAGAAAAAGGCTGATGTCGATATCGATACGCCTCGCATCATGGAAGGCGATTATGACATGATCCTCGTCGATGCAGCAGGCTGTGAATATGAGATACTTGAAGGAACATTTAAGGCCTATTATGAGTATAATGTGCTGGCTATAGAGAGGGCGTACAGGAATGCTGAAGGTCTGGCGGATTTCTTTGATAAGGTGGAAAGCTCAGGACATGATGTGGAGAGATTCTATATAAGCGTGGATCCTGCGACGGTCACTTATGAGGAATTCATCGCGCAGCGAGAGAGATTTCCTGCGTCGGCATTCTCAGTATCCATAATGCCCAAACCCTTCGATTACTGGAAGTCTATGTCAGATGATGAGTACTCGGAAGTGATGGACAGGTATGATGAATTTGTTCAGAAACTATCCGAGCGCATGAATGAGCCGGAGTCGCCAGCGGATTATCCTAAAGGATATATCGAGAACTTTGATGTATATGCGAATTATGAGTATATCGTAAGGAATAATGCGCTCTTTGAGGGTGAAGATCACAGGCTTATAGGTGATATGGAAGTCTATCTTATAGCATATAAGGGAATCAGCGATTATTCGGTTGATGAGTATAATATAGCAGAGAATATCAGATCCTTTAGGAGGCTTACATCCAGGATCAGAAAAGGCAAATATGATGAACCGCAGCTTCCGAAGACTGAAGTCGTATTTATCGGAGACAGTGTCATAGGAAATTATAAAAACACTTCTTCTGTGCCGGGCGTTGTTGCCGGTTTATCCGGTGCGCATGCTTATAACCTGGGACAGGGCGGAGCGCATTCTGAGAGTTTCCCTGACTTTGTCGATACCTTCCTGCGTGCGAAGAAACTGAAAAAAGATGAGACGATAGACGGACCTAATGAGTACTTCGATTCAGAGGTCGAGAGGTTCTACAAAGAGCATAAGAAAAAGAGAGATCTTGTATTCGTGATCTATTTTGGACTGAACGATTATTTCAGCGGTAAGGATGTCGGGACTATCTCCGATACGGAAGAGTCCGATACCTATTACGGTAATATCAAATCGGGAATAGATAAATTGAGAAAGGCTTACCCTAAGGCAAGGATAATCATATGCTCACCTGCCCGGATAAGCAGTTACGAATATGGCACTGAGCCGCATGGAGAAAATGATAATACGCTCGAAGATTTCGTTGATGCGGCAAGGGCTCTTGCCGGATATAACGGAGCAGAAGTCTATGATGCATACGAAAATGCGTGGGATATAGACGACAGCAACGAGCAGGAGTATATAGGCGATCAGGTCCATCCCTCCAATTACGGCAGGTTCGTCCTCGGACGTAAGATATTAAGATATATAGCAGGCGTGGAAGATGAAGAAGAGGAGTGATAAAGAAAAAAGTATCTGTACATTTCTGTTCTTCATCGGACTCCTGATCACTGTTATCGGATCGGTACCGATGTTTATCCTTAAGGGAGAGAGCATCATCCCTGTCCTTGATCAGCTCGATGAGGAAGTCGTAAGTTATTATCTTATCTCAAAACATCTCTTTGAAGGCATAAAGATATATCCGGAGCTTATGGGAGGAGTTGCGAGAGAAGCTATACTTCCCAGTTCTGAACTCACTGTTTTATTCTACAGACTGCTTGCTCCGATAGATGCATTTCTTGTAAATCTCCTTTTTGTATCTGTAACTGCATATGTCGGAATGTATCTGTGGATGGGTTTTCTCACCAAGAGACCTCTTATCTCATTTTTCACAGCGTGCATATTTGCATATGTGCCTTTCATGAGTGTGTACGGACTGTGCTCTGCGGGTGTGCCGCTTGTGGCATGGGCTTTTTGCAGACTTGCTTCGGATGATCGTACCGGAAAAACGAACATCGTATCATTTCTGTGTATCATTCTGTACGCGGCAGCATCACCTCTTCCGATGTCGGGATATGTGGTGGCCGGCATTGTGCTTGTGACCGGTATCGTGATGATGATCCCTGTAGTGAAAAAGAAAGCAGGATTGCATAAGGGCCTCGGAGCATATTTTTTTGGTCTCATCCTACTGACAGCTGTATATGCCATCTTCAATTTAGAACTGATCGCGCAACTCTTTGCAGCAAACGGAAATGTATCACACAGAAGTGAATATGTCCGCACATCATATCCGCTCATTCCGATGTTCCTCGCAACCATAGTGGACGGAGAGGGCACGGCGCTCAGTTATCATGAATGCATCCTGATAGAGGCTTTGACACTGCTGGCGATTATTGTGGTACTCAGGCTTGTTAAGAAGTATAAGAGTAATAAGGAGTCGAAGCTTTTTGTCGGTTTGTTCGCTGCGACTATAGCAATAGCATTTCTTGTCGCACTCTTCAGAGCAGAGTTCATGATACGGTTCATGAGCTTCTTCGGAGGTTTCATGGCATCGTTTCATATGGAGAGATTCTCCGTGCTGTATCCTGCACTCTGGTATACGGTACTTGGGCTGGTGGCAAATGTATTTTATGCCGCGTTTAAAGATAAAAAAGTGATCAGGTATGCGACCGTGCTTCTCTTTATCCCCAACGCATGCGTCATCTTGATGAACAGTTATTTCAAAGAAAATACGATGGAGTTTTTCAGAGAGGACTCAACAGCTTTCTCCTGGAATGATTTCTACAGTCCGGAGGAATTCGGAGAGGTTGCGGGATATATCAGAGACGAAGAGGGACTGGGTCAGAGTGAGTATAGAGTGGGGTGTCTGGGTATAGATCCTGCCGTGGCTATCCTAAACGGATTCTATACGATAGACGGATACTCGGACAATTACAGCCTCGAGTACAAGCACAGATTCAGACAAGCGATCGCACCCGAGCTTGAAAAGAGCGAGTACAATAAGCAGTACTTCGACAATTGGGGCAACAGGTGCTATCTCTTTTCATCGGAGTATTACGGCAATCAGATACTGACGAAATATATGAATCCGTATTTTGAAGATCTCGACTTCGATACGGAAGCACTTAAGGATCTGGATATGAAATATCTGCTCTCCGCGGGATGTATCGGGAATGCGGAGGAGAAAGGATGGAAGCTCGTAAAGGTATTTGATAAATACGAGTGGACATATACTGTATATCTGTACGAGATCATGTGAACATAAAACTGTAGTTTAGATTGGATTAAGAGTAACGGAGGATTAACATGGCACTTGTCTATCATGAGATCAAATCTGTAAAGGAAGTCAAAGTACACGGTCGCCAGCCACTGCCGGCGAGAGCAGAAAAGCAGGATTTCATACCGCTGCTTTTTAACGGAGCTGCCGTGGAGTTCATCACTGACTCGAGCGAAGTATGGCTCACTGTCGAGACCAACAGCGGATTCCATGAGCCCTGGGTCGCATATGAGATAAACGGAGCCGTGATGGGCAGACAGATGCTGCTTCCCGGAGTGCATGAGATCTGCATCTTCAGAAGTATGTCTGCGGGAGTGCAGAAGAGAGTTAAGTTCTATCGTGAACTCCAGGCGATGGGAGAGGATGCTGACTGCAGGATCCTGGTAAAGGGAATAAAGGCTGATGGCGCATTCTTCCCTGTGCCGGAAGCAAAAGCAAAGATAGAGTTTATCGGAGACAGTATCACATCGGGTGAGGGCACATACGGTGCATCTGACGATTGGGACTGGATCCCGATGTATATGAGCTTTAGCAGAAACTATGCAAATATCATCTCCAGGAAGCTGAACGCCGATGTGAGAATGTTCTCACAGGGCGGATGGGGAGTCTACTGTGGATGGGATAATGATGTCAGACACAATATCCCTGCGGTTTATGAGAATGTCTGCACACTCTCCACGGGAGAGTACAATGCAAATGTCCTCGGCACGCAGGATCCGTATGACTTCAGCGTATGGCAACCCGATGTCGTAGTCATCAATCTCGGAACGAATGACAGAAGCGCATTCAATCAGCCTCCTTTCACGGACCCTGTTACGGGAGAGACCAACAAGCAGGAGTACGAGAGTGACGGAAGCTTTAAGCCTGAGCATATCGGCAAGGTGGAAAAGGCAGTTAAGGATTTCCTTAAGACGCTCCGCACGCATTATCCCAAGGCTCATCTCGTATGGGTGTACGGAATGCTCGGATATGATATCACGATGTTTATAGCAGACGCGGTAAGGGAGTACTCGAGAGAGACGGGTGACTCCAATGTAGCATTTATCAATCTCCCCAATACGCTCGGAGATAAGTACGGATCGCACATGCATCCGGGATATCCGTCACATGAGCAGGCTGCGGAAGTACTCGCAGCATACCTCGCAGAGAAACTTAATATCGAGAACAAGACGCTCGGAGGAAATTTCTGACCCAGGCACAATAACGGAAGCGGCGCAGTATGAGAAGCGCGGCAGACATAACAGTATTATCCGGAGATATAAGACATGAAGATCAAGACGGAAACCAGATCATATGCGGATGTTTGTAACATCCCGCCCATGAGGCATATCAAACCTACGCGCCCTTCTAACACTCTCAGGAAGCTCATCTATTTCCTCTCGGGAGGAGAGCTTAAGAAAGTCGGCTTTACTTATGAGATCGAGGGACTTGAGGATGCACAGTATGACGGTCCCTGTCTGTATCTCATGAATCATTCGAGCTTCACCGATCTCGAGATCGCATCGAGACTCATATGGCCCCATCCGTACAACATCGTCTGCACATCGGACGGCTTCGTCGGAAAGGAAGGCCTCATCCGCAGGATAGGATGCATACCTACCCGCAAGTTTCAGAACGATCTGAATCTCGTAAAGGATATTAAGTACTGCTTTGAGACGTTACAGACTTCAGTGCTCATGTATCCCGAAGCGAGCTATTCTTTTGACGGAACTGCGACGCCGCTTCCCGAAGGACTTGCTAAGCTTATCAAGATACTTGGCGTACCTGTCATCATGATAAAGACAGAAGGCGCTTTCATTAGAGATCCTCTCTACAATGGACTCAGGCTCCGTGATGTGAAAGTATCTGCGAGGATGTATGCACTTCTTTCGAAAGAGGAGATAAAGGATCTTAAGCCTGCGCAGATAGATGCGCTCCTGCGCGAAGCGTTTACATTTGACAACTTCCGCGATCAGCAGGAGAAGGGGATCAAAGTCACGGAGGATTTCCGTGCGATAGGTTTGGAGCGCGCACTGTATAAATGTCCGCACTGCATGGCGGAGGATATGACTTCCGAAGGAACGAAGGTTTTCTGCAAGAAATGCGGAGCGGAATATGAACTGACTGAGGATGGATTCTTAAAGCGCACGAACGGAGAGACGAAGTTTGATCACGTCCCCGACTGGTATAAATGGGAACGCGAATCCGTGAGAGAGGAGATCGAGGCCGGAAAGTATCATATAGAGCTTCCTGTTAAGATCAGAGTGATGGCTGATATGAAAGCCATATACGAAGTCGGAGAGGGAACGCTTACTCATACACCGGATGGATTTCATCTGACCGGCTGTGACGGAGCGCTTGATTTCACGCAGAGTCCTAAAGCTTCATACAGTCTGTATGCGGATTATTTCTGGTATGAGCTCGGAGATATGGTATGCATCGGAGACAAGGAGAGACTGTATTACTGCTTCCCGCCCGAGGATACCAATGTGTGCGCCAGGATGAGGCTCGCAACAGAGGAAATGTATAAGCTCGCAAAGAGAGGATAGACAATGAAGGCAAAAAAGTTTAAAAATCCATTTCGACAGAAGATCAGTGCAGTAGAATTGTTTTTTGGATTTATTGCATTGGTGGAGTTTGCATATCTTTGTTATATCAATATTTTTAAGTCGAGATATGCAATTGACCATGATCTGGCAAAACTTTTTGTTCATACCAGAGAAATGGTTAAGAACGGTTCATTTATAGTGCCTGGATGGAATTATATGACAACGGGTGAGTTTGACTGCACTTCGCTTATTGCAATCCCGATAATTGCTCGTACGGGAAATCTGTTTTCTTCGTTTGGCATAGCAAATGTGGTAAACATAGTGCTATGGACTACAGTTTTGCTTCGTGTGTCAAAAAATGCAGGACTAAATCGTTCCGGAAGATTTCTCGTACTTATGCTTGCGTATATTCCATACGAGTTTGCAATGGTCGGTTATACCAATATGATGTTTTTTGCAGGGGGACAGTATGTGTATAAAGTACTGGTTCCGATGCTTATGGTCATGCTTCTTACGGACAAAAAGAAATTGAGTGTTGCACACATTCTTCTGACTGTGGTTTTTGCGATACTTTTGTTCACTACTTCGGTATCGAGCGGATTGTATGTTCTTATGTGCGGGATACTTCCGATTGTTGCATGCATAATTGTCTATCGTGTCAGATTTTCGAGAGAGAAGGGGCTAATAAGAGATACCATCTGGTGTCTGATGGCACTTCTGATTTCGATGGCGGGAGTAATGACTTGTAAACGACTTGGTATTAACCCGAATAGTGAATCAATAATGATCCGAGGAGGTGCAGGTATTGTTGATGCACTTAAAGAGACATTCAATAATCTTATACTCCTTCTTTGGCCGGCTCTTAAGGAGGCAACGCCTGCGTTATCAATAATGGGCATATTCAGGGTTCTTATATTGGTTCCGATAGTATTGATATTCTTTGGCTTTGGCGGAATAAAGAATTGTTTTGCCTCATTTGCAGTGGCATATAAGGAAGATGCTGGACAGAGCGATAAGGTAGTTGCCGTGTATCGCGAATCTGAACTGGCGGAGAGTCTTTTGATATCAATATTTGTATGGAACTTTATGATCCTCTTTCTGACGGATCCAGCATCGAGATATCATCTCATGGGCGTATTTCCGCTTATGGTGGTTGGCGCAAAAAAGTTTGAAGACTTCGCTTGGAAAAGAGAGAAGAGGGTAAGAGGGTTTATTACATGTGTAGTCGCTTTTTCGATAATCGCTTGCGAGATGATCTCCGTAAAATATGTGGCACCGGAGTACTTTGCTCAGGGGGATATAAAAAACAGGGCATACGAAGTGATGATAGGAGCTTTTGACAGATATGGAACAGATACGGTTTTCTTTACGGATGACAGTGAATTACCGGAGATATTAAGAGTGTATGATCCAGGCAGGATGTATGAAACGTATGTGACCGGAGATGCTACGGTTTCCAATTTTGGCTTTTATACTTATGGAGCGGATCGTGGTGCCTATTCTGACAGAAATATGCTTGTTGTCAGAAAAGGGGATCTCGAGAAATGTCCGGAATATATTGCCGAGACTTATGAGTATGTGGAATCACTTGGAATTCTTGATCTATATGTAAGCGATTATAATTCTTTTGATGGTATTTCCGGCCCAATGGAAGGGAGAAAAGCCATCGATATGGCATCGACCCCCGGTTATTACGCTAACGGATCATTCGGTGCGGACGGGTACTTCTCGTCATCCGAAACGGGAGTGGTCATTTCGTCTCCGGAGTTTACGACGGAGCTTATGCATAAATTGTCTTTCTCATATGTCTGCTCGAGGGACAACAGCTATCTGGATATATATGAGAGTGGATCGCTATACAAGAGCATCCTTTTGACATCGTCGGAAAATGACATCACAGTGGATCTGCCCGTCGGAAAGCCTTTTTACTTCTGCATCAGGAAGGAAGACGGAAAGAATCTGACGGTCGGCAGGTTCTCGTTTGACTAAAGGTCAACAATCGTGCTATCATAGAAAAGGTTCATAGTCCTAAAGAACTGTCTCGTAAGATCTGCAGAATCGGAAGGAGCGGTGAGATATGGCTAAGAGAATGAACAATACCGAAGAGCGCAAGACTCAGATACTTGACGTAGCTGAGGACCTTTTCATAAAGCACGGATATTACGGCGTCAATGTCGATGATGTAGCCAAGGGTGCCGAGGTTGTAAGAGGTACCGTACTTCATTATTTCGGAACCAAAGAGAATCTCTATAAATGCGTGCTCGACCGCAAGGCTCAGACCAATGCGGAACTTCTCGTCACGCTCATGGAAAACGGGGAGCAGTCGATCCCCGATATCCTTCGTACTTTCGTATATTTCTGCCAGAAGATGTTCAAAGATTCCAAGGATGATACGGACAGATGCTTCGAGGATGAGAGCCTCAGGTATCAGTATGATTCCATCCGTATCGCGACATATTACAGGCTCTTAGGGCCCTTCGAGAAGCTGATAGAGAGAGGAAATGAGGAAGGCGTACTTAGGATAGTCAATCCCAGAGCCAGATCCGCAGCTATACTTTTCTCGGTATTCGGCCTGACCGGAGAGAGCATCTCGACCATAGAGGTCACCGCAGAGCTCTACGAACTCCTTGAGAGGATGCTGGGCATCAATCTGAGAAATAAGTAAGGCTTTTTCGGACACTTTACATAACTTCCTTTTTGTGATACAGTGTATGCACAAGATCTGCCACGTATAAACGGATTTTTAGGAAGGCACGGAAGCCGGAGGTGGTCATATGAATACTAATCTTTCTAACTACAGATCTCTTATTTCCAGCATGGGCGGAGGCTCTAATTTGAGCTGGCTCAGCGACTACGCAAGCATAAAGAACGGATCATACGGGAAACTGATGAAGCAGTACTATGCTCAGAACCCCGTCAAAGGTACCGATTCGACAACCGGTACGACCCAGACGAAGAAGGCTCGGACCACTGAGTCTGTAGCGCAGAAGATCATTTCCGAGAAGACTCAGGCTCCCAAGGCTAAGACCGAGTCCGAGAAGGAAGAGAGCGCATACAACAAGATCACCAAGGCGACCGGAGCTCTTCAGGACTCCGTGACCAAGATGCAGACCGTGGACCTTAACGATGAAGAGAAGGCTGTAAAGGCTGCACAGGAATTCGTAAAGAGCTACAACGATACGATGTCGGCTGCGGCTAAGGTTGATGATAAGTCGATCGCATCCAGAGTGACATCCATAGAGGGCAATACCAAGGCATATTCCAAGTCCCTCGAGAAGATCGGTATCACCGTAGATGCCAAGGACGGCACCATGAAGCTCGACGAGGATAAGTTCAAGGCTGCCGACAAATCTTCTGTAGAAGGAATCTTCGCCAAGAGAAGCTCCTATGCATATTCACTTTCCGTATCTGCGGGAATGATGGGATCAAACGCCAGCTACGCTGCATCCAAGAACGCACTGTACACCGACACCGGAAAGTACAGCCAGAACGCAGCCGGCACGCTTTACAATTCGTATTTCTGACAGGCGATAGCCCTAAGTTTAGAAAGAACGAAATAACAAAACACCCGGTCATCAGATCGGGTGTTTTACTGTGCAGAAAAAGGGACTCGAACCCTCAAGGGATTGCTCCCACACGGACCTGAACCGTGCGCGTCTACCAATTCCGCCATTTCTGCGCTTGTGTGCGTGAAAGCATCGCTTTTGCACACTGTGATATCCTACTAGATAGTACGCATATTGTCAAGTGACGGACTGTATTTTTGTGGTGCGGGGATATGTGTTATGCGGCGACTGATAGCGGAGAAATAACACATTTTCTTAGCACCGATATATAACAGACAGCCCGAGACACGATGTCGAGGGAAGTGGCCGTCCGAGGCCTGAGGCCGAGTAAGGCCCGGTGTCGTCACATATTATAATTTTGACTAAGGTGCTTAGAAAATCGTTATTTCGTAGCGTGTCGCGCATAACACATATCCCCGCACCCGTAACTATAAGAACACAAAAAAGAAGCGGAGCTCGGACAGAAAATATACTACGCCATCCCTCTGCTTTTTTATTATTCAAAAAAGGAAATCGCAGCCCGGTCCGTAATAATATCATATAGGCTATCTGTGCCCACATGGGAGACTGACATGACGATTAGAGAAGCACTTGAAAACAGAGAACGAGAGTATTTGAGCGAATATGCCCAGCTCAGCGCAGAGTCCAAGGGCAGAAGTACCGACGAACCCCAGTGTGACATCCGCCCCGTATTCCAGCGCGACAGGGACAGGATCATCCACTGCAAGGCTTTCAGGAGACTCAAGGACAAGACCCAGGTATTCCTCATCCCCGAGGGCGACCACTATAGGACCAGACTCACCCATACCCTCGAGGTTTCCCAGAACGCCCGCACCATAGCCAAGGCACTGAGGTTAAACGAGGACCTCACCGAAGCCATCGCGCTCGGTCACGATCTCGGCCATACCCCCTTCGGTCATGCCGGAGAGAGAGCACTTAACAGAGTATGCCCCCTGGGCTTTAAGCATAATGAACAGAGCGTCCGTACCGTAGAGCTCCTCGAGAGAGACGGAAGGGGACTGAATCTTACATTCGAAGTAAAGGACGGTATCTTAAATCACCAGACATCCTGCACACCTTCGACCCTTGAGGGCAAGGTAGTCAGACTCTCCGATAAGATCGCATACATCCACCACGATATGGACGACGCGGTAAGGGGCGGGATCTTAAAGGAATCCGATGTACCCGGGGAGATAAGGGACGTCCTCGGCGATAAGCCCGGTGACAGACTCGATGTCCTCATCCACGACATCATCACCCAGAGTGAAGGCAAAAACGATATCTGCCAGTCCGAGAGAGTGGCAGGTGCGATGAAAGCGATCAGACAGTTCATGTTTGAGAGCGTATATACCAATCCCATCGCCAAGAGCGAAGAGGGGAAGGCAGAAGCTCTGGTCGAGACCCTTTATCACTACTATATCGACCACCCGAAGGAGCTTCCCGATGAATTCGCAGGTATACTCGAGAAGGGTGATCCCCTCGAGAGAGTCGTATGTGACTATGTCGGAGCTATGACCGACAGATATGCGATCAACCTCTACAATGACTTGTTTGTTCCCAAGTCATGGGAACTCTGACAAGTGACTGAAAACTGATTTTCCGATAGGTAAGAATATTGGCATATTATGCAGATGATCTAATTGAACAGGTACGCTCCGCCAATGATATTGTAGATGTCGTCGGCAGCTATGTGAGCCTTAAGAAGAAGGGAAATAACTACTGGGGGCTCTGCCCTTTCCATACTGAGAAAACCCCTTCCTTTTCCGTAAATGCAGGTAAACAGCTATACAAATGCTTCGGCTGCGGAGAGGGAGGAAATGTTTTTTCATTCGTGATGAAGTATGAGAACCTCACATTCCCCGAAGCTGTAAAGACTCTCGCGGAGAGAGCGGGCATATCGCTCCCTGAGCAGCATTACTCCGAATCGGCACAAAAGCTGCGCAATAAGAAGGACAGACTTCTCGAAGTAAACAAAGCAGCAGCTACATACTTCTATAAATGCCTCAAATCCGAGCACGGCAAGAAAGGCCTTGAATATCTGAAGAACAGAGGCCTCACGGATGAGACGATAATCCACTTCGGTCTCGGATACGCGGGAATAAACGGTAAGCTGATCGTAGACTATTTAAGGGAGCAGGGTTACACCGATGAGGAGATAAGGGACTCCGGACTTGCGACCAACAGCGAGAGGAACGGACTCTCATCCCCCTTCTGGAACAGGGTCATGTACCCCATATTCAATGCCAAGAACCAGGTCATAGGCTTCGGCGGCAGAGTAATGGGGGACGCACAGCCCAAGTACTTAAACTCCCCTGAGACGGATATATTCGACAAGAGACGAAATCTCTACGGATTTAACTACGCCAGGACCTCAAGGACGGACAATTTCATACTCTGCGAGGGCTATATGGATGTCATATCGCTCCACCAGGCGGGATTTACACAGGCCGTGGCATCGCTCGGAACCGCGTTTACCGAGGAACAGGCGCTGATGCTTAAGCGAATGGGCAGGAGGATCCTCCTATCGTACGACAGCGACGGAGCGGGAACGAAAGCAGCATTAAGAGCACTGGAGATATTAAGGAATACGGGATTATCCGGAAGGGTCATCAACCTAAAGCCCTACAAGGATCCCGATGAATTCATCAAAGGCCTCGGAGCGGATGAATTCCAAAAGAGGCTCGATGAAGCGGAGAACGGATTCTACTTCGAGATCAGGATACTTTCAAACGGATATGACTTATCCGACCCTGAGACGAGGAGTGAATTCAATAACGAGATAGCTAAGAGGCTCCTTAGGTTTGAGACAGCGGATGAGAGAGAGAACTATCTCGTAGGCATAGCCGACAAATACATGATAAAGCCCGACAACCTAAGGGAACTCTTAAGGCGCGAGGCGGGAAGGCTGGCCGAGAAAGAAAGAAAGCAGATAGAGTACGGCAGAACGTCCGGCAACGGGAACAGGCAGACAGCCAGAGCGCAGGACGGTGCCGGGAACAACTTAAAGAAGATCCCCAAGTCACAGGCAGAGCTCCTTACCAAGCTCTCGGAGGATCCTTTGATATACAGAGTGGTTTCCAAATATGTATCGCCCGCGGACTTTACGGATGAGACATGCAGGAAGGTGGCAGAAGCGGTATTTGCCACAGCATCCGAAGGGAAGGTATTTAACGCGGCGGCTTATCTCGGAGAGTTCGAGGACTCGAAGGAGAGGACACTGGTAGCGGGGATACTGCAGACGGAAGGTTTATCCGCAGAACTCATGATGGAGACGGGAGAAGGAGGTGCGCCTCCGCCGGAGGATGAAGGAAGAGTCCTCAGGGATCTCGTGATAGCAGTCAAGACATCGGAGATGGATGAGCTCGGCAGGGCAGAGGATGACGCGGAAAATGCCTTTAAGAGACAGTATGAGCTCAGAATGGAAATAGACAATCTCAAGAAAATGAATTCTTTAACCTAGGGAGGAAGATATGGACAACAGAAAATCAAATGCATCCGCAAAGAGGGGAGAATCAGCCGGCAGGGGCCTTACCCGCAACGGAATGAGAAAGATGCTGGCTGAGAATAAGGGCAGCGCAGCAGCTAAGAGAACGCTCCTTCAGACGGAAGGCGTACATGCAAAATTCCTGACTGAGTCACTTCTCGAGAGAAGGGAGCTTCAGAAGGATATCAAGAAAAAGACCGATGAGGAGCAGGAGGTTATCTCGGTACTTCGTCCTGATCTTTTATATATCGAGAGAGAGTATCTGCCCGCACCCACACAGGAGGCTAAGCCCGAAGGATACGACGAGCTCGACGATCCCGATCTTACCGAAGAGGAGAGAAGGGAGATCATCGAAGCCAGAGAGGCTGCATTCGAGGACAGACTTTCCCAGCTTCCCGAGTATGCGAAGAGAAAGCAGAATATCATCGAGTACAGAGAACTTGTACTTTTCTTCTCAGACCTCTCCATCGACGAGAGCCATCTCGCCAGAGCGGAGGAGTTTGCATACGACAATAATATCGACATTCTCCGTGCGCAGGACGATGACGATGACGGACCTTCACCCGATGATTTCGATTATGATGACGAAGAGGATGTAGATCTTGAGAATGTGGATCTCTCCGCACCTGAAGGCGTAGGCATAGACGATCCCGTAAGAATGTACTTAAAGGAGATCGGTAAGGTACAGCTCCTCTCCGCACAGGAAGAGATAGATCTCGCCAAGAGAATGGAGAAGGGTGATGAGGAGGCTAAGAAGCGTCTCGCAGAAGCCAACCTCAGACTCGTTGTAAGTATCGCAAAGAGATATGTCGGAAGAGGAATGCTTTTCCTCGATCTTATCCAGGAAGGAAACCTCGGACTCATAAAGGCAGTAGAGAAATTCGACTACACCAAGGGATATAAGTTCTCCACCTACGCTACATGGTGGATCCGTCAGGCTATAACCCGTGCGATCGCAGACCAGGCTCGTACGATCAGAATCCCCGTACATATGGTTGAGACCATCAATAAGCTCATCAGGGTCAGTCGTCAGCTCCTCCAGGAACTCGGACGCGAGCCGAGCCCCGAGGAGATCGCAAAGGAGATGGATATGCCCGAGGAGAGAGTACGCGAGATCCTCAAGATATCACAGGAGCCCGTATCGCTTGAGACTCCTATCGGTGAGGAGGAGGACAGCCATCTTGGCGACTTCATTCAGGATGATAATGTACCCGCTCCCGCAGAGGCTGCCACTCAGATGCTCTTAAGAGAGCAGCTCGACAAGGTTCTCGACAGCCTTACCGACAGAGAGCAGAAAGTACTCAGACTTCGTTTCGGTCTCGATGACGGCCGTGCACGTACTCTCGAGGAAGTAGGTAAGGAATTCAACGTAACCCGTGAGAGAATCCGTCAGATAGAGGCTAAGGCATTAAGAAAGCTGCGTCATCCCAGCCGCAGCAAGCAGCTGAAGGACTACCTCGAGTAATACCGGATGAAGCTTTCACCCAGACTTGAAAAGATAATATCTCTCGTTCCCGAAGGATCACGCATCTGCGATATAGGATGCGATCACGGATACACTTCGATAGAGCTCGTAAGTCGTGGGATAGCAAAGAACGCTGTGGCGATGGATGTCAGGGAAGGTCCTCTTATGAAGGCCAAAGAGAACATCACGGCAGCAGGACTCTCGGACCTCATAGAGACAAGGCTCTCGGATGGATTCACAGCCCTGGATAAAGGG
>DFKT01000039.1 GCA_002373595.1 Lachnospiraceae bacterium UBA3638 | reverse complement strand
CAGTCGATACTTCAGTTCCCCATTGTTATCGCATCCTTCGCAGGATACAACAAGAGCGGATTCTGGGGCGAGGTTCTCAAAGGCCTCAACTCACAGAACTGGTGCGATCCCAGTCAGTTGAAGTACTCGATCGGACTCCTTGTTTATATAGCGTTGATCATATTCTTCGCCTACTTCTATACTTCGATCACCTTTAATCCTATTATGGTGGCCGATAATCTCAAGAAGCAGGGAGGATTCATCCCCGGTATACGTCCGGGTAAGCCGACCAGCGATTATCTGAACATGGTACTTAATTACATAGTTTTCATCGGAGCTGTCGGACTTGTCATCGTTTCCGTACTTCCCTATATCTTCTCGGGAGTATTCAAAGCAAGCGTATCGACAAGCGGAGCAAGCCTTATAATCATCGTAAGCGTATTGCTTGAGACCATTAAGCAGGTAGAGGCACTTATGCTTGTAAGGAACTATAAGGGATTTCTTGAGAACTAGATGATATCAAACAGGGCGGGCGGACTGCGCAGGCGCAGCGTCTGCCCGTGTTTTTTTGACCGTAAATGCAATGGATCTGCACAGGTCCGGAAAGGGGTATGATATGAAGATCGTAATGCTTGGAGCACCCGGAGCAGGTAAAGGAACACAGGCAAAGATGATTGCCGAGGCATATGGCATTCCTCACGTATCAACGGGAGACATTTTCCGTGCCAATCTCAAAGAGGGAACCGAACTCGGCAAGCAGGCTAAAGTATATATGGACAAGGGAGAGCTCGTTCCCGATGAGCTCACCGTAAAGATCCTCCTCGACAGAGTGGCAAAGGATGACTGCAAGAACGGATATGTTCTTGACGGTTTCCCTCGCACCATTCCTCAGGCAGAGGTTCTCGACAAGGCACTTTCCGAGCTTGGAGAGTCCATCGACTACGCTGTAGACGTTGAGGTTCCCGATGAGAATATCGTTCGCAGAATGTCAGGAAGAAGAGCATGTCTCTCCTGCGGAGCTACTTATCATATAGAGCACATCCCTCCGAAGAAGGAAGGAATCTGCGATACCTGCGGAAGCGAGCTTGTACTTCGCGATGATGACAAGCCCGAGACTGTTCAGAAGAGACTTACCGTTTATCATGAGCAGACTCAGCCCCTCATCGACTTCTATACCGCAAAGGGAGTTCTCAAGACCGTTGACGGAACTCAGCCCATGGATAAGGTATTTGCGGATATCAAAGCCATCCTTGGCTAAAGACAGATGAAGATATCTGTTAAAACGGGAAGCGGGATCGAGCTTATGCGCGAGTCCAACAGGAGGCTCGGCATTCTTCACGACGAACTCTCGGAGATCATTAAGCCCGGTATCACGACTGCATATATCAATAAATGCGGAGAAGAGCTCATAGAGAAGCTCGGAGGCGTCCCGAATTTTAAAAACTACGAAGGCTACCCTGCCGCTATATGCGTATCGGTGAATGATGAAGTGGTTCACGGCATACCGACGGAGGACAGAGTTCTGGATGAAGGTGATATAGTTTCGCTCGACGCGGGACTCATATACAAAGGATTTCATTCCGATGCAGCCAGGACCCACGCGGTCGGAGAGATCGCACCGGAGGTGGCAAGGCTCGTCACCGAGACAAGGAGAAGCTTCTTTGCCGGGGTGAGCAGGGCAGTAGCCGGAGGCAGACTCTATGACATATCAAACGGAGTCGCTTCATATATAGAGAGATTCGGATACGGGATCGTATATGATCTGACCGGCCACGGAATAGGCCGCTCGCTCCATGAGGAGCCGATGATCCCCAACTTCCATGTTAAAAAGCGTGGGCCGAAGCTTGAAAGCGGAATGACCCTCGCGGTTGAACCGATGATAACATTGGGACGCGGGGATGTTGAATGGCTTGATGATGACTGGACTGTAGTGACTGCTGACGGATCCTGGGCAGCTCATTACGAGAACACGATTCTGATAACAGAGGGAGAGCCTGAGATACTCTCGCTCGGTGAGAAAGAAAAACCATATCTCGAAGAAGCCAAACGGCTCGGATTATTCGGAAAGGAAAAGGAAGATTAAGGTATGTCAAAAAGCGATGTTATCGAGATCGAAGGAGTAGTCGTAGAGAAACTGCCCAACACGATGTTCAAGGTTGAGCTTGAGAACGGACATCAGGTTCTCGCTACGATAAGCGGCAGACTCCGCCAGAATTTCATCCGCATACTGCCCGGAGACAAGGTGACCATGGAGCTCTCGCCCTATGATCTGTCTAAGGGAAGAATTATTTGGCGCGATAAGTAAAAAAGTGCTTGATAAAATTTTCCGGGCGTGTTATATTTGACTTCGGTCGCTTTTTTAGGGCCGTTTATGTTGTGTTGTTTTATTTTTGATGTCTTTTTCGAAAGGAGGCTTAGCAATGAAGGTTAGAAGTTCAGTAAAACCGATGTGCGAGAAGTGCAAAGTCATCAAGAGAAAAGGACGCATTCTCATTATCTGCGAGAATCCTAAGCACAAGCAGAGACAGGGTTAACACACCTGTTGCTTCTTGACACGGATGGCGCTGCCATCCGAAAGGCTGGGACCGCAGATAAATGCGTCCGGCTGGGCATAAGCCCCAGTCAATTGGTAACCGTAGTTTTGTTTTATTAATGGAGGAAAAGTAATGGCTCGTATTGAAGGTGTGGATCTGCCCAGAGATAAGAGGATCGAGATCGGTCTTACTTATATCTATGGAATCGGAAGAGCGACCGCAAACAGAATTCTTGCCGAGTGTGGTGTAAACCCCGACACCAGAGTTAGGGATATCACCGACGATGAGGTTAAGAAGATCACCGAAGCTATCGACAAGCTCGGTGTCATGGTAGAGGGTGACCTTAGAAGAGAAGTTGCTCTCAACATCAAGACCCTTCAGGAGATCGGATGCTATCGTGGTATCCGCCACAGAAAGGGACTTCCCGTTCGCGGACAGAATACCAAGAACAACGCTCGTACCCGCAAGGGACCCAAGCGTACTGTTGCTAATAAGAAGAAGTAATTGTAACTGTAGCATATAGAAAGGAAAGTAGGTTAGTTTATCATGGCAAGTACTAAGAACGCTGGTGCAAAGAAAGTAACAAAAAGGCGTGTCAAGAAAAACGTTGAACATGGCCAGGCACATATCCAGGCATCTTTCAACAATACTATCGTAACGTTGACTGATGATGCAGGAAATGCACTGAGCTGGGCAAGCGCAGGTGGACTGGGCTTCAGAGGTTCAAGGAAATCTACTCCGTTTGCTGCACAGAGTGCAGCAGAGACAGCTACCAAGGCTGCTCTCATTCACGGACTTAAGACCGTCGACGTATTTGTAAAAGGACCCGGATCAGGCAGAGAGGCTGCTATCAGAGCACTCGCAGCATCCGGACTTCAGGTGCTCTCCATTACGGACGTTACACCCGTTCCTCACAACGGATGCAGACCTCCTAAAAGACGCAGAGTATAGTAGATAACCTGCAAGCAGCTTATCTGCTGGGTTCGCCATCGATGGCATAAAGAACTCAAAGACGCACGCGAACTCTTCGTGTGCAATGACCGGAATTTAGCAGTTGTGTTGGATGAAGGTGGAGGCGGAACAGCCCCATTGTAAACAACTCTCATTAAGAGAAAGGAAGAAAGAAATGGCAGTAAATCGTGATCCGGTACTCAAGAAGTGCAGAGCGCTCGGAATTGAGCCCGCAGTTCTTGGATACGACAAAGTTTCCCACAGAAACACCCAGCGCATGGGCAAGAAGGTAAGTGAGTACGGACTTCAGCTCCGCGAGAAGCAGAAGGCAAAGTTCATCTACGGCGTACTCGAGAAGCCTTTCCGTAACTACTACGAGAAGGCAGACCGCAAGAAGGGCCAGACCGGTGAAAACCTTATGATCCTCCTTGAGTCCAGACTTGATAATGTAATCTTCCGTATGGGATTTGCTCGTACCCGTAAGGAAGCAAGACAGGTCGTTGACCACAAGCACGTTCTTGTAAACGGCAAGCTTGTCAATATCCCTTCATATCAGATCAAGGCAGGCGATACCATCGAGATCGGTGAGAAGGCAAAGAGCCTTCAGAGATACAAGGACATCCAGGAGGTAACCGGCGCAAGGCTTGTTCCCGATTGGATGGAATCGGATGTTGAGAACCTTAAGGGAACCATTAAGCAGCTCCCCACCAGAGAGATGATCGATGTTCCCGTAGATGAGATGCTTATTGTCGAGTTGTACTCCAAATAATAAGATAAGGAGGGTCACATGTTCGATTTTGAGAGACCGAATATTGATATCGTTGAAATGTCCGAGGACAAGAAGTTCGGACGCTTTGTCGTAAAGCCGCTCGAGAGAGGCTACGGAATCACTCTCGGAAATTCACTTCGCCGTATCATGCTTTCCTCACTCCCCGGAGCTGCGGTTAGCCAGATCAAGGTAGACGGTGTTCAGCATGAGTTCACCTCTATCCCCGGCGTAAAAGAAGATCTCACTGAGATCGTAATGAACATCAAGAGCCTCGCTATCCGTAATAACGACGAATCAGGCGAGCCCAAGACCGCTACTATCGATTGCTCCGGAGAAGGAGTGATCACTGCTGCAGACATCCAGCATGATTCTGACATTGAGATCATGAATCCCGAGCAGGTCATCGCTACTCTTGCCGACAAGAATTCCAAGCTCTACATCGAGCTTACCATCACTTCCGGCAGAGGATATGTAAGCGCAGACAAGAACCGCACGGATGATATGCCGATCGGAACCATTCCTATCGATGCTATCTACACTCCTATCGATCGTGTTAACACGACCGTTGAGGATACCCGTGTAGGTCAGAGTACCGATTTCGACAAACTCACCCTTGATGTATACACCAAGGGAACCATGAGCCCTGACGAGGCTGTAAGCCTTGCAGCAAAGGTACTTTCCGAGCACTTAAGCCTCTTCATCGATCTCTCCGAGAGCGCAAAGAAGGCTTCGGTTATGAGCGCACCCGCAGAGAGCTCGCAGTCCAAGTCCGCAGATGCTATGAGCATCGAGGAGCTTGAGCTTTCCGTAAGATCGTTCAACTGCTTAAAGCGTGCTAACATCAACACCGTCGGTGAGCTTTGCAACAAGACCGCTGACGATATGATGAAGGTTAGAAACCTCGGAAAGAAGTCACTTGAGGAAGTTCTTGCAAAGCTTCACGAGCTCGGACTTTCACTCAAGGCAGGAGAGGAAACTCTTCTTTAATCAACCGAATTATTGATCTTCCGCATACCGGTAAGACCGCAGGCGCGGTAAGCGGGATTTCGATACTTAGAGAAAAGGGGTCGTCGGATAAGACCACGGGCGCTGACGGGTCCTCCAAGTAGAGAAAGGATAAGAAAATGGCTAAGTACAGAAAGTTAGGAAGAACCGCATCACAGAGAAAGGCACTCCTCAGAGGTCAGGTTTCCGCTCTTATCGAGAACGGACGCATCACCACCACCGAGGCTAAGGCTAAGGAAGTACAGAAGATCGCAGAAGGACTTATTGCTCTTGCAGTTAAAGAGAAGGACAACTTCGAGACCGTAAAGGTTACCGCAAAGGTTGCTCGTAAGGATAAGGACGGCAAGCGTATCAAGCAGATCGTTGACAAGAACGATCCCAGCAAGGTACTTGCAGATTCTCATCGCGACAAGGACGGCAAGATCGTAAAGGTAGAGAACGGCAAGACCGTTACCGTTTACGATGAGGTCGAGAAGGAGATCAAGAAGGATCAGCCTTCCAGAGCACATGCTCGTCGTCAGATGATGAAGGTCCTCTACAATGTTACCGAGGTTCCCGCTGAGGGCAAGGGACGTAAGAGAGGAACCAAGGAGATCGATCTTGCACAGAAGCTTTTCGATGAGATCGCTCCCAAGTATGCCAACAGAAACGGCGGATATACCCGTATCGTAAAGATCGCTCAGAGAAAGGGCGACGGAGCTATGGAGGTTATCCTCGAGCTCGTATAAGGCATAACAAGATGCATTATAAAGCCCTCTCGCATAAGCGAGGGGGCTTTGTTATTGGGCGATATGTGATCGATGGGAATAGCGGTGCTTCAGTTCCCTTCAGGCTGTTCCTGTGAGCCGGTCTGCAGTTCGGGATGAGCCGCGGCATATTCATCGAGTGTCATATTGTTCTTCTTCTCATACAGCGTGAGGAGAAATATGACCAGGATTATGCCCATGACGGTCGCTACCATTTTAAAGAGTTTTTGACGATCGGAATTATTCATAACAAGAGTTTACCACGAATCCTCAAAAATGCAAAAAACGGGAAATAATCCTTTGAAATAGAGTGGAAATTTGGTAAAGTATATTGGTATGATTTTGGCATAAAGAGATAAAAATGGATCTGATAAAAGCCAGAGATGTTTTATTTGAATACATAAGACGCGATGATGAGGGTAATGTCGAAGGCATTACCACGGCGCTCGACCATGTCAGCCTTGATGTAAAGCAGGGCGATTTTGTGTGCATTCTCGGACACAACGGATCGGGCAAATCCACTCTTGCCAAGCATATCAACGCACTCCTCTACCCTGAGGAAGGATCGATCTGGGTTGACGGTATCAATACCCGGGATGATGAGAAGATCCTCGAGGTAAGGAGAAGAGCGGGAATGGTATTCCAGAATCCCGACAACCAGATCATAGGACAGGTTGTGGAGGAAGATGTAGGCTTCGGCCCGGAGAATCTGGGCGTACCCACTTCCGAAATCTGGGAGAGAGTCGAGGAGAGCCTTAAGGCAGTTGGAATGTACGAGTACCGCGAGTTCTCCCCCAACAAGCTCTCGGGCGGACAGAAACAGCGCGTATCGATCGCGGGAGTGCTCGCTATGCATCCTAAGTGTATCGTCCTTGACGAGCCCACAGCGATGCTCGATCCTAAGGGACGCAAGGAAGTGGTCCGCGCGGTCAGAGGATTGAATCAGGTCGAAGGAGTCACGGTCATACTGATCACCCACTACATGGAAGAGACCGTGCATGCGGACAAGATATTTGTAATGGATAAGGGAAAGGTCGTAATGCAGGGACCTCCCAAAGATATCTTCTCACAGGTCGAGGCGCTCAAGGAATTGAGACTCGATGTACCGCAGGTAACACTGCTGGCATATGAACTGAAAAAAAGAGGGCTCGATCTGCCCGATGGCATACTCACCGTCGATGAGATGGTAGATGAGCTCAAGAAACTGAAAGGTATATAAGTGTCCATAGTTGTCGATCATGTGAATTTCATATACGGAGCGGATACGGAGCATAGCGTACATGCTCTTAAGGACGTGTGCCTTAATATCTCCGACGGTGAATTCATCGGAGTCATCGGTCATACCGGCTCGGGCAAATCCACCCTTATGCAGCACCTGAACGGCCTGCTCAAGGCTTCTTCCGGCAGCATTTATTTCAATGGACAAGACATATACGATAAGGATTACAAACTCAAGGATCTCAGGCTTAAAGTAGGTCTGGTATTTCAATATCCCGAGCATCAGCTCTTTGAGACCGATGTTTTCTCGGATATCAAGTTCGGCCCCATGAATCAGGGACTTACCAAGAAAGAAGCCGAGCTTCGCGCATATGAAGCCCTCCGTATGGTTGATTTTCCCGAGGAGTTCTATTATGCTTCTCCGTTTGAACTTTCCGGCGGACAGAAGAGACGTGCGGCGATAGCCGGAGTACTGGCGATGAATCCCGAAGTCCTTATCCTCGATGAGCCCACTGCGGGACTTGATCCAAAAGGCAGATTTGAGATACTCGATCAGATCAAAAAGCTCCAGACGGAGCGCCACATGACCATCATCCTCGTTTCACACTCTATGGAGGATGTGGCCGAGTATGTGGACCGCATCGTAGTCATGAATAACGGAGAGGTCTTTGCGGACGGAAGTCCCAGAGAGATCTTCGGATATGTAAAAGAACTCGAGGCAATAGGCCTCTCAGCGCCTCAGATCGGCTATATAGCAAGGAACTTAAGAAGAGCGGGATTCGCACTGCCCGATGGTATAATAACCGTCTCTGAGGCGGCAGACGCCATCATGGAGATCCTCGGATGATAAGGGATATAACAATCGGACAATATTATCAGACGGATTCCGTGATCCACAGGCTCGATCCGAGAGTTAAACTCCTCGGAACGTTTATTTATATCATCATGCTCTTTATGATGAAAAACCCTGCCGGATATGCGTTGGCTTTTCTTTTTCTGATACTCGTGATAAAGCTGAGCAGAGTGCCCCTTAAGTTTATACTGAAGGGTATGAAGAGCATAGTGTTCATCCTGTTCATCACGGTTTTCTTCAATCTGTTCATGACTCCGGGTGAGGAGCTTGTCAGATTCTGGAAGATAACCATTACCGACAGGGGCGTGGCAAATGCGCTGACCATGACGGTTAGGCTCTCGCTCCTCATCATCGGATCTTCCATGATGACATTTACCACCACTCCGAACGAACTCACCGACGGTATGGAGAAAGGCTTAAGAGGCCTCAAGAAGATAAAGGTTCCCGTTCACGAGATGGCTATGATGATGTCCATTGCGCTCAGATTTATCCCCATCCTGCTCGAGGAGACGGACAAGATAATGAAAGCACAGATGGCCAGAGGAGCTGATTTTGAGAGCGGCGGACTCATAAAGCGCGCCAAGGCAATGGTACCCATTCTCGTGCCTCTTTTTGTTTCGGCATTCAGGAGAGCAAATGACCTGGCGATGGCTATGGAAGCGAGATGTTATCATGGCGGCGAGGGTCGTACCAAGATGAAGCCGCTTATCTATAAGCGCAGGGATGCGGTTAGTTATATCATCCTTGCGGTCTATGTGGTTTTGGTATTTTTCCTCGGAAGACACGCCATGTTTAAGGTGTGGTGATCTTTCATGAAAAGGATCAGACTGACAGTTGCATATGACGGAACGGACTATCATGGCTGGGCACTCCAGGAGAGCGGTAATTCTGTGGAAGCCGAGCTTAACCGTGCGCTGTCCGAAAAGCTCGGAGAGGATATACGCGTCATAGGAGCCAGCAGGACGGACGCGGGAGTTCATGCCTACGGCAATATAGCCGTATTTGACACGGAGACGCCCATACCGCCCGAGAAGATATGTCATGCGATAAATACGGCGCTTCCCCGCGATATCCGTATCCTTAAGTCCGAGGAAGTCCCTGCGGACTGGCACCCGAGAAAAGCAGACTGCAAGAAGACGTACGAATACAGGATACTCGTCGGAGATGTACCTATCCCGACCGAGATCAGATATGCCCATTATGTGAGAAAGAGCCTTGATATAGAGGCGATGGACAAAGCAGCGCACTTTATGGAGGGAGAGCATGATTTCTCGGCTTTTTGCGCAGCGGGAAGCCAGGCAACCAGTATGGTAAGGAATGTCTATTCGGTAAGTGTCAGACCTTTTGCGGATGCTTCGCCGATTTCCTCCTGCGGCGCGGTGATAAGTGTCACAGGCAACGGATTCCTGTACAATATGGTCCGTATCATCGCAGGCACGCTCCTTGATGTAGGAACAGGCAGGATACGCCCGGAGGGCATCCCGGAGATCATTGAGTCAAAGGACAGGCGTATGGCAGGACCCACACTTCCGCCCGAAGGACTTTTTCTCATGGGATATGAATATTATTAAGTAAAATTGCTTGACACCCCTAAAACAGTGGTGTAATATAGTAAAGCTTGACATTCGAGGGGTATGCGGCCCGGACATCCGCAACCACAGGATCATTCCACAGTATCCTTGCCCCAAGAGTAGAAAGCGGGCAAGTCGAGGCTTGTATTCCCAACAAAAATCGGCCCACCCGAACGGATTATCAATGTATATGCGAAAGGAAAAAAGATGAAGACTTATATGCCTAGCGCGTCTGCCATCGAGAAGAAGTGGTTCGTGGTTGATGCGACAGATATGACTCTCGGCCGTCTCGCATCTGAGGTTTCCAAGGTTCTCAGAGGCAAGAACAAGCCTATATTCACACCTTTCCTTGATACCGGCGACTATGTTATCGTAGTCAATGCTTCCAAGGTTAAGGTTACCGGTAAGAAACTCGATCAGAAGGTTTACCATCATCACTCTGATTATGTCGGAGGAATGAGAGAGGAGACCCTTCGCGAGAAGATGGCAAAGAACCCTTGCGAGGTTGTTGAGCTCGCAGTTAAGGGAATGCTCCCCAAGGGACCTTTGGGCAGAGAAATGTTCACCAAGCTCCATGTATATGCAGGACCTGAGCATGAGCATGCAGCACAGAAGCCTGAAGCGCTTACATTCTAAGGGAGGGAGATAGAAAATGGCTAAAGCAGTTACCAGATATTACGGAACAGGCAGAAGAAAGACCTCCGTTGCCAGAGTATATATGCTCCCCGGAAAGGGCAAGATCACAGTCAACAAGAGAGACATCGACGAGTACTTCGGTCTCGAGACTCTCAAGACTATCGTTCGTCAGCCCCTTGTAGCAACGAATACGGTCGACAAGTATGATATCAATATCACCGTTAAGGGCGGTGGATTTACCGGACAGGCAGGAGCTATCCGCCACGGTATCTCAAGAGCGCTTCTTCAGATCGATGAGGACTTCAGAAAGCCCCTCAAGGCAGAAGGATTCCTTACCAGAGACTCTCGTATGAAGGAGAGAAAGAAGTACGGCCTCAAGGCAGCAAGAAGAGCGCCTCAGTTCAGCAAGAGATAATTTTTCCGAACTTACTTTTTTATCAAAAACAACGAAAAACCTCGTAAACACTGCGTTTGCGAGGTTTTCTTTTACCTAATCAAGGTAATTAGTGTCTGCTCATAGCAGAAGAAACTTTATTAACCCCAAGTAAA
This sequence comes from Lachnospiraceae bacterium UBA3638, assembly GCA_002373595.1. Classification (GTDB taxonomy): domain Bacteria; phylum Bacillota; class Clostridia; order Lachnospirales; family Lachnospiraceae; genus AC2028. The sequence goes on along the minus strand of DFKT01000039.1, from coordinate 2,055 downwards.
TCAATACTTTTCGCTAATATATGGTATAATAGAGGTGCACGAAAAATCGTGTTTTCCCTCAAAAACCTTGCACTTCAAAGGATGATACCCTGTATAAGAAAAAGCGTAATCACCAGTTCTCATTCACGGATTTCAACCAGCCTTTAGGCTTCAAGATGAACCCGGATAACCGCTGGGTCAGAAAAGCAGAGCTTATTCCGTGGGATGAAATCGAAGAAAATTATGCAGAGCTATTTCATAGCAAAACGGGAATGCCTGCGAAGCCTCTTCGAATGGCGCTGGGTTCGCTGCGTTATAACATGGCAGGGAGGAATACGCGCTATGTACAAAATCACTATAGATCCAAAGAAAAAAATCATTGACACTTCACCAAATCTTTACGGGCTGTTCTTTGAGGATATAAACAGAGCCGGCGATGGCGGACTTTACGGCGAGCTGATCCGAAACAGAGCATTTGATGACGGGGTCATCCCGGAGGGCTGTCAATACGATTCCGTCAATAAGCTCATCACATCTCCCACGGGCTGGAAAAGCTCGTTCGACTGTTTTGAGGGTGAAGGAATAGCCGGGTGGACTGCTCACGGTAATGCCGGTATACGTCTTGGCAGAAAAAACACTCTAAACCGAAACAGAAAGCGTGCCCTTGAAGTGGATTTCAACGGCGGATACATCAGTAACGATGGTTTTAACGGTGTACCTATAGAGTGCGGGAAAGCATACCGCTTTTATATATTTGCAAAATGCAGCTATCCGGCAAGCCTGAAGATCATGCTTACATCGGCCGGCGGGGAGGTCTATACGTCGAAGGTCTTGGAAAATATCGGTTCCGATTACAAAAGGTTTGACACCGAGCTAATCAGCCCTGTCACCGACTGTAATGCAAGACTTTCCATTTCATCAGATGCGCAAGCGACGGTTACTCTGGGTTTTGTATCATTGTTCCCGAAGGACACATTCATGGGCCGTGAGAATGGTCTTAGAAAGTCGCTTGCCGAACTCATGCTGGGGCTTAAGCCTGCTTTTTTGCGTTTCCCGGGAGGCTGCATCGTTGAGGGCTTTTCAAGGGAAACCGCTTTTCGCTTCGAAGACAGCATAGGCCCTGTGTGGGAAAGACGCCCACACTGGCTGCTTTGGTCCTATATGACCACAAACGGTCTCGGCTTCCACGAATATATGCAGTTTTGTGAGGATGCAGATATAGACGCGATGTATGTGTTCAACTGCGGAATGACCTGCCAGGGCAGATGTCCGGACTATTTCGACGACAATCTTACGGAGGAATTATACGAAGATACTGTGCACGCGATACTTTATGCAACAGCTCCCGCAAACAGCGAGTGGGGCTCAAAGCGTGCGGAAAACGGACGCAGGGAGCCCTTTACGAAACTGAAATATCTGGAGATAGGCAATGAAAACTGGGGAACGGAATACATAAAGCGCTACGAATATTTTTATAAAAAGCTCAAGGAACAGTTTCCGCAGCTTATCTATATAGCTACCGACCATACCGAAAGAGCCGGACTGGTGACGGAATATGTTGACGAGCACTTCTATTCAGATCCCGCATTTTTTGCAGCCAATACCGGACTGTACGACGATCATAAGGGAGTAGATATTTACTGCGGTGAATATGCCGCAACTATAGGTGCCAAGGAAGGAACCCTGGAGGGTGCTTTGGGAGAAGCAGCTTTTCTTACCGGTGTGGAGCGCAACCAGGACAGGGTGAGGATGACAAGCTATGCACCTCTTTTTAAAAATGCCGGTTATGTCTCATGGGAACCCGATATGATAGTTTTCAACAATCACGAGGAATATGTGATTCCGAGCTACCATATGTTGAAAATGTTTGCGACAAACCGCGGCAGCTATGTCTGCGAACACACGCTGATGACCGAAAGCGACAGACGGAGCGAGCATGGTTTTTTCAGGACTCCGGATGGCGATATAGTTGAAGGCACAAGTTTAATATACGATACGGATATGAATGACATCCGCATACGCTTCTGGGACAGAGGAAAAGAAGGTGAGGATCAGAACCATTACGACTGGATCCTC
>DFKT01000023.1 GCA_002373595.1 Lachnospiraceae bacterium UBA3638 | reverse complement strand
TATAGAACAGATTGACATATATCCCATTCTGTCTGATAATAATAAAGTTGAAAGAAGGTGATATTATGAATATACAAAAGTTTACGCAGAAGTCAGTCGAAGCCATCAACGGATGCGACAGTCTGGCGAATGAATACGGTAATCAGGAGATAGGACAGGAGCACCTTCTTGTCTCTCTCTTAAGACTCGATGACAGTCTTATACTTAAGCTCATCGAGCGTATGGAGATCAACAAGGAACACTTCGTTAATAAGGCTGAAGAGTACCTTTCCAAATGCACCAAAGTATCCGGTGCGAATATCCAGGTATACGTTAACCAGGAATTGAATAAAGTACTCACCTCCGCAGAGGATGAGGCCAAGGCGATGGGAGATGATTATGTCTCCGTAGAGCACCTTTTCCTTTCGATGATCAAGTATCCCGGTAAGTCGATGAAAGCGATGTTTTCCGAGTACGGAATTACGCGCGACAGATTCCTGGGAGCACTTGCCACCGTGCGCGGCAATCAGCGTGTTACCAATGACAATCCCGAGGCTACTTACGATACACTTGAGAAGTACGGACAGGAGCTTGTAGAGAAAGCCAGAAGCGGTAAACTCGATCCCGTCATCGGCAGGGACAGTGAGATAAGGAGCGCGATACAGATCCTTTCGCGCAAGACCAAGAATAACCCCGTTCTCATCGGTGAGCCCGGTGTAGGTAAGACCGCAGTCGTAGAGGGACTTGCACAGCGTATCGTGCGCGGTGATGTGCCCAGTGCACTTCAGAATAAAAAGATTTTTGCACTTGATATGGGTGCTCTCGTAGCCGGTGCGAAGTACAGAGGAGAGTTCGAGGAGAGATTAAAGGCTGTCCTCGAAGATGTAAAGGGCAGTAACGGAGAGATCATTCTCTTTATCGATGAGCTGCATACCATCGTGGGTGCGGGCAAGTCTGACGGTGCGCTTGATGCCGGCAATATGCTCAAGCCCATGCTCGCAAGGGGTGAGCTTCACTGCATAGGTGCGACCACTCTCGATGAGTACAGACAGTATATTGAGAAAGACTCCGCGCTTGAGAGACGTTTCCAGCCCGTGCTCGTAGACGAGCCTTCCGTCGAGGATACGATATCCATTCTCCGTGGTATCAAGGAGAGATATGAAGTCTATCACGGTGTTAAGATAATGGACAATGCTCTTGTGTCCGCAGCCGTTCTTTCCAACAGATATATCAGCGACCGTTTCCTTCCTGATAAGGCTATAGACCTTGTGGATGAGGCATGTGCACTTATCAAGACCGAGATGGATTCGATGCCTGCAGAGCTCGATGAGATGAACAGAAAGATCATGCAGCTCGAGATCGAGGAGACGGCTCTTAAGAAAGAGGACGATAAATTAAGCACCGAGAGACTTGCCAATCTGCAGAAGGAACTCGCCGACCTGCGTGAGGAATTTGCGGGTAAGAAAGCTCAGTGGGACAATGAGAAGAATGCGGCAAATAAACTCTCTGATTTAAGAAGTGAGATAGACCGCGTAAATACCGAGATCCAGATCGCACAGCGCGAGGGCAATCTCGAGAAGGCTGCGGAGCTTTCATACGGCACGCTTCCTGAACTCAGGAAGCAGCTCGAGATGGCAGAGGAGACAGGCAGTGAGGATGAGACAAAGCTTGTCCACGAGAGAGTATCCGAGGAGGAGATATCCCAGATAGTTTCCAGATGGACGGGTATACCTGTTGCCAAACTTACCGAGAGTGAGAGAGCAAAGACTCTTCATCTCGATGATGAACTTCACAAGAGAGTCATGGGACAGGATGAAGCGGTCACCAAGGTTACAGAGTCCATCATCCGTTCCAAGGCAGGTATCAAGGATCCTTCCAAGCCCATCGGATCGTTCCTTTTCCTGGGACCCACCGGTGTAGGTAAGACAGAGCTTGCCAAGTCACTTGCGGCTGCGCTCTTTGATGATGAGAATAATATGGTCCGTATAGATATGAGTGAGTATATGGAGAAATTCTCCGTATCGAGACTCATCGGAGCGCCTCCCGGATATGTAGGATATGAGGAGGGCGGACAGCTCACCGAGGCAGTGCGCCGTAAGCCCTACAGCGTTGTGCTTTTCGATGAGATAGAGAAGGCCCACCCCGATGTGTTCAATGTGCTCCTGCAGGTACTTGATGACGGTCGTGTGACCGATTCACAGGGACGCACCGTGGACTTCAAGAATACCATACTGATAATGACATCCAATATAGGAGCGCAGTATCTCCTTGAGGGAATAAATGAGGACGGCGAGATAGAAGAGGATGCGAGAGAGTCCGTTACCGAGGAGCTCCGTGCGCATTTCAGACCCGAGTTCTTAAACAGGCTTGATGAGACCATATTCTTCAAGCCCCTTACCAAGGACAATCTCTCGGGCATTGTTAATCTCATCGTTTCGGATCTCAATAAGCGCCTTGCGGACAGGTCCGTCAGCATCGAGATCACGCCCGAAGCTATGCAGTACATAGTAGACAATGCGTACGATCCCGTATACGGCGCGAGACCGCTTAAGAGATTCGTCCAGAAGCATGTGGAGACGCTTTCCGCACGCCTCATCCTCGAGGACAAGGTAGGCGAAGGCGACACGATCCTCATAGACCTTAAGGATGGTGAACTCACGGCAGGAGTAAAATGATTGGGATATTTTTGATAATAAAGCCGGTATGAACAAATCCATATACAGACAAGTTGCAGACCTTATAAAAAATAAGATTTACCTAATCATTCTATGCCTGGCCTCGGTGGCGGCGTATGGATATGAGTGGTTTCATATCGGAATAGGAATGGATGACACTGCCGTAAAACTCTATTTTGATGACGGACTTGCTCCATATGTAGGGAGATGGACGGTTTTTCTTATTAACAAATTGTTATTTGGCGCATTGTCTAAGGCATCACCGATCATTACGGACTTTTTAGGTGTAGTGATCTTGGCTTTGGCTGCTACACTGTGGTGTGCTCTATGGAAAAGTAAGATCGGAAATAAATATGTTCTGCCGGGATATGTCTTTGGACTGATAGCGGCGATATTTGTGACCTGTCCGATCATAAGTGAAGTATACATATATCAGCTTCACAATGGAATTTGCATGGGATACGCGCTGGTGGCAATTGCTCTTTACCATTCTGATAGGCTTGTATGTTCCTCTTCGAACGATTCGGCAAAAGGAAAGATTAAGGACTTCGTCTGTGCGATAACAGCCCTGACGGTGGCTACCGGATGTTATGAGTCTTTTATGTTGGTGTATGTCCTGGGAGCAATCACCCTCTTTATATTTAAGATACTTTGCGAAGAAGGCAGCAGGGAAGCACGCAATCGAGGTTTTATCCTATGGTTATTTGTCGGAACGGGAGAAATAGTGCTGTCAATCGCTGCAAGAGCGTTGATTCTGAATCTTGTGAAATGTTTATATAATGCAGACAGCTTTGCTTCGTATGACGTATTATACAGGCATGTTTTTGGAGATAATCTTTCTTCTGCTTCGGAATTTGGAATGACGCTAAAAAGGTTTATTTCGATGTACTATCTGAATGCGCTGTTCTATCTTCCAATCACAATCTTGGCATTTTCCAGACTGACAATTCTTGTTTTTGCCTTATACATATCAGGAAAGAAAAGGACCATCTATCCGATATTATGTATTTTTGTGATGTTCGGACTACCGGCATTTATGGCTGAGGTGGAAGGAACGGTTACAAAATATAGATCCGCGCAGTATATCCTTGTAACCGTTGCATTTGCTATGCTGATTTTATCTATAATGGTTAGCAGATTACCGAAAAAGGCAAATGTAATCTTGTGCGGTTTTATGACACTGTTGGTATTGGCTCAATGTGTCGATATAAACAGATGGTTTTATGTTGATTATGAAAAGTACGTTGATGCAAGAGAAGGAATCTATAATATTGCTGATGATCTTAATAACGGATATGATACATCGAAGCCGGTGATATTTGTTGGGGCATACGATGTTCCGAAAAGTGTTATTAGGAATATCATTATTCCGTTTGATTCCGGTAGATTCAGAATTTTGTGTTCGGTGACGGATCCAATAGATGTGCATTGGAAAGAAAAGTACTACAACCCTCTTGGTTACTGCTTTATGGAAACACCGCAAATATCGATTTTGAGGTGGGGGTGTGACGCATTTAATCACACAAACGGTCAGATAATAGAGTTCTTAAGGATGCACGGGATAGACGAGTTCCATACGACTGATGACAGGGAAGTGATAGAGAAGGCTCGGGAATATGGTTGGAATAATGATCTTCCTCCTGCCTTCGAGGATGGTTATATTACTGAGTTTGATGATTTTATTCTTGTTAATTTGGACAGGAAATACTATTGATGCCTGCAGAGAAAAATGAAGAGAAAAAACTTAAAGCAATAGCGCTAGGTTGTATATTTGCTTTAGTAATAGTGTTGATCCCTCTTATGATCCTGGGATTTTATGATTATCCCACAGCGGATGATTGGACACTGGGATTGTTTCTTCACCGGGCGGTTGCTCAGAAATCCGGGATTGTCGGATGCTTTAAAGCAATATTCAGCGGGGTAAAGGAATATTATATTCTTGGAGAGTCACGTTTCTCGGCGGCGTTTTTCGGCTGTATCGTCCCATCAGCGTGGGGGAGTGAGAAACTATACCACATAGTTCCTTTTTTTGTTCTGTGCGCCATTGTGTTGTGTGATTACATATTCTTTAATTCAATATTGAAGAATAAGATTTATACATTGATCACTGTATCCGGATTCGTTATGATCAAGATACTTTGCGTCCCGTATCCGACGGAAAGCTTTTTCTGGTATGTTGGCGCAGTAAATTATACAGTTATAAACTCGTTATTTCTGATTTTTCTTGTTTTACTTTTTAACGTGATCAATTCGGATAGCAAGAATAGAGTAACTGCCGCTTTGAGATACTTTGTTTGTGTGTTGTTAGCAATCCTTATTGGTGGCAATAATTTTGGAACCTCTCTCATAGGTGTTAGTTTCCTGCTTTTGTTTACATTTGTTTTGGCTCTTACAGATAGAAAAAAACTTGTAAAGACATTGCCTGTTACGTTTGTTTTTTTGTTTTGTGTTTTTCTAAGTATATATGGGGGACGTAACGCGGCAAGACTAACAGGCGAATACGGGGAGGTCAAAATAGGACCTTTGGAGGCCATTGTTGATTCAATCGTACACTCTGCCAAGGCTGTTTTGATTTTTACGGATTTAAAACTATTATTTCTTGTGATCGCTGTCATTCCTATGGTCATAGCATGTATAGACAGAAATGGTAATCTGAAGAAGTATTTTAGACTGCCGGGAGTGTTTTCGGTGGTATCATTTTTGATATATGCTTCCGAGGTTGTTTCAAATTTCTACATTGAAGGTGGCATACGTGGTGGAAGGATGGCGGATATTTACTTTTATAATTTCATTACGATCATCTTGCTTAATGTGATTTATTGGTGTGGGTATTATGTGGCAAAAAAAGGAACCGGTGAGGGAAATGACCGTTTTTTGGGATTTCTGATAAAGAGTAAAATGTATATATTTGTAGTCTTTGTTTTAGCCGCATTTTGTGTTTTTGGGATCCGTGATCTAAAACATAGTTCGAGCTATAGAGCAGGAGTATGGCTTGCAAAGGGATATGCGCAGGACTATGGCAAACAATGGAAAGACAGGCTTACTGTCTTAAATGATAAAAATGTTTCTATCGTGACTTTTGACGCGCTGGATCAGTATACGGAAATGGTATATTATGCCGATTTCAGTACTGATCCTGATAATTGGTTTAATAAAGCTTGCGCCGAGTATTATGATAAGGAACAGGTAATTTTATCAGAGTAAAGACTATTTTAAGTAGATAGAAGAGAAGAATATGTCAAAAAATGTATTTGAAGAATTAAGGAAAAAGCATAAGAGATTCATCTACGAAGGATGTGACGTACATACCGAGAAGGGTGTGCTCTATGTGTCATACAGATTTGAGATAGAGGGACTCCGGAAGTTCGTATCCAAGTGGGAGTTCCCCTATTCTCATGTATATGGCAAAAAGCCCGGCGAAGATGAAGCAGTGCTCTGGGGAAGAGGGGATAATGCGGACAGCGATCCTATTCTCCGCAGGCTCATCCTGTCTCTCGGTATGGTGGAAGCGATCAGCTATTACAAGACCGCATGCCCCGAAGAATTCGAAATAAAAGCGGGAAAATTCACTGATAAGCAGCTTAAATTCTGGAAGCATCTCTTCCATGACGGACTCGGAGAATTCCTGTATCTGAACGGAATAGATGATGTGACGGAGGATGAACTCCTGACATTTGCAGATGGGACGGCGGGAGATGAGAATGCGGCCGACGGCCATGCGGACTCGCACAGCGCGAACGGAATGGCCGGGGATTGCAACTTACCCCTCCACGATCCTCGCTCGTACCAAGGCTTCCTCGTACCCGTAGGCGGCGGTAAGGACTCCGTCGTGAGTCTCGAGCTCCTTAAAGGAGAGGATATCGTCACCTATGTCGTAAACGGCAATGAGACCACGAGAAATGTCATAGATGTATGTGATCACAAGTCGGGCGCATATACTGCGAAGAGGATCCTCGATAAGCAGATCATAGAACTCAATTCGCTTGGATACCTGAACGGACACATTCCGTTCTCCGCCGTACTCGCATTTTCGGCCGTTATTTCGGCTTATCTTTCCGGCAGGAAATACATCGCTCTCTCCAACGAAAACAGCGCAAATGAGACCACAGTCAAAGGATCTTATGTAAACCATCAATACTCCAAGAGCTTTGAATTCGAGAGGGACTTCCGGGAGTATATCTCGGATCTCACCGATTCCGATATTCACTACTTCAGTTTCTTAAGACCCCTTGCCGAGATCCAGATCGCAGCCCTTTTCTCCGGATATACCGCATATCACAAGGCTTTCAGGAGCTGCAACAGGGGCAGCAAAGAGGGCATATGGTGCTGCGATTGCCCTAAGTGTCTTTTTGTCAATATAATACTCTTGCCCTTCCTGAATGACGCAGAAATACTGAATATCTTCGGAGAGAAGCTGCTTGACAAAGAGTCATTAGATAAGGATTTCCGTGAACTTACCGGAATAGACGAGAATAAACCATTCGAGTGTGTCGGAACGAGATCGGAGGTTCAGGCATCACTTTCATATTATGTTTCGCACGGCGGGAAGAGTTTACTCACCGAAAGATACATAGATTATGTAAACCAAACAGAAAGCTCTGCTCTTAATTGTATTTTACACAGCTGGAACGATGAGAACGGGGTTCCGGATGAGATAATTGACAGAGTAAGAGAAGGTCTGGATTCTTTTCTTAAGAGTTTTTCTTAAACCATCCGATGATGCGGATCCTTCCGCCATCTTCATATCCGAGTACCTTACAGGGTGAGAAATCCTTGCCCGAGGGCACGAAGGACTTTTTTTCCACGAGACCGGGAGTAAAAGAATAAGTCACAGGATTAAAGATTATGACATAATCTGCGTTCTTTACTGCGCCTTCTTTTGAGAATGAATTGTAATGCACCGCATCGAGTACCATCACTTTTTTCCTGCTTATGCGGGAGTATTCTGCGAGTGTCATCGTGCAGGATATAAGTATCAGCGCCGCGAAAACAAAGAGACAGACGAGTCCCGGTATATCCTGCGTTGCATCCAGGAAAAAGAGAAGAGCGGTGGGTATGCAGAAAAGAAGAGCCCACTTAAAGGATGAGAGGAGCCGGACAAACTTCTCGAAATCCGGGCATTCATGCGATCCCGGCCTCTCGGCGGTCATTTTTTCTCTTATATCCTCGGGGATGGGAGGGATGTTTACTACATGCTCATCCTCGTCCACCTTTATGCTTAGTTTGAAAAATACATCCGATAGCCACAACTTAAGCAGCACAGCTTCGATGATCAGAGCGGGGAAAAGCCTGATGGCAGACGAAGCGGTTTCTGCGCTGAATATCCTGTTCATTTCTTTCTCCGGGTATTAGTAATTGTTATAGAAATCCGTGATGCCGGCAGTGATACCTGCGGCAACTTTATTCTGATAATCGTCTGTGATGAGGAGAGTGAATTCCTGAGTGGAGGAGAGGAATCCGATCTCTATCAGAGCAGCGGGGATATATGAATAATGCACGACTTTGATGGTCGCATTGGGATCTCCGCCCCTGTTCCCGGCGCCTGTCGAAGCTGTAGCGCCGTTAAGAAGCGATAAGCGAAGGGCGTTGCTGTATGGATTGTTCCTGCTGTCGCAGTATGCGTTCATGCCACTGATGCCGGGATATCCCGAGATCGCATTTACATGTATGCTGACAAATATCGCTTCGGGATGAGCGTTGGCAAGAGTCCATCTCGACTCGAGTGATACGAAAGAATCGTCGGATCTGGTCATTATGACTGTTGCGCCGTTAGCTTCGAGGAGAGCCTTTACTTTAAGCGCTACAGGATAGTTGATATTCTTCTCGAATACGCCGTTTCTGATGCATCCGGGATCGGCGCCGCCGTGTCCGGGATCGAGGATGACTGTTCTGCCTGCGAGAAAACCGGTTCCGTCGGAAGGCACTGATACTTGAATCTGATTGGATGAAGCGGTGAGTACGGGATACGATCCGTCGCCCGATGATCCTGCGCGACCTTCATTCTTTCCGAAGGTCATATAGTGCAGATAGTAGCTCTCGAGGTTTTCTCCGAATATTGCCCGGAGATCGGGATTGGCTGCCTTGTAATATCTGACATCAAAAGATGCGCACCCCTGTCTGCCCTCGCGCATTCCGGCATTTAAGAAATGCACTCTTGCGACATCCTTATTTCCTCCGCTTGCAGCAGCGATGTCCGGATATCTCGTGAGATAATAATCCGCATCGAATATAGCGGAAAAGTCGGATCCTGTGGCCTTTGCATTTATCGGTCTAAAGAGGACCGCAGAGAGTGCGATCAGAATTAAACAGATTGATATGCTCAGTTTTTTCATTGTGTACCCCTTATGAAACAAATGAAATAAAGCAAACAACGGTTAGTAGGTATTGTACAACATATGTGCGCCCTTTGCAAAAAGGATTTTTCTTTCATTTTTATGGAAAAAATGCTAAAATGATCATGCTATGTCTATCAAGGAAACAGTAAAGAACAAAAAGGTTCTCATATGGGGATACGGACGTGAGGGACAGTCTACCGAAAGCTTCCTTCGCGCTTTCTGCAAACCTGCCTGGATCGACCTGTTTCAGGGCACTCCGGCGGAGCTTGATGATACCCCGTATGACATCATAGTCAAGAGCCCCGGTATAGCATGGCGTGCACCGGAGATGATACCCGGCCGGCCCTCCGAGTATGAGGAGAAAAAGTTCGCCGAGAATATGGCCAGATATGACCGCGTCACGGCGAAGCTCACATCGCAGACGGAGATGTTCCTCTCGGAGTTTAGCGGGTGCTGCATAGGAGTCACGGGTACCAAGGGTAAGAGTACCACGGCTTCCATGCTCGCACATGTCCTTCGGAAGTGCACGGACAAGAATGTATACCTGGTAGGAAATATAGGCATCCCCTGTCTGGATTCGTATGCTGAGCTTAGCAAGCAGGATCAGGAGAACAGCATAGTCGTATTCGAGATGAGCTGTCATCAGCTTAATTTCTCCAAGTGGTCACCCCATATAGCGGTATTTTTAAATCTCTACGAAGAGCATCTCGACTACTACGGGACCGTGGAGAATTATTTCCGCGCGAAGAGCCATATCATCACATGCCAGTCGGAAGATGACTATGCCTATGTGGGAGAGAATGTTCCCGCTATAGAGAGCGTTTCGAATAAGCAGATCCTCACACACGAGGATATGGAGAAAGCCGGAGGTCCTTTCAAGGACATGCAGCTCAGGCTCTATGGTGTACACAACAGATACAATGCATATTTCGTTTATAAGATAGCTACGGAGAATTACGGATGCGATCCTGAGAAGGTCGTCAAGGAGATGGAGAGTTTCGATGCTCTGCCGCACCGCATGCAGCCCCTCGGAGAGCATAACGGCATATTCTGGTATGATGATTCGATTTCCACGATACCCGAAGCTACCATGTCCGCAGCAGGAAGCATACCCGGCGCGAAGACTCTCATCGTCGGAGGTATGGACAGAGGTATATCCTATGCCGTACTTGAGAACTTCATGAGATCGAGACAGGATCTTAACTTCGTCCTCATGTATGCTACCGGACGCAGGATCTACGAGGAGATTAGAGACGAGGGAGCACTTCCCAATGTCTATCCGACCATAGACTTAAGACAGGCAGTCGAAGCTGCCAGACGCGTAACACCCAAAGGAATGGGCGCAGTGCTCTCGCCCGCAGCCGCTTCGTACGGCGACTTCAAGAATTTCGAAGAGCGCGGAGATGTATTTGCACAGCTGGTAAGAAGGGATACTCAGTCCTGATGGATCAGTTAAACCTTTTTGAATATGCCTCGCAGGAGAAGAGGGAAAAGGAATCACCCCTGGCCGCGAGAATGAGACCCCGCACTATAGATGAGGTCGTTGGACAGGAGCACATCCTCGGAAAGGATAAGCTCCTTTATCGTGC
>DFKT01000019.1 GCA_002373595.1 Lachnospiraceae bacterium UBA3638 | reverse complement strand
TCTGATGACAAATTTATGCTGGAACTCTCCGTAAAAGACACAGGTCGAGGCATCAGCGAAGAAGGCCGGGCCAATCTGTTCGAGGCATTTGCGAGAGCAGACCTTAAGAAAAACGGCAGCATAGAAGGCACCGGTCTGGGACTTGCGATCGTAAAGAATATCATAGATTCGATGGGAGGAAGCATAGACGTCATAAGTACGCTCGGAGAAGGATCCGATTTCATCGTAAAGATCCCTGTCGGAGTCTACGACAGGACACCTGCTCTCACGGACTATGAAAAGGTCACTCACAAAACCCATGTGGAGAAGGACGGCGGCGACTATACCGCTCCCGACGCTAAGGTCCTCGCAGTTGACGACAATAATTCAAACCTTAGGATCGTATCCCTGTTCCTCAAGCGCGTAGGCATCATCCCCGATACCTGCGACAGCGGTCTGAAGGCATTCGAGCTGTGTAAGGAAAAGACTTACGATCTGATCCTCCTCGACCATATGATGCCCGGCAAGGACGGCATAGAAACTCTGTCGCTGATCAGATCGAGCGGTGCTTCGGTAAACAAGACCACGCCCGCGATCGTGCTCACCGCCAACGCAGTTGCCGGAAGCCGCAAGATATATATGGATGCGGGATTCGCGGATTACCTCACTAAGCCCATCAATTCAGGACTTCTTGAGAAGACAGTACGCGAATACCTTCCTTCTTCAAAAGTCATAACTACAGAGAGCGGCGAACCCAAGCAGGAACCTAAACAGGAAGATACATCCGGAAACGGGACCACAGTGATGACCTTCGCTCCGGCAGCACCCAAGGACACTTCTCTCAGGTACAGGATGTCGACAGTGGACGGATTGGACTATGACACCGCCATGAGATATGTCGGCGGAGATGAAGAAGCTCTCGAAGAGATCGTAAAGAGTATCGCCGAGGACTGTCCCGGCAAGGTCGAACTGCTGAAAAAACTCTACGAAAACGGCGACCTGGAATCCTACAGCCGCGAGGCTCATGCGATAAAGGGACTTGCCGCCATGATAGGTATCTCATCATTCAGTGAGCGTGCAAAGAAACACGAATTCGCCGGCAAGGACGGTGACTCCGCTTTCATCGCAGGCGACATTGACGACTTCCTCTCCACCTACAAAGACATCTGCGACAAGATGATGGGGAGATAGGTAAAAATTTAGGAGATGGGCGATTCAAAGAATTGTATATATAAGAGATCGCCACTTCGTAATTGCATATATCACAAATTTTGCACTAAAAGCGCAAAATTTAAGAGATCGCCACTCCTCAGAGTGGCGATCTCTTGTGCAGGGGAAGAGAGGATCGAACTCCCATTAGCGGTTTTGGAGACCGCTGCCCTACCATTGGACCATTCCCCTATTTGTGTCACAACAAGTGGTAGTATATCAGAAAGAACTACTCATTTCAAGCCTAAAAACACTTATCTTTCGCTTCGCTCACATTCGAAACACCGATCACCTTGATACCCTTTATTTTGGATACATCGGACAGGCAGCTCTCAGGGACAACGACCGTTTTAAAGCCAAGTCTCGCCGCTTCGGCCGCTCTTATATCGGCACGGCTCACGCGCCTCACCTCGCCCGACAATCCCACTTCACCGAATGCGACCATATCCGCAGGAAGCGGCTTGCCGGTAAAGCTGGACAGTATCGCGAGTACCATTCCCAAGTCTATCGCGGGCTCCGATATCTTGATACCACCCGTGATATTCACATAAGCATCGCAGTCACCCAGATGCTCTCCGCATCTTTTCTCAAGTACAGCCATGAGGAGATTGACTCTGTTAAAGTCGGTACCCGTAGCCTGGCGCCTGGGAAGTCCGAAATTCGTCCTCGTAACCAGGCTCTGTATCTCAACGAGCAGGGGCCTCGTACCCTCAAGTGAGCACGAAACCACAGATCCGCTGGCATCCTTGGGTCTGCCCTCAAGCATGAATTCCGAAGGGTTCTCGACCTCCCTGAGGCCCTCTCCCCTCATCTCAAATACGCCTATCTCATTTGTCGATCCGAATCTGTTCTTAACTCCTCTGAGCACTCTGTATGACGACTGCCTGTCTCCTTCGAAATAGAGCACGGTATCGACCATATGCTCAAGCACTCTCGGTCCCGCAACGGTACCTTCCTTAGTCACGTGACCTACGATAAAGATCGATATTCCAAGTCCCTTTGCTATCTGCATCAGCGCTCCCGTTATCTCGCGTACCTGTGATACGCTTCCGGGCGCAGATCCCACAGCCTCGCTGAACATCGTCTGTATGGAGTCTATGACTACAACATCGGGCTTCTTATCATTTATCTCGCCCGAGATGATATCAATATCAGTCTCACAAAGAAGGAGCATCTTGTCGGTAAAGGTTCCTATCCTCTCCGCTCTCATCCTTATCTGTCCGGCGGATTCCTCTCCCGATACATAGAGCACGCTGACTCCGGCCGCAGAGAGATTTCTGCATACCTGCAAAAGGAGAGTCGATTTGCCGATACCGGGATCACCGCCTACCAATGTGAGCGATCCGTGAACTATACCGCCGCCCATCACTCGGTCCATCTCGCCTATGCCGGTGGTTGTCCTGTCCTCATCGGAGAGTTCCACCTCGGATATGGCCACAGACCTGCCCCGGCCTGCGAGAGCGCCCGATGACGGCCTTAATCCTGCGGCCACCGCATATCCGGCTCCGGCTCTCGCCGCACTCTTTGCGGGCTTTTTGGGCTCCTCGACAAATGTATTCCACTCCTTACAGCCCGGGCACTGACCCATCCATTTGGCGGATTCATAGCCGCAGTTCTGGCAGAAAAAGATTGTACTCTTTGCGGACTTTGCCATTAATGCCTTCCTGTCTTATGCCTTTACTACCTTGACGGATACTTCCTTGCCTGCAGCGAGAGATACACTCACGCTGAGCTTGCCGCCGAGTCCGGTCTGTACGGCACCGGTGCTCTCACCGTCCACTTCTATCTCGTATACGGTATCATCGGCAAGTCCGAGAGTGATCTGGGTCTCCTTATCTCCGGATACCGTAAACTCTACTCCGCCCTCGTTCTCTTTGAAATTCTTAACCGTCGTTCCGGGAACGGATTCGTAAACGAACATTCCGTTCTTCTCAAGCTTGGTGATGTCGCAGTAGGTCTTAACCTTCAGGAGATCTCCTGCGTGAGGAAAATCCTCTACTTTCTTTTTCTCGCTGAGCGTGTAATCTCCGAAGCTCACGGATCCGTCGTTCTCAGTGCGAAGTAATTCTCCCATTTTCTTACCTTCCTCTCGTTGGTTGTGATGCCCTTCGGCATCTGTTGATGTTGGTCTTCCGAATCTGTTATTCCGTTTTTTCTTTTACTTTAAATGTCACTTTACCGCCTGTATATCCGGCAGTTACATGATCTCCGGGCGATACCTTCTTCGCCAGTATCTCCTCTGCGAGAGCATCCTCCACCACCGACTGGATGGCACGTTTCAAGGGTCTCGCTCCCATCTTATTGTCGGCATACTTCTTAACGATATGCTCTTTCAGTCCCGCAGAGAGCGTCAGATGTATATCCATCTGGCTCTCACAGCGCGCTCCGAGCTGCTTTGCAAGAAGATCCGTGATCTCCTTCATATTCTGATCATTAAGCTGATGGAACACGACTATATCGTCAATACGGTTGATGAACTCGGGCTTGAAGGATTTCTTTACCTCCTCCATGACCTGTGACTTCATCTTCTCGTAGTCCTGCTTCTCGCTCTTCTCAGCTGCGAATCCGAGATTCTTAGGATCGACTATCCTCTGCGCACCGGCATTGGAAGTCATGATGAGGATAGCATTCTTGAAGCTTACTTTCCTGCCCTTAGAGTCCGTGATATGTCCGTCATCGAGCACCTGGAGCAGTATATTGAACACATCGGGATGTGCCTTTTCTATCTCATCAAAGAGAACTACGGAATAGGGATTGCGTCTGATCTTGTCGGTAAGCTGTCCCCCGTCCTCAAATCCTACATATCCCGGAGGGGATCCTATCATCTTGGAGACCGAGTGTCCTTCCATATACTCGGACATATCGACTCTGATAAGTGCATCCTCCGAGCCGAACATAGCCTCCGCGAGCGCCTTTGAAAGCTCAGTCTTTCCCACACCTGTAGGTCCGAGGAAGAGGAAAGATCCGATAGGTCTCTTGGGATCCTTGAGTCCCACACGACCACGTCTCATAGCCTTCGCTACGCCTGTGACAGCTTCTTCCTGGCCGATGACTCTCTTGTGGAGGATCTTCTCAAGCTTAAGCAGACGATCGCTTTCCTTCTCGGCGAGCTTGGTAACGGGGATCTTGGTCCACATTGCTACCACTTCGGCTATATCGTTCTCGTTGATCTTACTGCTGTATGTATCGGACTTTTCACGCTTTTTCATGAGCTTGTCATACTTCTTTACGAGTTCATCCTGGCGCTTCTTGATCTCATGTGCCTGCATAAAGGCTTCCATACGGATTGAAAGTTCTATCTGACGGTCCATCTTGCCGATCTGCTCAAGGAGTTCCTTTACCTTGTCAGGGACATCCATACTGCGGATACGCGCACTCGCAGAAGCCTCATCTATAAGGTCTATCGCTTTGTCGGGGAGATTACGGTCGTTGATATATCTCGCAGAGAGCCTTACCGCAGCATCTATCGCTTCGGGTGTGATCTCGACTCCGTGATGCTCCTCGTATTTGTGTTTGACACCTTCGAGTATGCGGATCGCCTCCTCTTCGGTAGGCTCCTCTATTGTGACAGGCTGGAAACGCCTCTCGAGAGCGGCATCCTTCTCGACATATTTCCTATACTCTGCAACCGTGGTCGCGCCTATAAGCTGGAGTTCTCCTCTGGCGAGGCTGGGTTTCATGATATTCGAAGCATCTATCGCTCCCTCAGCTCCGCCTGCACCTATTAAGGTATGCAGCTCATCCAGGAACAAAATGACATTTCCGTCATCTATCACTTCCTTGATGACTCTCTTTATCCTCTCCTCGAATTCACCGCGGTATTTACTTCCCGCTACCATGCCGGAGAGATCGAGTGTAAGGAGTCTCTTGTCCTGTACGGTCTCGGGCACATCACCGGTTACTATCCTCTGTGCAAGCCCCTCTACGACTGCGGTCTTACCGACTCCGGGCTCTCCTATGAGACAGGGATTGTTCTTGGTACGACGGCTTAAGATCTGAACAACTCGCTTTATCTCATCATTCCTGCCGACTACAGGGTCGAGCTTACCCTCTCTTGCCAGCTGCGTCAGATCCCGGCTGTACTGGGAGAGCATCGATCCTTTTTTATTCGGATTCCTCGATGCGAGGTCTTCTTTTACCAGGGCGGGATCCTGTCCTATTGCCTGGAGAGTATCCGCATATACCTTGGAGAGATTGACATCCATAGTTCCGAGGAGCCTGATCGCTACATTCTCACCCTCTTTTATAAGTGCGAGAAGCAGGTGCTCCGTGCCGGTCTCAGCCTGACCGAATCTCTCGGCAAGTCTGTGTGCTTCCTCAAGCACGGTCTTGGCTCTGGGTGAATACTCATCTCTCTGAGTCGTTGAAACACCGGTGTCAAAGGAGATCATCTCCCTTATCATATCGATATATTTATCGGGGCTGGTCCCGTTCGCTATCAGCACTTTATAGGCAAGCGTCTCGGGATCGCTCAGAAGGCCCGCAAGTATATGCTCCGATCCTACGTAGCCCTGATGGAGCTTTTTCGCCCATCTGCTGGCTTCGTACAGAGCTGCCTGAGCCTTTTTCGTGAATTTGATCTGCACCTTACTGTTCCTCCCTGTATTCGGCGTATATATCGTCTATAAGCTTGTGTACTTCCTCACATGTGATGTTCTTGCAGGCACATCTGGCAAGCATGACTTTCAGATTATCCTTAAGTCCCGCAAGCGCCTGTGCTCTGTCCGCATCAACGGCTATCACCGCTCCGCGTCTTCTGTCGACTTTCACATACCCTTCCTGTCTGAGGACGGTGTATGCTTTGTTGACCGTATGCATATTTATACCAATGGAATCCGCCAGTTGACGAACCGACGGAAGGACATCGCCGTCACGATACTGCGACGTGGCGATCCCCATGATGATCTGATTGCAAAGCTGCAGATAGAGAGCTTCGTTACTGTTGAAATCTATTTCTATGATCATAATCTCCGGGCAGGTTTTGCTTTTCGCAAAAGGAGCCTTTGTTATACTCATTGTATAACAAAGGCTCTGAAGTGTCAATGAATACGGTCTTTTTTAGTTGTCGTCATCATCGTCCCATCCGAGGAATCCAAACTCGAACTCGTCATCGTCATCCGAGAAATTCCTGCTCTTGGGTCTCTGGGGCTTAGCCTGGGGCTGTGCTCCCTGGTTTACGGGAGCCTTGGGTCTCTCCTGAGGTGCGCTCTCTCTTACGGGTGCTTCAGCATCCTCACGCTCCACGCGTCGCTCGGGCTCAGGTCTTCCTTCAGGTCTTCTGCCTTCGGGTCTTGCTCCTTCGGGGCGTCTCCTCTCGGCAGGTGCTCCGTTTCTGTCCTCAGCGGGTCTCGGTCTGGGGCTTCCCTGAGGTCTTGCTCCCTCGGGTCTTCTCTCGGGGCGTCCCTCCGGACGTCCTGCCTGTCCCTGAGGTCTGCGAGCTCCGTCTCCCTGAGGTCTTACAGGTCTTGATCCTTCAGGTCTTCTCTCTCCCTGTGCGGGTCTTCCTGCACTTCTGGCTCTGCGGTTCTTCTCTGCTTCCTCGAAGGCGATCTGATCTACCATATCTCTCCACTTGAGGAAGAAGAATGCTGCAAGTCCGATGCCTGCGATCGCAAGTACAAGGAAGATTACCATTATAACGGTGCGGGTCTTTACCTTTTTCTCAAGTCCGGGAACCGTGGTGCTCTTGTAAGTCTCAAGATCGCCGAGCATCTTCTCGAGGTCAAGCTTCTTTCCGAGCTCATAGTTGAGGAGTGAGTAAACATCCTCTCCGGCCTCGTTCTTCTCTACCTGGATGTCATATTTAAGATTGGCAGGCTTCTCAGGTTCCGGTTCAGGCTCGGGTTCGGGGGTGGTATCGGTCTGCTCTGCGGGCTCCTCTTCCTGACCTACGGGAATGATCTCTCCGGTTACATTTACGAAATCGTTTCTGATATATCCGGTATTGTCCTTACCGTTCTGAGTGAATGATACAAGGTACCAGGTCTGTCCGTCATCACCGGTCTTGGTAGCGATGATGTTTACGCTCGTTCCGGTAGATACGGTAGCAAGTGCGGGATTGATCTTGGTTGATGCATCCGCTCTTACATTTATCTGATTTCCTCCGGTTACCGATCCGGGAGTGGGATTGACTTCCGTGATGCCGGTCATTACCAGGCTGGGAGGAGCTACTGTCGTAGTCGTCGTTCCGGAAGATGTGCTGCTGCCGGAATTGCTGTTGCCGCTGTTTCCGCCGCCTGCGGATACCTCTATGAGATCACTTCTTACATATCCGGTCTGTCCGCCGTATGTGATCTGATACCAGGTCTTGCCGTCGGTGCCGGTCGTGGAACTGTTGACCGTTACGGTAGTATCCTTGGTTATGCTTCCGAGCTGGTCACTGGTCGTCGAAGCTTCTTTTCTGAGCTTAGCTGCGGGATCCGCGGTAATCTTACCGGTGTCCGCAAAGCTGACGAACGAGAATCCGTCGCTCATGAGAAGGATCGCAACCGAGAGAACTGCTGCTATCGGAGCGATAAACTTCTTTAACCTTTTTGCAAACAACTTCAAATCACTCATCTTTTACTCTCCTTTTCGGCCTTAAGCCTCATCTATAGCTTTGCCTATATCATGTCTCATATATTTATTGTCGAAGGATACCCATTCCGTAGCTTCGTACGCTTTGGAGCGCGCTTCCCTGAGGTTGCTTCCGAGTGCGGTGATACCGAGCACTCTTCCGCCGTTTGTGACTATCCTTCCGCTCTCATCGAATTTTGTTCCCGCATGGAAGCAGAAGTAATCATTCTTTCCTTCAAAGCTCTCAAGTCCCGAGATCGGGAATCCCTTTTCGTAGCTTACGGGGTATCCGTTGCTTGCAAGTATTACGCATACTGCGGCATTATCCTCAAACTCGAGATTTACTTTATCCAGCGTTCCGTCGATACAGCTCTCAGCCACTTCTATAAAGTCATTCTTCATCCTCGGGAGAACGACCTGCGCCTCGGGATCTCCGAATCTCGCATTGTACTCGAGTACTCTGGGTCCCTTCGGAGTGAGCATCAGACCGAAGAATATAACTCCCTTGAAAGGTCGTCCTTCAGCTGCCATGGCATCAACAGTCGCCTGATAGATGTACTTGCGGCAGAACTCATCAACCTCTGCAGTATAGAAGGGGCTGGGTGAGAAGTTACCCATTCCGCCGGTATTGAGTCCGGTGTCTCCGTCGCCCGCACGCTTATGATCCTGTGCGGAGCTCATGATCTTTATGGTCTTGCCGTCAACGAATGAGAGCACGCTCACTTCGCGTCCGGTCATGAACTCTTCTATTACAAGCTTATTTCCCGCATCGCCGAACTTGCGGTCCTGCATTATCGTCTTTACGCCTTCCTCAGCCTCTGCGAGGTCGCCGCATATGAGCACGCCCTTGCCGAGTGCGAGTCCGTCAGCCTTGAGGACAATGGGAAACTCAGCTTTATTTCTCAAGTAATCCAGAGCTGCATCCGCACTGTCAAAAGTCTCGTAAGCAGCTGTGGGGATGTTGTACTTTTTCATGAGATCCTTGGAGAAAGCTTTGCTTCCCTCGAGGATCGCAGCGTTTTTCCTGGGTCCGAATGCGCGGATGCCCGCTTCATCAAGTCTGTCGACGAGGCCTCCTACAAGAGGATCGTCCATTCCTACTACAACGAGATCTATCTGCTTCTCCTTGCAGAAAGAAACGATACCGTCAAAATCCATAGCTGCTATCGGCACGCATTCAGCTACTCCTGTGATGCCCGCATTGCCGGGTGCGCAGTATATCTTTTCGGCTTTGGGACTCTTGGCGACGCTCATCGCTATCGCATGCTCTCTCCCTCCACTTCCGACTATCAGTACTTTCATCAGTTTCCTTTCTTGCGGACTACATGTCCGTCCTTTACTTCGATACGGTCGTTTGCAATATCGTCAATAGCCTGCGGCAGTATCACCCACTCTGCCTGCTCCATGACTCTTCTCTGCAGGATCTCGGGAGTGTCTCCGTCCTCTACCGCTACGCCCCTCTGCGCGATGATCGGTCCTTCGTCCATTCCTTCGTTGACAAAGTGTACTGTCGCACCTGTCAGCTTCACGCCTCGTGCAAGAGCCTTTTCATGAACTTTAAGTCCGTAGCACCCCACTCCGCAGAAAGAAGGGATGAGGGAAGGATGGATATTGATGATCCTGTTCGAGAATCTCTTAACCATCTCCTCAGGAATCCTTACGAGGAATCCCGCGAGTACTACAAGGTCGGGGGCCAGCTCCTCGAGTTTATCAAGCATTGCTTTGTTGAAATCATCTCTCGTAGGATAGTCCGCGGGGGATATCACTATCCCGGGAACTCCTGCTGCCGCCGCGCGGTCCAAGCTCTTTACACCTTTATTGTTGGATATGACACCGATCAGCTCGGTGTTCGTAACCGTTCCGTTTTTAATTCCGTCGATGATCGCCTGGAGGTTCGTTCCGCCTCCGCTCACCATTACGACTATTTTCAGCATATTACTATGCCCTTCTCACCTTCCTCTGTATAACCGATCTCAAATGCGGTCTCACCTGCCGCATCAAGTGCTTCGATAACCGATGCCGCATCCTTGGAATCAACAGCGAGTACCATTCCGACACCCATGTTGAATGTATTGTACATCATGCTTTCCTCAACTCCGCCAACCTGGGCGATGAGTTTAAAGATCGCGGGAACATCGTAACTGTCGCGTCTGATGACTGCTCTGATACCGTTGGGAAGCATCCTCGGGATATTCTCATAGAATCCGCCGCCGGTTATGTGCGAGCATCCCTTTATTACAAGGCCTGCATCCTTTACGGCCTTGAGTGCCTTTACATATATCCTGGTGGGAACGAGGAGAGCCTCCCCGAGAGTGGTGCCGAGCTCGGCATATTCGGTAGCAAGGCTTTCCTTCGTCATATCAAATACTTTTCTGACAAGACTGAATCCGTTGCTGTGTACGCCGGATGATGCAATCGCGATAAGCGTATCTCCCGGCTTGATATTCTCTCCGGTGATGAGATCCTTCCTGTCTGCGAGTCCTACGGAGAATCCTGCGAGATCATACTCATCCTCAGGCATAAGTCCCGGGTGCTCTGCGGTCTCTCCGCCTACGAGTGCACATCCTGCCTGCTTACAGCCGTCAGCTACTCCCTTTACTATCTGAGCGATCTTCTCGGGCTCATTCTTTCCGCATGCGATGTAATCAAGGAAAAAGAGGGGCTCTCCTCCTGCACATGCCACATCGTTGACGCACATTGCTACGCAGTCGATACCGATCGTATCATGCTTGTCCATGAGGAATGCAAGCTTGATCTTGGTTCCTACACCATCGGTTCCGGAGAGGAGAATGGGCTCTTCCATTCCTTTGAGTGCCGCTGCACTGAATGCTCCGGAGAATCCTCCGATACCTCCGAGCACCTCGGGTCTCATCGTGCTCGCTACATGTTTTTTGATGAGTTCTACCGATGCGTATCCGGCTTCGATGTCAACTCCTGCAGATTTGTAATCAAGTCCCATATCATTTCTCCATATATGCTTTGTAACCAATTTCTGAAAGCCTGGCGTCCTTGGCTTCCACCTGCTCTTTCAGCTTAGCGCTGTATTTCTTTAACTTATCAAGAAGCTCCGCATCCGATGTCGCAAGGATCTTGGCTGCGAGAAGTCCTGCATTTGCTCCGCCGTTGATCGCCACGGTGGCAACCGGGATACCGCTCGGCATCTGAACGATCGAATAGAGTGAATCCCTTCCTCCAAGCGAAGTGGTATGCATCGGTATGCCGATAACCGGCATGGGGAAGATCGCCGCGCACATACCGGGAAGATGCGCCGCCATTCCTGCTCCTGCGATGATCACCTTGAAACCTCTCTCCTCGGCACTCTTCGCATACTCAAAAAAGACATCCGGCTCTCTGTGAGCGCTGATTATTCTCATCTCGTATCCGATACCGAGTTCTTCCAATATGTCCGCGGCTTTCGCCATAACGGGCATATCGGAATCGCTGCCCATAACTATTCCGACCCTGATCTCTTTACTCATCTCTTATTCTCCGTATCAAATATATGTTTTATCCGTTTTTACGCAAAAAACATACACATTTATAATACTAAATCTTGGTCTTAGTTGCAACTCAAAATACAATATCTAGCGTTCTTGAATCTCCGGCTGACATCTGCTTCACTCAAGGGGCTTATTGAGTTCCTCGGTTCCCGGAAGTACAAATCTTCCGTCCTTGATGATATGTACGCGGGTGCCGTCGGGCATCACAGCCGCAAGGCTTCCGAGTTCGTCATAAGGGATCGTGATGTCCGTATGGCAGTTGAAATATGCCTTGGACATATCCGTCTTTCTGAGTGCGGATACGGAATTCTCCCGCGCTACGATCTCCTTGCCGTCGGGATTGTGAACCACGGTATCCTCAGATCTCGAGTAGCAGGTATCACCCACTGCAAAGTGAGGTCCTGTCTTCTCCGCTATAAGAATGGGAAGCTTATCCTCCACACCGTACTTTCTCGCGAGTGCAAATGCGGTCGTATTGGTACCTATGGCAAACTCTCCGAGAGGAAGTGTATCGTGTCTGAAGAGAACATTCTCCTTGATGAACTTAAGGTTTTCGTCCTCTGCATCAAAGTTTGCACAGGAGTACTTATCTATCATTCCGTCCTTGAATGTGATCTCCAGGTCACGGTACTCGAGTCCTTCCAGATATACCTTGCTGACATGGAGCGTTCCGTTCGTGCCCTCGAGCACGGGTGAAGTAAATACCTCTCCCACGGGAATATTTACATCAGCCACACAGTTTTCAAAGATGGTCTCCTTAGATGCATCCTTAAGTCTCCAGAGTTCCACATGCATATCGGTGCGGTTGCCGTTCATTCCCTTTACCTCGCACCAGTACGCACGATCGAGAGTATCGATGATCGTCTGCTGTATACCCTGATAGAGCTTGTAATCCAGAGTATTGACTTTGATTATCTCCTCAAAGAATTCCGCAAAGCCCTTGTCCGTCTTGTCCGGAAGTGCCTCTGTTATCTCGGGAATGGGGAAAGAGATAATGGTAAAACTCGTCTCATCCTCCGGGATATATTTGTCGACCATGACATTTCTCTTGTTGATGAAATCCACCCAAAGCTTGTTCTGCTCATCGCTAAGTTTGGCAGCTTCGGGCTTATTCTTGGGATCGAATTTCTTCTCTCCGAATCTCTCCACAACCGCAGGGCCCGCATAGAGTATCGCTTCTTTTTCATACTTCCTGAGTACGGCTTCCTCAGCCTCAAGGAGCCTTGTGGCAAAATTACCGTCAAGGAAGAGCGCTCTGTCATCCTTGTGATCATATGAGTATTGTCTGTTCGCGCCGACCGAGTCTACCGATGACCTTCCCGAAGAAGAGAGAACTATCGATGACTTGACGCCGATCTTATTCAGATTCTCAACAGCTCTTCTCATCATCCTCTCAAATCCAATGGGATAGATAAGATATGCATTGCTCTTTTTGGAGAGGTCGACATTGGTCGCGATGAATCCCAGGCGGTATCCTTCCGTAAAGGTATCTGCCATCGTGCAAACAGTTTCCTCCGGAAGTCCCGCAAGGAACTTTGACACTTTGATCTCGTTATCACTGATATACTCTCCGTACTTGTAGAGATATCTCGTATCTGACAGGTCTGAATCCATAACGATATTGTATGCATATCCCTGTCCGGGGAAGAGCATTTCCTCTCTGGAAGCCTCCTCTTCGAGTTCTGCATAATCACTCTTAAACCAGTAGAGGATATCCTTAAGCTCATCATATGCCGGAAGTTTTCCTGTCTCTGCGTACGCGGTCAGACACGCGCCGTAGATCTCAAGGAAAAGTTCCGCTCTTATGACAAGCAGGTCAAGTTCCGCTTTATGCGCATAGATTATCGTATCGCGCATATTTCTGTATATCGATGAAAAATATGTGCCATACTCTTTTCCAAGCTTTGCAACCGCATAGGCGGGATTCGCATAGGAAGACTCATACGCATCTCCCAATAGTTCCGCATAGAGTTCGTGATTGAGCTTTTTATGCTCGTCCTCAGAGAGTACATCAAATGCACTCTTTCCGCTTCCGTCCTTTTCGGTGCAAAGCTCATATACTTTTATGGATCTGCGAAGTACATCCGCCGCAGCCTTAAAGTAATCAAATAAATTACCCGGCAGATCGTCTTCTCCGGGTATCTCATTTATCCTCGTTACGGCCAGATCCCATCTTTCTTTTAACTGTTCATCAAATTCTCTCAAAACCAAATCCTCCGATCTTTAATACCTTTCTAATACGCGATCCACAAAAGGAACGCAAGCACGACAAGTCCTCCGCCGTTAAGAATAAGCCCGAGTACCGGAAACAGTTTAAACACATCGGGCTGACGCAGTTCATACAGCGCGATCACTATCCCTGCAAGCGAAAAAAGCGTGCAAAAAGCCCCCGCTGCTCCGAATCTCCCGGGTATGTCGCCACCGAGCAGGAAACTGCACACAATGGCATACGCGAGAGAAAGTGCCGTTATAAGGCCGAGCACGGCAGAAAAAACAGCCGGAAGCGGGTGCTTTCTCGTTGTGAATAAAACTCTTCTTTTGCCTGACATCTTATCAGAAAAGGAGTTTGCTCTTGGTAGCGATAAGCTTCGCTCCGGACAAAATGAGCATCACTCCCGCAGCAAGTCCTATGATGATGGAGATCACGCCTATGGCGATATCCCACCCTGCAACTGCTCTCATCACTTTGTAAGTCTTCTCTTCCATTTGATCTACCTCCGACCGAAGCGTTCCTAGTTTGCGGATGCTCCGTACTGTTTATAATACTCATCGATAGCGGCCTTGATAGTGTCGTCTATCACTACTCTGCCCTTTACCTCACGATTGTAGAGACACTCGGTTACTTCCGCCATCGTAACGATCGCGCCGGCATCGAATCCGTACTTTTCCTTTATCTCATCAAGCGCGCTCAGCTGTCCGCCGAGTCCCTTCTCCATACGGTTAAGGGATACCATGAGTCCGACGATCTTGACATCCGCCTGCGCTTTGAGGATGGGCCAGGTCTCCTCGATCGACTTGCCCGAAGTGGTAACATCCTCGATCATAACCACTCTGTCACCGTCCTTTAAACTGCTGCCGAGCAGGATTCCCGTATCACCGTGATCCTTTACTTCCTTGCGGTTGGAGCAGTATCTTATCTCCTTGCCAAAGAGTCTGTCGTAAGCTATCGTCGTGGCTACGCTAAGGGGAATGCCCTTGTACGCAGGTCCGAAGAGAACATCAAAGTCATCGCCGAATCTGTCATGAATAGCTCTTGCATAATACTCTCCGAGTTTGGAGAGCTGAGCTCCTGTGACATATGCTCCCGCATTCATGAAAAAGGGAGACTTCCTGCCACTCTTTAATGTAAACTCGCCGAACTTGAGCACATCGCTCTCGACCATAAATTCAATAAATTCCTGTTTGTACTGTTCCACTTTATACTCCTCTCACTCCGAAATATGTTACGCACATCTGTGTGATGTCATCATCGATCTCCGCATCACCCATGAATTCCTCGAGTCTCTCGCTGACGCCTCTGATCAGTCTCTCGGAAGTCCATCCTCCGTCGAGATTAAGGGACAGTGTAAGCCTCTCGCTTCCGAATCTCTCCGCACTCTCTGCAGAATGCATATCGGTGACTCCGTCGGTGTAGAGATATACTCCGTCGCCCGGCATCAGATCCACTTCTTCATTCTCGAATGTGATACCCGTCATAGATCCTACAGGCGGCCAGCTTGCGGTCCTGTAGAGTTTGTACCCTTCGCCTCCGACCTTGATCTCAGGATACTCATGTCCTGCATTTGCCATCACGAGCCTGCCGGAAGAAAGTGTAAGCACGCCGAGCCATACGGTGACGAAGAGTCCCTCTTTATTGTTCCTGCACAGTTCCTCGTTTACATCCGAGAGTATCTCTGCGGGCGTGCCGGGAAGTGCAAGTCTGTTGCGGAGCATGGTCTTGGTGGAGATCATAAAGAGCGCTGCGGGGATTCCCTTACCGCCTACATCTCCTATAAAGAATGCCAGATGATCGTCATCAAGCAGAACGAAATCGTAGAAATCTCCTCCTACTTCACGCGCCGCTTTCATCGAAGCATAGATGTCAAACTCTCTCCTGCCGGGGAATGCAGGGAATCTGTTAGGCATCATACCTTCCTGAAGTCTGCGTGCCGCATCCATCTCTGCATCATATCTTTCCTGCTTCTGCGCAAGCCCTCTTGCCTGTTCGACCTGTCTCTTTAATGCACCTGTCATCTCGTTGAACTTAGCGGCCAGATCGCCCACCTCGTCATTACTCATAACTCTCGCCTCGTGATTTAAGTCGCCTTCGGATATCTTGGAAACATCCTCATCAAGAGCGATGATGGGTTTCGTTATCTTGTCGGATACGATCTTGCTCACAAAGAAAAGTATGATGATCGATATAAGGACGATCGCTGCAAATGTGATCGTGAACGATGCAATGGCTTTATTTACATCAGCGATCGGTTCGAGTATTTTCGCTTCAGGAATCCTTATGCAGTATTTCCATCCGTTCTCTCTGATGGTGTCGGATACATAGTAGATGCCATCGTCGGTCATCAGAGTGCAATGATCCTGATTGAGGATCTTGGCGATCTCACCGTAATTCAGGTCCTTGAACGCGTAGAGTGATGATACTTCACCTTCAGGCTTCAGGAGTGAACCCTTGCCGTCTATAAGGAATGAGTATGACAGTTCTCCGGGGATCTGCTCTACCGCTTCGGAGTAGAATTCGTTCATTATGATATCAATAGCAGCGACTCCGCCGAATTCCCCGTTCGCATCGTAGAAAGGAACCGAGCAGGTGACGGAATATCCTCTGCCAAAGGCATCCTCATACACATCGGAATAATACGGAAGTCCGCTCTCTCTGGGGACGTTATACCAGGGCCTGTTTCTGAAATCGAAATAATCCTCCGTATCCCCCGGCTTGGGAACAGCAAGGTCGGAATTGGAATCATATCCTACCAGAAATCCGTCGGGCGTAGCCACATAAATGACCACAATGGAACCCTCTTCGGAGCGCATGATCATATCCATGAGGTATTCCAGATTGCCGAATAGCTCAACCTTTTCCTTGATCGATTCGAATGTTATGGTCTTGTCGACCAGCGTTCTCTGCATGACATATTTGCCGCCGTTTCTCGCCTGTGGCGGGTATACGGGATGCGGCTCATACCAATCGGGATGCAGAAGGAGATTGTGTGCAAAGTCCGCTACGAAAAATGCGTGCTTTGTATACTTTTTAAGCCATTCATTGGTCAGTTCGGACCTGTTTTTAACGATATCCCGATAGTCGGATACCATTCTCTCTTCCAGAGCCTTCCGACTGACATATCTGATACGATTCATCATCACGAGTCCCGTGACGCCCATGATCGCTATCGTAGCCAGAGCGATGAGCAGCGCAAGCCTCCTTAGCCTGAATCTGATCGGTCTTCTTTTCAAAGTATTGTTTTCCATCATACCTCCGGTCCCGCGCAGGCATTTTTACCCTTGCAGACTATGTAATTATACAAAAAAAATCTGTTTCGGTCTAGGTTATATATGTGGTAGAATAGGAATACAAATTTACAAAAAAAGGCAGGTTTGTTTTCAATGAATATAACTCAGTATATAGCTTCTATGATCGCACCTCTTCCCGTATGGGTTCAGATGCTCGCATGGCTCGCGGTGCTCGTAGCCGGATTCTTTCTCCTTATCAAAGGTGCCGATATATTTGTCGACGGAGCATCCGCTCTTGCCCGCAAATTCGGTATCCCTTCCCTTATCATCGGACTTACCATAGTCGCAATGGGCACCTCGCTTCCCGAAGCCGCAGTAAGTATCACCTCAGCTTTTAAGGGCAGTGCGGACATCGCAGTCGGAAATGTACTCGGCAGCAACATCATAAATATCCTCCTGATACTGGGTCTTACGTCGGTAGTAAGAGCTCTTCCGGTAGGAAAAAACACCGCACGCATAGAGATTCCCTTTGTGCTCGCGGTTACAGCGATCCTGTTCGCGATCGGCTTCTTTGACGGAAGCGTATCCAGGATCGACGGAGTGATCCTCTGGGTACTCTTTATCGCCTATCTCGTATATCTGGGGCTCTCGGTCAAGAACAATCACGAAGAATCTTCCGAGTCCGAAGACAAGATATTCCCTGTATGGAAAATGCTGCTCTATATCCCTCTCGGTGCGGTTATGATCGTCATCGGTTCGGATTTCTCCGTAGACGCCGCTTCTGCCATGGCCAGACAGCTTGGCGTAACGGAGCGTATTATCGGTCTGACCATAGTAGCTCTCGGAACCTCGCTTCCCGAGCTCGTCACCAGCGTTACCGCTGCCAAAAAGGGAGAGACGGACATTGCCGTTGGCAATATAGTCGGCAGCAACATATTCAATATACTCTTTGTACTGGGAACGGCAGCTCTTCTCACACCCGTACCGTATGCGGAGAGTTTCCTCATCGACAGCATAGTCGCAATGTTTGCGGTACTTTTACTCTTCTTCTGTGTCCTTCCCAACAGAAAGCTCGGCCGTGCGGGAGGCATCGTTATGCTCGCCTGCTATGCGGCTTATAGCATACACCTTTTCATTTGATCCGCTTCGGACATTTCGTCCGGCAATCTGAGGTGAAAACATGAAAAAAACCGTATCAAAAGCTTCTTCTTCAAAAAAAGCCTCGAAGGCTCCCGTCAGAACCGCCGGAGTGCTGCTGCCCGTCTTCAGCCTGCCGTCTCCGTACGGTATAGGCTCGTTTGGACGCGAGGCGTACAGATTCGTTGACTTCCTCGTAAGTGCGGGCCAGAGCTATTGGCAGATACTTCCCTTAGGTCCCACCGGCTACGGCGACTCGCCGTATCAGTCTTTCTCTACATTTGCCGGAAACCCTTACTACATCGATATTGACACTCTCATCGTAAAAGGTCTCATCACCAAGGCGGATGCGAAGCGTTATGACTTCGGCAGGAATGCTTCAGAGATCGATTATGAGAAGATCTACAACAACAGATTTAAGCTCCTTAAGAAGGCATATAAGTCGGCCTGCGATCCCAAGCGCCGCATCATAACCGGCCCGGCATACAGATCATTCGTTAAGAAAAACTCCGACTGGCTCGGAGATTATGCGCTCTTTATGGCGATCAAGGATTCTCTCGGCGGCGTGAGCTACACTCTCTGGCCGGATGATATCAGGCTCAGGAAACCTGCCGCACTCGCCAGGTACCGTAAGGAACTCTCCGGGGAAGTCGGATTCTATTTCTTCCTGCAGTTCCTTTTCTATGAGCAGTGGACCGCCCTTAAATCCTATGCGAACAAAAAGGGCATAAAGATAATCGGAGATATCCCCATCTATGTATCCCCTGACGGGGCCGATATCTGGGCACATCCCGAACTCTTCAGGATGGATGCAAAGGGCTTTCCCACCGAAGTCGCAGGATGCCCGCCCGATTTCTTCGCCAAGACGGGACAGCTCTGGGGCAATCCGATATATGACTGGGCATATCATAAGCGCACCGGGTACGCATGGTGGATGAAGAGACTCTCCTCCTGCTTCGCGCTCTATGATGTCGTAAGGATCGATCATTTCAGAGGATTTGACGAATACTGGGCGATCCCCTACGGCGCCGGGAATGCGATCGGCGGCAAATGGAAAAAGGGACCCGGATACGCCCTCTTTGACACGATGAAAAAGACACTCGGTGACAGACCCGTTATCGCCGAGGATCTCGGATTTATCACGGACAGTGTACGCGAGCTCGTAAAGCGCACCGGCTATCCCAATATGAAGATCATAGAGTTCGGTTTCGAAGCATTTAAGCCGAATGAGCATATTCCTTTTAACTATGCGCCCAACAGCGTAGTCTATACAGGCACTCACGACAATGACACGCTCCTCGCATGGTGCGAGGGACTGTCCGACAAAGACAAAAAATACGCTATGGACTACTTCCGCGTATCCTCGGTGGATGAGCTTCCTGCGGAGTTTCTGCGCGCCGCTCTCTCATCTGCGGCAAACACTTGCATCATCCCGCTCCAGGACTATCTCGGGCTGGGTAATGAAGCCAGGATCAACCGTCCGTCGACTATCGGAGGCAACTGGGTATGGAGATATCTCCCCTCAGACCTTACCGCTGACCTTGCGAAGGATATTAAAGCACTCTCAAGGCTTTACGGACGCAGTGTTTAATGCTATAGTAGACATTACCCCTCTTTGGGGGCAGACAATAGATTATTTAAGGAGGGTATATGAAAGGATTTCTTAAGGGTACACTTGCCAGGATCATTACCGCAGGTATTGTTGCCGCTACGATTCTCACTCCTTCGATGACCGCACACGCAGCGATCAACGAGCTTACCGGACTTCCTATCCGCGATGAGATCGCACTACAGAGACCTATCGCTGTCATGATCGACAACGAAGTGACCGCACTCAACCACTACGGAGTAAACCAGGCCGACATCGTCTATGAGATGATGAACAGCACCGCTAACGGACGTGTAACCAGACTTATGGCAATCGTTAAGGACTGGGGCAGCGTCTCAATGCTCGGAAGCATCCGTTCCACCAGACCTACCAACGTGCTTCTCGCAGCTGAGTATAATGCTATCCTCATCCACGACGGAGGCCCGTTCTATATCAATGACTATATCGCTAAGCCCTACACCAACCACATCAGCGGCGGATTCGCACGCGTTGCCAACGGCAAGAACTGGGAGTTCACCGAGTATGTGACCGCAGCTGCTTACCAGGGCAAGAAGTGGGGCGGCGGAACCCAGATGTATGCAGGTCTTGCAAGCAGGATCGCAGCAAGCGGATTCTCCACCACTTACAACGCTTACTATCCCGGACAGCACTTCACCTTCTCGGCTACCCCCGTTAACCTCGGCGGAACAAGTGCAAATGTTGTAGATATGTCCGGATGCTTCACTCACAATAAGTCCAAGCTCCTCTACAATGCAACTACCGGAACTTACGACTATTATGAGTACAACAGACCTCATGTAGACGCTCTTAACGGACAGACGACTTCCTTCAAGAATGTCATCCTCCAGTGCGCTGATTTCCTTCAGTACGATCCTCACGGCTACATGATCTACTATCTCTTCTCCGCTAACTATGCAGCAGGCGGAAACGTAGGTTTCTACGCAACGAACGGAACCACGATCCCCGTATACTGGGTAAAGGGCGGCGACTATGATCATCCTTCACCGACCAAGTATTACAATGCTTACACCGGCGAAGAGATCCGGCTCAACCCCGGCAAAACCTACATCGGTATCCTTCCTTTCGATACCTGGGGCAACCTGAGAATCTATTAATTCAAAATATCAAAAGCGGTCGGGATATCCCGGCCGCTTTTTTGCTGCTCATAGTATCTGCCTCTTGGACCCTCGCCTTACATGTACCGGTCCGTCAGTTCACATCCTCGGTGATCGCACCTATGATGACATTTCCGATCATAAAACCACCATCGACGGCCTCATTGTACATATCACGCCAGAGCTTTTTATCCTGCTCCGTATCGCGGTAGAGATAATAACTCTCATGCTTGTGTATCGTAGGTGCGAAACATATGCCGTTGTTTTTATTCTTGACAGCTTCCACTGCGAGGCTCGCATTGCTGAGCTCAACAACTACGGAGAAGACTTCACCCTTCTCGAGAAGTACGGGCTCCGTTAGTTCTATAGTATAATATCCGTCGTAATATATCTTTCCCTTTGTGGTCGACTCTTTGACAAGCTCTCCATCCTTTACAGGTCCCGCATCAGGCGGAAGATGTCTATATATCTTTATTTCATAATCACTTCCCGCATTTCCCTTAAATCCGGCTGCAAAGAACGATACCTCTTTAAGGAGTTCTTTATCCGCACCTCCATGCCCTCCTACGGTAAATACATTGGCAGCCTTGGTCCTGGCGCCTGTTCCCTTGTCCGTAGTCTGAACACCGACATAGGTTGTCTGAGTGTCATAGCAGTACATATTCTCGGTCTTGCCGCTCACCGGGCTCATCTCAAATGTCGCAACCGGGAACTTTTTCAGAGAAGGATCCTCATATGATATCCAGAAATACGACTCAAGAGAAAACTTTGTTTCTGTCGACCAGCTGTTCCTTACCAGCCAAGCTCCGTTCGATTCGGGTCTCTTGTTAAACATCCCGTACGAGAAATTCTCTCTCGGATAATCATCATCCCATCCCACAACAACGACCGCATGATTGGCGGTTTTGGCTTCCGCGGCATAGTAGGAATTGGTTTCTTCGTTATAGTTATTCATATAGTCCACAGCGTTAACCGGTGCCCAGATACTAACTCCTACGGCACCGTTTGACATTATGGCCTGCTTTACATGGTTAGGATTTTTCTTGATATCAATGAATATGGCATTTCTGAGCCATGCTTCGTCATATCCGAATTCGAAATCCTGCTTGATACTGCCTTTAAGGAGCTTATCCGCCTTATCATAGGGCAGATATTTCTCATCTATGCATCCTCTCCTCCTGGCCAGAGTCATAGCCGCATATCTAAGCGTTCCTCCGCATTCAAGATAGTTCGGATCATCTTCGGTAGGTATGAAGCTGACGCTGTCACCTGTATCTCCCATAGCCAGCCCCGTACCGTTATTGTAAGTATAGTAAGCCAGATGAAGCTCGCTGTAGTCTACACTGTTAATCTCTTCCCCCTGTGCTATCATCGAGAATTCAGCCAGTGCGATCGCCGAATGTGCCCAGCATGTACCGTAAGAGCCCTGGTCCCTCGTAGCGGGGAGCACGATCGTAAGCAGTTCGAGAAGCCCTTCGTCATTATATGCCAGAGGGAAACATGAAGGAGGCTCCTCATCGGTCGGTGTAAATCTCTCCGAACCCTTATCTCCCTGCATGCTTCGAGCGGTATCGAATGAGATGTCATTCGGTGCTTCCGCTGTCTCTGTGGGCATACCTTCGGTATCAAGTCCTGTCGGGTATACCATCCTCTGCTCAGCCCTCTTTAAATGGCTTACGACGAGGATCACTATTCCTGCTATCAGGGCTATGAGTATCGCAATGATGATAGGAAGATATCTGCGGAGCTTTCTTCTCTTAGGATCGTCTTTTTTCTTATTGGTTCCGGCTTTATCTTTGGATGCATCTCCGGTGCTTTCTTCCGCTGCTTCGAGTTTCTCCGCAAGACCTCTCACGGTCTCCACATTGTCACGGTCGAGCTGCTTATAGTCAACATTCCCGCCTGTTATGCCGTTCTCCCATCGGGAGAGTTCATCAAGGTCGTCCCAGGGGATGAGGCAGGCGTGATGCTTTCTATCCGTATCCTTTGCGATCCTGATATGATTTTCGTCAGAGTAGAGCTTTGCTCTCTCTTTTTTCTCTTCTTCGGACATAAGCGAATATCCGAATGAATAATGAAATGCGCACCATCTCTTATGCTCGGATATACCGAGATTCTCTGACTCTTCAGGGCTTAAGGCGTGCTTCTTAAGTGCTCCTACTTTCTTTAAAAATCCGGAGAGATAATCCGCACTTGCTCTGCAGCTCATCCTGCTGAAGTAATCACAGGACTTCCACTGTTCTGCCGGCTCGCCATCATCTCCGTTATAGAAATGATTGATCTGAACCGCGAGTTCATCCATCACTCCATGGAAAAGGATGTCCGCTTCAAATGTATGCGACACCTCAGGCTGCGCGGTACCGCAGAAACGGGTAACCTTATCGGATGAGCACATATAGACAGGCTTGGATACTCCGCACGCTCCGAGAGCATTCGTGATCTCTTCAACTATCTGACGGCCCGTTTTATCATTACCTACGGACACTACGATATAGGAAAGTTTCTCTGACCTTTCCCGGATGAAGGATGCGAGTTCACTGCTCCTGCCATCGAAAGGCTTAAGGTCTATATCATACTCTTCAAACATCGAAGCGTATCTGTCTCTGAAGAATCCGTCGTTCTTTCCTATAGCCGGATCAAATACAGTTGCACGGAAAGAGCTGCCGCAGAACTGTCCGTTCGCTACAGCCTTGCGCAGTACTTCGCGTCCGACATTACCAAATCCGACTATGAGTACTTCCACATCTGATCTGCCCTTGGCATTATCATCAAAGGATACTTCATCGCAGATGGGATACTTCTTGATAAGGAGTCTCGAGACAAGTTCCGCTCTGTCAAACATCCTGACGGAACCGTAACCGTAGGTATCGCCCAATGCCTGCAGGCCTTCTCCGTCCGACTCTCCGGTACCGAGGATAACGAGCTCCGTCTGAGCGGGATTTACTCCCCTTTTCTTAAGAGATTCCAGGAGTTTAAGAGCATATGAAATATTGGCATCTGCATCGCCGGATAAAGCAGAAAGTCTGAGTTTTCCCCTTCCTTTCTTAAGACCGAGTCGCTTAACAAATGCCGCAGTGCCTTCGGTCGCATCCGGATCCGCAAACCATACTCCTCCGATGTCTCGTATCTCATTCTCGGATATGCTTCCGTTTCCGACATAGACGATCGATATATCCTTATCCTTGGAGAGTCTCGATCCGAATCCGAGCGTGCTCTCATCGACTCCGTAGATCAGCTCTATGTCATGTACTCTCATAAGGACTGTCTTTAGTTTCTTGAGAGCAGTCTTGCCGAGGAGCATTATCACTGCGCTGATCATGGAATAGAATGCAAAAAAGTGTACGCACCAGTAGAATACCGTAAGGAGCTTGGCCGAAGCACCGGGCACTCCTTCAAAAGCTTTCATGAATTTGTCATATCCTTCGGCACCGCTGTTTCCGAACATCTTGCCGAGGTCGACCACAGTGCGGAGTACTGCTATGAATGGCTCTGATTTATAATTTGAAGCATTGATCGTGCCGTAGATACACAGTCCGCCCACTATCGCAGCAGCAAATGCGAGTCCCGTCCATTTCTCCAGATTGTCATTGTCCGAAGCGAGCCATACAACGAAGGCAAAGAATATCGCTGCGGATATTAAGATTATTCCTACACTGTTCATATTAATCCAACCACTTCTCCGCTTCTTTTTCGGTTACATATCCGTTATCGACCATAGTTTGGATCTTGTCTTTTACCTTTTCGGAGTCCTTATAATCCGCATCTATTGCCATACCGTAATACTTTAGGGCATTCTTATAATCCTTAGCCCTGTAGTATGCAACACCGGCGTTATACATATTGACCGGCTTCTCGGTAAACTCCAGACACTTTGCAAAGAAGAATCCGGATTCTGCGAATTCCTCATCATTGAAACACATCATCGCAAGTTTGAAATAAACATCCTCATCATCTACTTTTACTCTTATGACTCTGGTATTAACGCCAACGGTATACTCCACGCAATCAAGGTAATACTCTTTTGCTTTCTGTTCATCCTTATCCACACCGACACCGTCATAATACATATCTCCGAGTGCTCTCATAGCGAGGAATTTGTCCGAAGCGACATCACTTCCATTTTCTATCGTTTTCTCATACCAGAGGATTGCATTATCATAATCCTTCGCGTCGTAGCAAACATCACCGAGAGCCTTCATCGCAGGTGCATTTCCCGCGTCTGCAGCTTTCTGATAATACCTCTTGGCGGTATCTATATCCTTTGAAGCACCAATGCCTTTGTAATACATATTGCCAAGTCTGTATGCGCATCCGTCAGAACCTCTGTCAGCGCCCATCAGATACCACCTGATAGCATTGGTATAGTCAGGCTCTTCGTCAAGGATAGCCCCCTCATAGAGACTTCCGATCAATAAGCAAGCATATGCATCACCCGCCGAAGCTGCCTGCGCATACCATTCGGCAGCTTTTTCAGGATCCTCATCAACACCTTTTCCATAGTGATAGCAGAGTCCGATAAGTCTCATCGAATATGAAGATCCCGCGTTTGCTCCTTTCTTAAAGTAGATCAATGCATTGTCATAATCCATCTCTTTATAATACATATATCCCATGGATGCCATGGATCTCGCACTACCCATCTCTATACCGCGATCGTAATACTCTATAGCTTTATCTTTATCCTCTATTCCGTCTTCGTAGCCATTCAGGTATATATCACCGGCATATGACCATCCGTCCGGAAGTCCATTCTGTGCAGCCTTCTCATACCACTGTCTCGCAGTCTTGTAATCGGGGGCTTCCGCATCCGTCGGATATATGCCTTTTTCATAGAGTCTTCCGATGTTGTACATCGCCTTTCCTAATCCGCCGTCAGCAGCTTTGATATAATACTCATATGCCTTATCCACATCCTGTTTAAGCTCTCCGTCGCCCGTTTCATACAGAAGCCCTATATTCCTCGTTGCATTAAGATTTCCATAATCAGCTGCTTTCTTGTAGTACTCCAGCGACTTGCTGAAATCTATAGCGGTACCGTATCCCATTTGGTAACATAGTCCCACCATATTATCTGATATCGCACATCCTTCATCTGCGGATTTTTCGCAGAAGTTAAGTGCCTTACGGAAATACTCATCCGCATTGGCCTTGTCATCTTCAGCCTCGTACATCTTGCCGATATAGTAATTGGCATATCCTTCATAATAGCTGCATTCATCTATCGCTTTCTTGTATGATTCCAGTGCCAGATCGATATTTTTATTAAGTCCGGCATATCCGTTACTTGACATATCTCCCATGAGGATATGCGCTTTAGCCAAAATTTCCGGATCATCACATTTAAATACATCATTAAGGGTAGCAATTGCCCTGTCACCATCAGCATC
The DNA here is from genome assembly GCA_002373595.1 of Lachnospiraceae bacterium UBA3638. Taxonomy (GTDB): domain Bacteria; phylum Bacillota; class Clostridia; order Lachnospirales; family Lachnospiraceae; genus AC2028. Next base: position 3,403 of record DFKT01000019.1, on the reverse strand, counting down.
CTCGCCCTCTATGAGTCCGCTCTTCCACAGAGAAGCTATATAGTAGTTTGCTTCCTTGCATCCCTTATCTACAGCTTTATCGAAATACTCCTTCGCTTTAACAGGATCCGCCGAAACAGCATTACCTTGCAGATAAAGATTGCCCATCGCCATCAGGGAACGTATGCTTCCCTTCTCTATACCTTCCTCGTACTGCTTCTTTGCGGAATCATAATCATCCACTCTCTCATCGAGCATTCCGAGATAGTAATAACTCTCAGGAAAATAATCCTTCACAGACTCAAATGCCTCGCGGGCTGCGTCATCGTCCGCTTTTCCATGGTACTGTGAGTTGTAGCTGGCAAGAGCCTGCTCATAGGTCTTACTCCTACCGGCTTTCTTAACATTAGAAGCAACCGCAAGACCCGCTATCGCGAGCACGACCACGATGATAGCTGCGATGACTATTCCAAGTGTCTTTTTCTTTTTCTTAGCCGCACGCTCTGCAACGATCTCCTCATCACTCTTGCGATGGACGGGAACTGCACCGTTCTCGGTGTTGATTATGACATTTATGTATTCTCTTAATGCCGCGATATTTTTATTGAGGGGTTTGGAGACTGCATCGAGCCAGTGAACTCTCGTGAGGTAGTACTCAAGCTCGCTGCTCATCTGCTCTTCGGTGAGTCTGAAAGGAACTATCGTAAGACCGGCATTGAATGCGATAGCGATCTCATTCATGACCTGTCTGGACTGATTGGATTCATCGGTATATATGAGGACGAGTGACTTGGAGCCTTCAAGAGCATTCTTGATAGCAGTGACCCATTCCTCTCCGGGCAGGATATCCCTCGGTGCGTACCAGCATTTTATACCGTGCTGCTCGAAGTCAGCGACTATCGCATCCGCGACGTTCTTATTCTTGGTAGAATAGCTGATAAATACATCATGTCCGCTCATGTTACGACTGTCCATCAATAGTCTCCCCCTTATGTGCAGATCTCAGATTTCGGGGCAAACGCCCCGAATGATTATTATACACTATTTCAAAGCATAGAAAAACCCGAAGGATTAATCCTCCGGGTCGTCCTGTATGATCTCGGCCATAGCCATATGTGAATTGTGATACCGCGGATCGTAGGTCACTTCCTCTCCAAACCACTCAGGGGGAAGGAATACCTCCGCGGCCTCCCTGCTGCCGAATTCCACCTCCGCCATAGCAAGCGGCGCGAAAGGTTTGTCAAATACATCCAGCTCGATCATGAGTGAATATCCGTCCGGAGGCTGGGGCGAACCCTCTATCACCTGAGGGTGTTCCAAAGGGATGAGGTACCTCTTCTTGGAGATGACATTACCGTCTGCCTTTAACACGAGATGTCTGTACCCTTCGGCAGTAAGAGGCATATTGATCTCCTCTCTCTGCATGAGTCCCTCTCCCTTGTAGGTTGCGTAATAGTCCTCATCTTCCCTGCGTACTCTGAGTACGGGGTTTGTGCACAGATATGCCTGCTCGATCCTGTGAGAGGGATAACTCTCCAAATCATCCGGTAATTTATGAATTAAGAATTTACGTTCAATTTCCATTTCTTTATGTACCTGATATCATTTCCTGTAGCAGATGCCTTCCGCTACGCGGTCCGCCATTTCTTTGCCTGCAAATATTTCGGCGATAGTAAGCGCAAACTCAATCGAAGCTCCCATACCCTGTCCCGTCACGATATGATCGCATACTTCAACAGGTGCGCCCTTTGTGATCGCGCCGGCTTCATCGAGATGAGATGTGAAAGCGGGATGGGATGTTGCGTTCTTGCCTTTCAGATATCCTCTGTGGGCAAAGATGCTGGGGGCAGCACATATAGCTGCTATCCACTTTCCGCTCTTGTAGAAGTCATAAATCGGTGCCTTTAAATCTTCGCAAGCCTCGAGATTATCATTTCCGACCTTGCCTCCGGGGAGGAAGATCATATCATACTCATTCCAGTTCTTTATATCAGCGATCTTCTTGTCAGCTTTTACGGGGATCTTATGTGATCCCATAACATCCTCAGATGCATTTATAGAGATCGTGTCTGCTTCTATACCGCAGCGTCTTAAGATATCGACAGGTGTGAGTGCTTCGATCTCTTCAAAACCGTCTGCCAGCATGACTGCTATCTTACTCATTATCATTACCTCTTCCCGCTCTGGCGCGGACATTGATACCGTTTACTTCCACTTCGCCGTTAAGCTCAACGACTACGCATGCTCTGCCGTCGATGGTCTTTTCGTCTATGAGATCAGTCCTGTCGGGCTTGACCTTGATGACGACATCGGGTGTCTTAACATCAAAGGATCTCGGATTGTAAATATTCGTAGCCATGATCGGTGCACTGTCTCCGGCAGCCACCTCATAATGACTGTCGAAATCCTTCATACGGTCATTGGGTGCTCCGACGGACTCCATCAGCCTCCTCATATCCGTGCGCTCAAGCACGAGAGGTTCGGGCTCCTCCTTATGCTCCTCGAGAAGCTCACCCATCTTTTCATGGATATTCTTAACAGCCTCAAGTCCGCACTTGTCACCGAGTGTCTCCTCAACTATAGCGCTGAAGGTCTGCTTCTGAGTACCCGCAGTCATGGGTAGTGTGCAGTTGAGCACATAATCTATGAAGGTCTCATCAATATTCTCAGCATCCTTGGAATAGTACATCATTCCATGAATATCCGAAGTGCGCATATTAAATGAAGGGAACAGGAATCCCTTAGCCGGCTTATCGACAACCCAGTCACGGGTACGATTGTGGAACTCCTCGGTTGCGGGATCGTAAGAGAGTCCCGGCTCCGAGAGATTAACGGGGCACAGCACCGTGAAAACATACTCGTATACTTCGTCGGATGCATCATCCATATCTCCGCCCTCGGAAGCCTTACCGGGGACATCGTACGCATCGTGCACCGCCAGTATGAGATAGTTTCCTACATATTCATATGAAGAAATGATGCGATCGAAATACTCCTCGAGGAGAGCCTCGTCCTTAAGCTCACTCTCGCGAAGTCTGAGCATAAATTCGCCTGCACCGCCTTCTTTCTCACCTTCTTCAGTAAAAACAAGGTCGATGGCGGTCTTTCCCGGTGTACCTGAAAGCGCCTTCCTGAAAAGCTCAAAATATTTGAACTGCTCCTCCTCGGGAAGACCGAGGAAAGACTTCGAAAATACCCCCTTCTTGGACTTATCGCCGTCCACATAGCAGCCTGCGATGCGGGTGATCGAACAATTCTTCTGCGTAAAACGCTTTTTAAGCTCCGAAAGCTCTGTCTTTATCATAATGGCTCCTGTTTATTGTTTTATCAGAGGTATCAAAGTCAGATCAGACAAAAATGGGGCATCCCGTGCCCCTTTTAGATTGAGGCATGGGGGATTCGAACCCCCGACAACTTGATTAAA
>DFKT01000063.1 GCA_002373595.1 Lachnospiraceae bacterium UBA3638 | reverse complement strand
TTCCAGATCGCACCCTGCTTCAGAGATGAGGATGCAAGAGGAGACAGAAGCCCCGGAGAGTTCTATCAGATGGATATGGAGATGGCATTCGCTTCCAAGGAGGATGTATTTGAAGTCCTCGAGAGAGTGCTTCCTCCCATATTTGCAAAGTACGGAAAATACAATACCGCGAGTGCGGCACCTTTTGCACGCATTCCTTTCAGAGAGGCGATGGAGAAGTACGGAAGCGATAAGCCCGACCTCCGCATCGACCTTACCGTTACCGATGTGACCGAGCTCCTTTCTGACTGCGGATTCGATCCCTTCAAGGGAAATGTCGTCAAGGCAATAGTCGTTTCAGACTGCAAGGAGAGCAGAAAAGTGATCGAGAAAGGGCTCGCTGATGTAGAGGTTATCACGGCCCGGAAGGGATACTGGTTCAAGGTAGGAGATGACGGAGAGATCGCAGGCGGTATCTCCAAGTTTGTCACTCCCATCAAGGATGCCGTAATGAGCAAGCTTTCGCTTAAGGCAGGAGATCTCGTTCTTCTCTCTGCAGGCACTCTCGGTAATGCTCAGAAATGTGCGGGTGCACTCGTTAAGACTTTCGGTGCGCTCATCCCCGGACATATGGATAAAGAGAAATATGAATTCTGCTGGATCGTTGATTTCCCGATGTATGAGATCGGAGACGAGTCCGGAGAGCTGGAATTCTGCCACAACCCGTTCTCCATGCCGACAGGCGGACTTGAGGTCCTCGAGAAGGCAGAGAGAGGTGAGATAGATCCTCTGGATATCATGGCAGATCAGTATGACCTTGTCTGCAACGGTGTAGAGCTTTCCTCCGGAGCAGTCAGAAACCATGATCCCGAGATCATGATTAAAGCGTTTGAGATGGTAAGACTCGGTGAGGATGATGTTAAGGCTAAGTTCCCCGCTATGTATAATGCATTTACCTACGGAGCTCCGCCTCACGCAGGTATCGCTCCCGGTGTGGATCGTATGGTAATGCTCCTCGCGGGAGAGGATTCGATCCGTGAGGTCATCGCATTCCCTATGAACAAGAATGCGGCCGATGTCATGATGGGAGCACCCGGAGAGGTAACGCAGGCTCAGCTCGACGAGCTGCATATCGCAGTCACCGCAAAGGAAGAAGACGTCGAAGAGTGAAGATATATCTCAGTGAGATAAAAGAAGAAAAAAAGGAACTCGAAAGAAATATTCTTAAAAGAGCAGTACACGAGGAGTTCGGGCTTTCCGAACTCCCCGTGATCGTAAGAAACGAAAAGGGGAAGCCGTATTTTGAGGATAAGGGGCTTCCCTATTTTAATATCTCTCATTCCGGAGATTATCTTGTCGTGGTTGTAAGTGACGTAGAAGTCGGTATCGATATACAGGAAGTAGGCGATAATTTCGAGAGATCCTTAAAGACTGCCAGGAGATTTTTCTCGAAAGAGGAAGCTGAGGAGATCGAAAGGATTGCAGAAGAGGTATCTGCAGAGGCGGCAAATGAGTATTTCTTCAGGCTCTGGACCCGCAAGGAAAGCTACGGAAAGTGTCTTGGGGCAGGAGTCAATCCCGTGATCGCTGAAGATATGAGAGATACTGAGAAGAAGCTTTTTGACGGATTTGTATTCACGGAAGAACCTGCTCCGGAAGGGTACATGATCACTGTCTGCGAAAGGAAAGCAAATTGAAAAAAGTATTGTATTACATGAATGCATACAAAAAAGAGTCGGTGCTCGCACCTCTCTTTAAGCTGCTCGAAGCGACATTTGAACTCTTTGTCCCTCTCGTAATGGTAAAGATCATTGATGTGGGAATAGCGCAGGGAGATAAGAGCTATATCCTCAAGATGGGAGGAGTGCTTGTCCTCCTCGCAGCGATAGGACTTACCGTATCGATAACCGCACAATTCTTTGCTGCAAAGGCGGCTGTCGGGTCGTGTACCGCGCTCAGGCAGGCGATGTTCGATCATATAATGGATCTGGACCACAGTGCGATCGACAAGACCGGCACATCCACGCTCATCACCCGCATGACGAGTGATATCGCACAGGTTCAGAACACCGTAAATATGGTACTGAGACTTTTCCTCAGATCACCTGTCATAGTATTCGGAGCGATGATAATGGCATTCACGATAGATGTTAAATCAGCGCTCATATTCACTGTCGCGATTCCGGCACTTGCGATCGTTGTATACGGTGTGACCGCAGGGTCCATGCCTGTTTATAAGAGAGCACAGGAGAAACTTGATAAGGTCCTTTCACTTACGAGAGAGAATCTCTCGGGAGCCAGGGTCATAAGGGCTTTTGCCAGAGAAGATCTCGAGAGAGAAGCTTTCGGACTGGAGAATGATACGCTTGCCGGGACGCAGACATCTGCCGCAAGGATCAGCGCTATTACCAATCCTGTTACTTATGTGATAGTAAACACCGCAATCATGTATCTGATATATACCGGCGCCGTAAAGGTGAATATCGGTGAACTATCGCAGGGACAGGTTGTCGCACTTCTCAACTATATGAGCCAGATCCTGGTAGAGCTTTTAAAGCTTGCCAATCTCTTTGTCCTTTTCTCAAAGGGTGTCGCATGTGCGAAGAGGATCGAGGCCGTGCTTGAGACGGATACCCATCCCGATATCGATAAGACCGCCGCATCAGCAAATGCTGAAGCAGACGTCAGCGTGACAGCACCGGGCGATGATGCATTTATCAGATTTGAAGAAGTCGGACTTACCTATATGGGCGCGGGAGACAGCGCGATCAGAGGAGTCTCTTTCGCTGCAAAAAAGGGTGAGACGGTCGGCATCATCGGAGGAACCGGATCCGGAAAGACATCCCTTGTTTCTCTCGCGGCAGGATTCTACCGTGCCACGGAAGGTGCAGTTTTCATAGACGGAAAAAATATCGATTCATATACGGATGAGGAATTGAGGAAACGGATAAGCATAGTTCCTCAGAAGGCCGTCCTCTTTACGGGGAGCATCAGGGATAATCTGAAGTGGGGTAATCCCGATGCTGATGATGAGAGACTCTGGTCTGCTCTTAAGATCGCGCAGGCGGACGAGATCGTGAAGGGCAAAGCCGGAGGTCTTGATGAACATGTGGAGCAGGGCGGACGCAACTTCTCGGGCGGACAGCGCCAGAGACTTACTATTGCGAGAGCGGTAGCTGCGGATCCTGAGATACTCATACTTGATGATTCGGCATCCGCGCTTGATTACATCACGGAGAAGAATCTGAGGGATGCTCTTGCGGGTATGAAAGATACGACCAAATTCATCGTGTCACAGAGAGCGTCGTCACTCATATATGCCGACAGGATCATAGTACTCGATGACGGAGAGGTCGTCGGTGTCGGAACAAATGAAGAATTGCTTAAGACCTGCGACGTATACAGGGAGATCTACGAGACTCAGTTTGAGAGATCTTCCGGAGAGGAGGCAGTATGAGCGGATCCTCTAAGAAGATGAGCGGTAAGGACAACTCCGTGATCATAAAGAAGATACTTCGGTATATCAGAAGATATATGCATCTGGTCGTACTGTCCGTCATACTCGCGGCACTTACGGTCGTGCTCACTCTCTATATCCCGATCCTTTCCGGTAATGCCATAGATATAATGCTGGCCGGAAAAGGTGCTGTCGACATGAATGCGATAGGCCTCATACTCATCAAGATCGCAGCAGCTATGGTGATCACGGCGTTTATCCAGTGGGTGCTCTCAAGCTGCAATAACAAGATCACATACAGTGTGGTAAGGGATATCAGGAAAGATGTCATGGACAGGATACAGAGGCTTCCTCTTTCCTATATCGATTCGCACAAGACGGGGGACATGGTAAGCCGTATGGTAACGGATGTCGATACCTTTGCGGACGGCCTCCTCATGGGCTTTACACAGCTCTTTACGGGTATCCTCACGATCCTCTGCACGCTTGGATTCATGCTCATTACGAATGTATATATCACATTGGTCGTAGTATGTATCACACCGTTGTCACTCCTGGTTGCACGCTTTGTCGCCAACAGGACTCATGATATGTTCCTCGAGCAGTCAAAGGTCAGAGCAACGCAGACAGCGCTTATCGAGGAGATGGTCGGCAATCAGAAAGTAGTCACCGCGTTCGGACGTCAGGATGCCGTCAAAGGTGAATTCGCGGATGTAAATGCAAAACTCTCCAAGGCTTCGCTCAAAGCCATCTTTTTCTCTTCGCTCGTTAATCCGAGTACGAGATTTGTAAACAGCTGCGTATATGCGGGCGTTGGTATATTCGGTGCAATATATGCTATATCGGGAGGTATTACCGTCGGACAGCTCTCGATATTCTTAAGCTATGCCAATCAGTATACGAAGCCCTTTAACGAGATATCAGGAGTCGTTACGGAACTCCAGAATGCGATCGTGTGCGCAGGCAGGATATTTGAACTGATGGAAGCGGAGCCGGAGGAGCCGGATAAGGCTGATGCGACAGAACTCGAGAGTCCTAAAGGAAATGTCGAACTTAAGGATGTAGCATTTGCATATACACCGGACAGACCTCTGATCGATGACCTTGACCTCATCGCCAAGCCCGGGGAGAGAGTTGCCATAGTAGGACCTACAGGCGCGGGCAAGTCCACCATCATCAATCTCCTCATGAGATTCTATGATGTTGATAACGGAAGCGTATCTGTGGATGGCAATGACATCAGAGATATTACGAGAAAGAGCCTGAGGACGAATTACGGAATGGTGCTGCAGGAGACATATCTGCGAAGCGGTACAGTTAAGGAGAATCTAAAACTCGGCAAGCCGGATGCTACGGATGAAGAAGTGATAGCGGCAGCAAAGGCAGCTCATGCGCACAGCTTCATAAAGAGACTTCCTGAAGGATATGATACATATATAGGTGAGGACGGAGGAAGCCTTTCACAGGGACAGAAGCAGCTCCTGTGCATAGCGAGAGTCATGCTTAACCTGCCGCCGATGCTGATACTTGATGAGGCGACAAGCTCTATCGACACACGCACCGAGCAGCGTATCCAGAAAGCATTTGCCAGGATGATGGAGGGCAGGACGAGTTTTGTGGTTGCTCATCGACTTAGCACCATACGAGAGTCGGACATTATCCTCGTCATGAAGGACGGACATATCATAGAGCAGGGAGATCATAAGACGCTTCTGGCTAACGGACAATTATACAGCGAACTGTACAAGGCTCAGCTGGGCTGATCATCCGCAAAAAGCATTTAATACATCGGGGAGGGATCCAATGGTATCGCTTGCAACCATGGAGACCGCCCCGTATTTTTTTTGAGCCAGTTCACCGGCACGTCCCGCTATATGAGCTCCGCAGATGGGATACAGCTCGGAAGGGACATATCCTGCAAGGGCGGCTATGATGCCGGAGAGAACATCTCCGCTGCCGGCTGTAGCCATACCGGGGCAGCCCGCATCCGTAAGATATATGTGGGCAGATCCCTTTTTGTCAGGTATCGCAACTACGGTGGAAGGACCTTTCAGTAGGACGGTTACATTGTTTTCGGATGCAAACCCGGCTGCAAGACCGATCGGATCGCTTAAGATCTCCTGCACGCTCTTTCCCGTAAGCCTCGAGAACTCTCCGATGTGAGGGGTGAGGACTACATCAGCGGGAGACGAAAACAGAGGATCTGATGACGGATCGCGTTCTTTCGCTTCCTTCATGATCTCGGAGAGAAGGAACAGCCCGTCTGCATCTATGATCAGTCTGCCCGTATATCCGGAGAGGAGGAATCTTAGTAATGTTCCGGCATTTTTTCCGCGTCCTATACCCATTCCGAATGCGACGGCTTTCACGCCTTTCAGGAGTTCTTCGGTAAGATGGGGATCAAATGCGATCTCACCGTTTTCATCCTCCGGGAAAGGAAAGAGAGTGCTTTCGAGGATATGAGACGAGACTTCCGCACGAAGAGAAGAGGGGACACATACCTTTACAACACCGGCCCCCGATCTCATAGCGGCATTAGCGAGGTAGGCGAGTCTTATCGCACCGCCGTATCTGGGGCTTCCCCCCATGAGTACGATATAGCCGTTATTTGATTTGTTCGAAAGGTTTTTGCGCTGCGGTATGACTGACGGGATATCTCTGTCGGTAAAAAGCTCTGTGATCATACCGGAGTCGGGGACCGGATTTATACCGATATCGATATTTGCACACTTTCGCATACAGTCCTTGGCCATTCCGAGGAAATGTCCGGGCTGGTACGATCCTATCGATACGGTAAGGTCAGATATGACGACTGAGCCTTCCCTGCCCATCCCGTTATCGCCGTTAAGACCGCTGTTAATATCGGCACTTACCACTTTTGCACCGGACTTGGCTGCGGCATTTATTGTCCGTATAGCCTCTTTGTAGGGTGATCTTACATTTCCTTTAAATCCCGTGCCGAGGAGACAGTCAATGATCATGGCATATCCGTCAAATAAGAAAGCGCCGGTTCCTGCTGTGGATGATGAGGAGAGGTCATCGATGGATACCGGTCTGTCCTCGATACATGCTGCGATACATTTGTCGTAATAGAATTTTCCGTCATCGGAAAACTTGTCTGTTACGCGAAAGAGGGTACATTTAATCCCTTTTTCATTCAATATGAGCGCAAGAGCATAACCGTCGCCGGCATTGTTCCCGCTTCCGCAGACTATGGCGACGGGGCCTTTGATCCGGAATGAATCGCAGACAGCGCTGTATATCCCGGCTGCGGCACGCTGCATGAGCTCCCTTCCGGGAGTACCGCTTTCTATGGTTGCCGCATCGCTTTTTCTCATTTCTTCAACGCTCAGAATACGCTCCATGGACCGCTCTCCTTGACTTTTTTACTGCGTTCCTATATCATATCACATAACTGAAATTAATGTATCGCCCGATTTTAGGGCAAAAGGGAGAATTTTTTTAGCGGCAATGGACACGCCTGGTGCCTTACAACTCACAAGTCTAATATTCTTAATCGTATTATCCGGATTTTTTTCGTCTGCTGAGACGGCATTTACCACATGCAACAGGATTAAAATGAAAGCCCTGGAGGACGAGGGCAACAGAAGAGCTGCGCGCGTAGGGCGTATTCTCGAGAAGAGCAGCAAGATGCTCAGCGCCATCCTTATCTGCAATAATATCGTTAATCTGTCGGCTTCAGCCATAGCTACGACTCTTACGACCAATTATTTCGGACTTCCCATCGGAGTGATGACGGGTATCCTTACTTTTGTGATCCTTGTATTCGGAGAGGTAGTCCCCAAGACCTGGGCGAATGTCTCTGCGGAGAAGCTTTCGCTGGCATATTCCGGTGTCATAGGCGCTATTATGATCGTGATGACGCCTTTCATCTTTGTCATAGATAAACTCAGCCGCGGCATCCTCAAACTGATAGGCGTCGATCCGGACAAAAAGCTTGATCAGATGACAGAGAGTGAACTCAAGACCTATGTCGATGTCAGCCATGAGGACGGAGTCATAGAGACCGAAGAGCGCGAGATGATCTACAATGTGTTCGAGTTCTCCGATGCCGTCGCCAAGGACATCATGATCCCAAAGGTAAGGATGGTAACGGTCGATGCGGATGCGGGATACAGTGAGATCCTCGGCGTATTCAGGGAGTGCATGTACACGAGACTTCCCGTATATGACGGAGATAAGGATAATATCATCGGACTCATTAATATGAAGGATTTCATACTCTGCGAGGATCAGGAATCCTTCAGAGCGCGCGATATCCTCAGAAAGCCCGTATATACACATGAATTCAAAAAGACTTCGGATCTGCTCGTTGAGATGAGACAGGAGACCGTAAATGTAGCCTTTGTCCTCAATGAGTACGGTGAGACCGAAGGAATGATCACTCTCGAGGATCTGCTCGAGGAGATAGTCGGTGAGATCAGGGACGAATATGATGAGGACGAGAAGGAACTCATCCGGGAGACCGGGGAGAGGACCTGGCTCGTGGAAGGCTCCATATCGCTGGATGATCTGAATGATGCCATCGGATCGGACCTCCACAGTGAGGAGTATGATTCGGTCGGCGGTATCATCATCGAGCACCTGGACAGTCTCCCGACGGACGGTACAAGCGTCACTCTTGAAAACGGCACGGTACTTACCGTAAAGGAGATGGATCAGAACCGTATCATGCAGGTCGAGATCGTCCTGCCTGAGCCCGTTGAGGACAATGAAGCGGCAGAGGATGAAGAGGACGGAGACGGTAAGGAAAGCGATGATAAAGCGGGGGCAGCAGCTGTATCATCCGCGGATGATGCCGCATCCGGGGATGGGAATTCAGATTCCGGTGAGAACCGCTGATAACTTGCTATCTGATACAAAATATGGTAATATTTTCGGGTAAAAAATAAACAAGGAGGCAAAACCTATGAAGCATATTGTTACTTTGGAGACCAGAGACCTTAAGGAATCCGCAAAGAAGGGCGGATGCGGTGAGTGCCAGACTTCATGCCAGTCAGCATGCAAGACTTCATGCACTGTTGGAAACCAGACTTGCGAGCAGGTTCGCAAATAATTAATTGGCTTATCTTTTAGGATTTAAAGAGCGCCGATGATTCGGCGCTCTTGTTATGATTATCGGAGAATTTTGATGGTTCATTGTTATAAAAACGGCGGATACAATATCGTCCTTGATGTAAACAGCGGAAGCGTTCATGCAGTGGATGAGATCGTATTCGATATCATACCCGCTCTTGAGGAGATCTACGATAAGGCGTCATCACCCGAGGATGTGAGTGATGAGACGGTAGTAAACAAAGCGCTGGAAGTCGCAAAAGGCGATGCCGATGAGATAAAGGAGGCAGCGCTCGAGATAGCGGAGCTCGCCCGCATGGGTAAGCTGTATTCCAAGGATATATTTGAGCCCTATATCGACAGGTTCGCGGAAAGAGAGACTGTAGTAAAGGCTCTCTGTCTTCATATTTCTCATGACTGTAATCTCGGATGCAAATACTGTTTCGCGGAGGAAGGGGAGTACCACGGCAGACGCGCACTTATGAGCGCGGAAGTCGGCAAGGCTGCCCTTGATTTCCTTGTGGCGAATTCCGGTATGAGACGCAATCTCGAGGTCGATTTCTTCGGAGGAGAGCCCACGCTTAATTTCGATGTGGTCAAAGAGATCGTAAGATACGGCCGCTCCATAGAGAAGGAAAAGAACAAGAATTTCAGGTTTACACTGACTACTAACGGCATATTGGTCAATGACGATATCATGGAATTTGCCAATGCGGAGATGGGAAATGTCGTCATGAGTATCGACGGCCGCAAGGAAGTTAATGACAGGATGAGACCTTTCAGGGGAGGCGTTCGCGGAAGCTATGATGTGATCGTTCCCAAGTTCCGGAAGTTTGCGGAGAGCCGCGGTCAGATGAATTATTATGTCCGCGGTACGTATACCAGATACAATCTTGATTTTGCTGCGGATGTGCTCCATCTTGCCGATCTCGGATTTGAGCAGATATCGGTGGAGCCCGTTGTGGCGGGTCCTGAGGATGATTATGCCATAAGACCCGAGGATATTCCCACACTTAAGGAGCAGTACGATATCCTCGCAGCCGAGATGATAAAGAGAAAGAAGGAGGGCAGACCCTTTAACTTCTTCCACTTTATGATCGATCTGGACGGAGGGCCCTGCGTATACAAGCGCCTTTCAGGATGCGGTTCGGGATGTGAGTATCTGGCAGTTACTCCCTGGGGAGACCTATATCCCTGCCATCAGTTCGTAGGAAACGAAGATTTCAAGATGGGAGATGTATACAGCGGTGTTACCCGCACCGACCTTCGTGATGAGTTCAATGCCTGCAATGTATACAAAAAGGAAGCCTGCAAGAAGTGCTTTGCGAGATTCTATTGCAGCGGAGGCTGTGCAGCCAATGCATACAATTTCAAGAAGGACATAAACGACGTCTATGAGGTCGGATGTGAGCTTCAGAGAAAGCGCGTGGAATGTGCGATCATGCTCAAAGTAGCGGAGCAGAATGATTGATTTTTGTCCCGATTTGGTGTACCTTATATCTTTGTAGTGATTTTTTTATCAAGGAGTAGACATTATGAAAAACATGACAAAAGGAAAGGCGGTCCTTGTACTTATCCTTATACTCGCCGTGATACTCGGAACGGCATATATCGATATCTACGGAACAGACTCCGCCGGAACCGGAAGCGCTTCGGATATCAAGCTTGGACTTGATCTGGCGGGCGGTGTAAGTATCACTTATCAGGTAGTCGGAGAGGAGAATCCGAGTGCCACGGATATGGCAGATACCATCTACAAGCTTCAGCAGCGTGTTGAAGGCTACAGCACCGAGGCTCAGGTATATCAGGAGGGCAATAACAGGATCAGTATCGAGATCCCCGGAGTCAGCGACGCCAATGCTATACTTCAGGAACTCGGAAAGCCCGGAGCTCTCTACTTTATCTCCCAGACCGATGCGGACGGCAATCAGAACTACAGCCCCGTCGGAGTGGATGAGAACGGCAAATATATCTACGCTCTCAACAGAACCATAGAGGAAATGATAGCAGACGGTTCGGTATGTCTCCTCGGAACCGATGTTGCGGATGCTTCCGCAAAGTCGACCAAGGACAATATGCAGAACCTGGAATATTGTGTATCGCTGGTACTCACCGATGAAGGTACCGGCAAGTTCGCCAAGGCTACCGAGAAGGCATATTATGCCGGAGAGACCATCGCGATCTACTATGACGGTGAGTTCGTAAGCGTTCCCAGCGTTAGCGCAGTACTTAACGACGGAACCGCGATCATCACCGGTAACTTTACATTTGAGGAAGCTGAGCAGCTCGCTTCCACGATCCGTATAGGCGGACTTTCACTCGAGCTCGAAGAGCTTCACTCCAAGGTAGTAGGAGCTCAGCTCGGCGTCGATGCAATACAGACTTCGCTCAAGGCCGGACTTATCGGATTTATCATCGTTGCGGTCTTCATGATCGCCGTATATTTCCTTCCCGGACTTGCAGCTGCACTTGCACTTTGCCTGTATGTAACTCTGATAGTACTTCTTCTCAACGGATTTGAGATGACCCTCACCCTTTCGGGAATTGCAGGTATCATCCTTTCAATAGGTATGGCTGTAGACGCAAACGTTGTCATCTTCGCCAGAATAAGAGAGGAGCTCGGAGCCGGCAAGTCAGTCGAGGGCGCTGTCAAGACCGGATATGAGAAAGCTTTCTCAGCTATCGTAGACGGAAACATCACGACCCTTATCGCTGCAATAGTTCTGCTCTGGCTTGGCCCCGGATCCGTTAAGGGATTCGCTCAGACTCTTGCACTCGGTATCGTTCTTTCGATGTTCACCGCTCTCGTTGTCACGAGACTTATAATGAACGCTTTCTTTGCACTCGGACTCAAGTCTGAGAAGCTCTACGGAGTGGGCAAGGAGAGAAAGACCGTTAAATTCCTTTCCAAGAAGGTTATATTCTTTGCAATCTCACTCGTGCTCATCATCGGCGGATTCGTTGTGATGGGAGTGAACAAAGGAAAGGGAGTCGGAGCACTCAACTATTCACTTGATTTCGTCGGCGGAACCGCAACGACCGTTGATTTCGGCGAGCCTCATACTCTTGAGGATCTCACCGCCAATGTTGAGCCGGTGATCAAGGATGTGACCGGCAGCAATGTTCAGATCCAGACCGTTGCAGGCACGAACGAGGTTATCTTCAAGACCTCATCGCTTAATGTTCAGACCCGTGAAGCACTTGAGAATGCATTTGAGTCCAAGTTTGGCATCGATGCTTCCAAGATCACGACCGAGACCATCAGCTCCACGATCAGTAATGAGATGAAGAGAGATACCATCATCGCAGTCGTAGTTGCTATCATCTTCATGCTCATCTACATAAGGATCAGATTCAAGGATATCAGATTCGGTCTCAGCTCTGTCATCGCTCTTGCACACGACGTACTTGTAGTGCTTGCATTCTATGCAGTAGCGAGAGTATCCGTCAGCAACACCTTCGTAGCATGTATGCTTACCATCGTCGGATATTCCGTCAATGCTACGATAGTTATCTTCGACAGAGTGCGTGAGAACCGTGCCGTTACCGCAAAGGGAGATGTTGAGGAGGTGGTTGATCGCAGTATCACCCAGACCCTTTCAAGATCGCTCTTTACATCCCTTACGACCTTCGTAATGGTTGCAGTACTTTTTGTATACGGCGTATCCTCGATCAGAGACTTCGCACTGCCCCTCATGGTAGGTATCATCTGCGGATGCTACTCATCCGTATGCCTTGCAGGCGCTCTCTGGTACACGATGAGAAAGATAGCTCCCCCCAAGAAGAAATAACGGGACAAACAGAAAATCATGAAAGAAAAATGGGTTTTGTATGATATGAAACCCGATATAAAGGAGTGGGCCGCAGATCTCGGCGTAGATCCTCTGGTGGTGAAGCTGATTCAAAACCGCGGGATCGAAAGCAAAGAGGAGGCCCGCTCCTTTTTACGGGGAACGGAAGATGAGCTCCATGATCCTTTTCTCCTTCCGGATATGGAGAAAGCATGCGAGGCGGTAAGCGCCTGCATAGCTGCCGGAGGAAAGATTCGCATCATTGGTGACTATGATGTGGATGGCGTTACGAGCTCATATATACTTGAGTGCGGACTGGGGAGCCTTGGAGCAGACGTAAGCGTGGCGATCCCTCACAGGGTGAGCGACGGATACGGTATCAACGACAGGCTGGTTGAGGATGCTGCCGGGGACGGTGTGGATCTCATCCTTACCTGCGACAACGGTATCGCTGCCGCAAAGCAGATAGAGCACGCATATGAACTCGGAATGAAGGTCGTAGTGACCGATCATCACGAGGTTCCTTATGCCGAAAATGAAGACGGATCGAGGACGGAGATACTGCCTGTCTGCGAAGCTGTCGTAGACCCCAAGAGAGCGGAGAGTGCTTATCCTTTCCCGGGGATCTGCGGTGCTGTTGTGGCATATAAACTCATGATGGCAATGCAGAGAAAAACCGGATCCGAAAGCCTTTGCGATTCGCTGAACGGACTCCTCGGATTTGCCGCCATGGGCACGGTATGTGATATCATGGACCTCAAGGATGAGAATCACATTATCGTGAAAGAGGGCTTAAAGAGAGTAAAGAATACTTCGAATGTAGGGCTTTCCGCACTTATCGATGCGTGTGAAATAGACAGAGATAAACTATCGGCATATCATTTCGGATTTGTCATCGGTCCATGCATAAATGCATCGGGAAGACTCGACAGTGCCGAGAAGGCTATTAAGCTTTTTGAGACTGAAGACAGAGAAAGAGCAGCCGCCGAAGCCGGTGAACTTAAGGCGCTCAACGATGATAGAAAGTCGATAACCGAGAAGGGCAAGGAAGAGGCCGAGCGTTATATCGAGGAGCACAATCTGTTTGAAAAGGATGTATGGATAATATTCCTGCCGGAAGTGCATGAGTCCGTTGCGGGTATCGTGGCCGGCAAGATAAAGGAAAAGTACAATCATCCGGTGATTGTGCTTACCAAAGCTGAGGATGGACTCAAGGGTTCGGGCAGATCGATCCCGGGATTTCATATGTTCGATGCACTTGTCGCATGCGATAAGTATCTGACCAAGTTCGGCGGACATGCTATGGCTGCAGGCCTTTCGCTTGAAGAGGATAAGCTGGAGAACTTTTCGGATGCGATGAATGAATATTCAACGCTTACTGAGGAGGACTTCATCCCGGTATGTATGATAGATGCAGATGTTCCTCTTTCGTATTTTAACATCGGACGCATAAATGAGTTCTCAGTATTGGAGCCTTGCGGTGCCGGCAATCCTACGCCTGTATTTATGAGAAAGGGTGTTACATTTACGGGGATCAGACGTTTCGGAGCCGAGAAGCAGTACACCAGGTATATCGTAAAGGACAGTGACGGCAGGAATTTTGAACTCGTCTCGTTTGATGATCGCACTGCATTTGCGGATACGCTCGCAGAAAAGTATGGTGAGGGCAGCATGGATCTTCTCGAATCCGGTAAAGCCTCATACGAGATGGACATACGTTTTACCGCCGGTATCAATTCATACCGGGGAGAAGAGTATTTACAGTTTATCCTGAAGGGATACAGATGAAATTTGCCGACATTATCATCGACATATCTTCCGATAAGCTCGACAGGCCGTTCGGATACATCATCCCGCCCGAACTTGAGGACGGGCTTAATGTCGGTGACTGCGTAAATATCCCTTTCGGCAAGGGTGATACTTTAAGAAGAGGATATGTAATAGGCATCTCTGATAAACCGTCCTATGACATATCGAAAATGAAGAGCATAAGTTCTGCTGCGGAGTCGGAGCCTTCCGTTGAGGAGAGAGCGGTGAGACTTGCCGCATTTATCAGAAAGTCCTACGGCGGTACCATGAATCAGGCGTTATCCGCCGTGCTTCCCATCAAAAAAACAGTTAAGAAACTTGTAAAAAAGCGCATCGTAAGGATCCTCGGACGTGAGGAGATCCATGCTCTCAGGGCTGATGCGATAAAGAAAAAGCAGGTCGCAAAGGAAAGACTGCTAGCAGCACTTCTTGAGGAAGAGACTATTCCGTATGAGTGGGTCACGGGGAAACTCTCCGTATCCGCACAGACGGTGCTCAGCCTTGAGAAAAACGGTGTGATCAGGATCGAAGAATACGAGAGCTACAGAAATCCCGTAAAGATAAACGGAGCTGATGAGAAGAGAGTTACTTTAAGCCCCGAACAGGAGAGCATAATAGAGACCGTCTCCGAAAAACCCGGAAAATACCTTATTCGCGGCATAACTGGAAGCGGAAAGACTGAAGTTTATATGGCTCTTACGGAGAAGGCCGTCGCAAAGGGAAAGCAGGTAATATTCCTTATCCCCGAGATAGCGCTTACATATCAGACTCTGATGAGATTCTATTCAAGATTTGGGGAGAGGGTGAGCGTACTCAATTCCACGCTGTCTGCGGGAGAGAGATTCGATCAGTGCATGAGAGCCAAGGAAGGAGCGCTGGATGTTATCATAGGTCCCAGATCCGCGCTTTTTACTCCCTTTCCCGATATAGGCCTCATAATCATGGATGAGGAGCATGAGACAAGCTACAATTCCGAATCCGTACCGAAATATCATACCAGGGAAGTCGCCGAGGAACTCGCAAGGATCACAGGTGCGACTCTGGTGGTCGGTTCCGCCACTCCCTCTGTTGATGTGTCATATGCTGCAGAGAGGGGAGAGTATAAAGCTTTATATCTGACTAAGAGACTGACGGGAGGAAGCCTTCCCAATGTGCATATAGCGGACTTAAGGGAAGAACTCCGTGCGGGCAACAGGTCGATCTTTTCGCGTAAGCTTAAAAGTCTGATGGATGACCGTATGTCCAAGGGAGAGCAGATGATGCTCTTCTTAAACAGGAGGGGGTCCTATGGAGTCGTATCATGCAGGGAATGCGGTGAAGCACTTAAATGCCCTCATTGCGATGTCACACTGTCCGAGCACTACGGCGGAGTGATGAAATGCCATTACTGCGGCTATGAGACAGAAAAACCTTCCCTATGTCCCAAATGCGGATCTAAATATCTCGCAGGATTCAGGATAGGAACTGAGACCATAGAGGAGAAACTTAAGGGAATGTACCCGGATGCCGGGATACTCCGTATGGATCGTGATACCACTCAGACCAAGGACTCTTACGAGAAGATACTCTCTGCATTTAAGAACGGTGAAGCACAGATACTCATAGGCACTCAGATGATAGTAAAAGGTCATGATTTCCCGGGCGTTACGCTCGTTGGAGTGCTGGCAGCCGATCTGTCGCTGGGAGCGGGGGACTACAGGGCCTCTGAGAGGACGTTCGACCTCCTGGTCCAGGCAGTCGGAAGATCCGGAAGAGGGGATGCTGCAGGAGAAGCGGTCATACAGACATATCAGCCTGATAATTATGCCGTGAAATATGCTGCTATGCAGGATTACGAGAGCTTCTACCGTGACGAAAAGGAATACAGGCTGACACTCGGATATCCCCCCACAGCGCATATGCTGGCTATGCTGGTATATGGCAGGAATGAAGCGGAGACCCTCGCACTTGCAAGAAGACTCCCGGATGTGGTAAATTCTGAAAGTAAGCTTGCCGTCATGGGCCCGGCACCTGCTTTTGTATCCAGGATAAACGATGTCTACAGATATGTGATCTATATCAAAAATGCGGACAGGGAAGTGCTTGAGAAAGCAAAGGACAGAGCGGAAGAGTTCATGGCAGGGAGCGAAGCCAGAAATGTTCATATACAGTTTGATTTTGACCCGACATACGGGATATAGATTCGGAGGTAAAAGATGGCAATCAGAAATATCAGAGAATTCGGAGATCCGGTACTCAACAAAGTATGCAAGGAAGTGCAGGAGGTAACGCCGCGCACTCAGGAACTCATAGACGATATGCTCGATACCATGTATGAGGCGAACGGAGTAGGACTTGCAGCGCCTCAGGTGGGAATATTAAAGAGGATCGTTGTAATAGATGTAACGGGAGAAGATCCTCTCGTACTCATCAATCCCAAGATCTTAGAGACAAGCGGTGAGCAGACCGGAAATGAGGGATGCCTTTCACTTCCCGGTAAGGCCGGAATAGTTACAAGACCCAACTATGTTAAGTGCGAAGCTTATGACAGGGATATGAAGCCCTATGTGATAGAGGGAGAGGAACTTCTCGCCAGAGCGATCTGCCATGAACTCGATCATCTCGACGGACATCTCTATACCGAAAAGGTAGAGGGAGAGCTCATGGAAGCCGGAGAAGAGGAGTACGAGGACGAGGAGTCCTAAGAGTAAGGACGGAATATGAAGATTGTATTTATGGGAACGCCGGATTATGCGGCAGGATCCCTTGACGGACTGGTAAAAGCAGGACATGAGATCACACTCGTGATAACTCAGCCCGACAGACCGAAGGGAAGAAGCGGGGAGCCCGTTCCTTCTCCCGTAAAGGTATATGCCCTTGAGCATGGCCTGCCTGTCTGGCAGCCGGAGAAGATAAAGCGCCCCGAAGCGGTGGAGCATCTGCG
Source organism: Lachnospiraceae bacterium UBA3638 (assembly GCA_002373595.1). Lineage (GTDB taxonomy): Bacteria > Bacillota > Clostridia > Lachnospirales > Lachnospiraceae > AC2028. The sequence continues at coordinate 23,488 of DFKT01000063.1, read as the reverse complement.
CGGCGTGGAGGCGGATCTTTTTGTGGTAGCCGCTTTCGGACAGATACTCTCATCGGAAATACTAAGTATGCCCAGGTACGGATGCATTAATGTACATGCGAGTTTACTGCCCAAGTACAGAGGAGCATCACCGATCCAGCGCTGTATCTTAGACGGCGAGGAAGAGACCGGCGTTACGATAATGCAGATGGATGAGGGTATAGATACCGGAGATATCCTCTATGTCAGGAAGACTCCGATTGAAAAGACGGATACATTTGAGACTCTCCACGATAAGCTCATGGTGCTCGGAGGAGAGGCTATAGCCGAGGCGGTAAGTCTCCTTGAGAGAGGAGAGCTTAAGCCTGTAAAGCAGGACGATGCGCTTTCGTGCTATGCGCCCCTTATCAGGAAAGAGGACGGAAAGCTGGATCTGTCGAAGAGCGCAGCGGAAGCGGACAGAAAGGTGAGGGCTATGAACCCCTGGCCCGGCGCATTTACATTCCTTAACGGCAAAATGCTGAAGATCTGGAAAGCGGAAGGTTTTAATGAGGACGAAAAAGCCGGAAGAAAGAAGGGAGCGGGCAAAGAGGCATCGACCGTTTGCGAGATTGGAAAAGAATATTTTGATATAGAGTGCGGTACGGGAATCCTGAGAGTGTATGAAGTTCAGCTCGAAGGCAAAAAGAGGATGAACTGCGGAGATTTCTTAAGGGGAGCCGGACTTAAAGAGGGAGATACCTTAGGATGAGTCCCTTAAGAGAAACAGTACTCGATATGCTGCTTAAGGCCGAGAAGCAAAACGGAAGTCATGCGATACTTTCCGATGCTGTCTCGGCTGAAGTTTTTGAAAAGAACAAAGACCTGGATCAAAAGGAAAAGGCATTCATAAAGAGACTCTATGAGGGTACCCTCGAGAAAAGGATAAGTCTCGACTATCGCATAAACCGGTATTCGAATACTCCTGTAAGGAAGATGAAGCCTGTCATGAGAAATGTGCTTCGCATGGCTGCATATGAGCTGGTTTTTATGGATTCTTCCGTGGGGTATGCGGTATGCTCCGAGTCGGTGGAGCTTGTCAAAAAGCGCGGGTTAAAAGGACTTTCAGGCTTTGCAAATGCGGTCCTTAGAAAGATATCGGATGAGAAGGACAAAGAGATCCTGCCCGAAAGAGGAGAAGATCCGACAAAGTACTTTTCCGTCTGTTATTCCGTGCCTGAGGAAGTCGTAAAGCTCCTTATGAACGAGAGAGGCATAGAAGAGACTGAGCAGATACTGCGCGCACAGAATCTCATCCCGCCCGTGCCGATAAGATTCAGAGCGGATATGAGCTCCGGGGAGATCGGGAAGGCGAAGGATGCTATAACGGCAGCAGGTGTCCGATTAAGGCAGAGCAGCAGATGCGAGCTGGTATACCTGGCTGATTCTGCCGGTGATCTAAGGATACTGCCCGGATATGATGAGGGACTATTTACCGTACAGGATGCTTCCGGGGCGTACGCTCTCCTGCAGGCGGGCATAAAGAAAGGGGATACCGTGGTGGATGTATGTGCATCTCCCGGAGGAAAGAGTCTTCTTGCTTCTGAACTCACCGGCCCCGAAGGGACCGTGATATCCGGGGACATCTCGGAGAAAAAGATAAGCAGGATAAAAGAGAATGCTCTCAGGATGAGGGCGGTAAATATTAAGACTTCTGTTCATGACGCGAGCGTGACCGATCCGGAACTTATGGGGAAAGCCGATGTACTGATCCTCGACGTTCCCTGCAGCGGTCTCGGCGTTATGGGTAAGAAGAGGGATATCAAATACAATACGGACACAGGCAGGCTTGAGGACCTCCCTGTGCTTCAGTGGGAGATAGCAAAGGCCTGCGCCGGATATGTAAGGCGGGGCGGTAAACTGTTTTATTCGACCTGCACGATAAGGCGGACCGAGAATGAGGATATGGCGGAAAGGATCTGCCGTGAGCTCGGATTCGAAAAGGTAAAGGGTCCCGAACAGCTCCTGCCGGACGAAGAAGGGCATGACGGGTTCTTTTATTGCGTAATGACAAAAAGTTAATGAATATATGCAGTGATAAATGAGGTTTTGAAGTGGCAGGAATGAGCGAAACGGACATATCGTCTCTCTTCCCGGAAGAGATAGCGGCTCTCCCCGTTATGGAGGGGCAGGGTGCTTTCAGATCGAAGCAGATTTTTGAGTGGCTCCATGCCCACAGGGTGGGGAGCTTTGAAGAGATGACCAATCTGCCCGCCGCACTCAGAGGTAAACTGGCTGAGTCGGCATATATCTCCCTGCCTGAGAAGGTAAGGGTACAGGAGTCAGCGACGGACGGTACAAGAAAGTATCTGCTTAAGATGCATGACGGCGAGCTGGTCGAGAGCGTCTTTATGAAATATAAGCACGGAAATACCGTATGTATATCCTCGCAGGTGGGCTGCAGGATGGGCTGCAAATTCTGTGCTTCAACCGTTGACGGATTGTCAAGAAGTCTGGCGGCCTCTGAAATGACGGGTCAGATCTATACGATACTCAAGGATACGGGTGAGAGGGTGTCCGGTATAGTCGTCATGGGTATGGGTGAGCCGATGGACAATTACGATAATCTGATCAGATTCATCAGGCTCATTTCTGATGAGAGAGGATACGGCCTGAGCAGGAGGAGCATAACGGTCTCCACCTGCGGATTGGTACCCGAGATAAAGAGATTTGCGGAGGAGGGCCTGCCGGTTACGCTGGCGATCTCGCTCCACGCTCCAAATGATGAGAAAAGGCGTCTTATCATGCCCATAGCGAACAGATATTCCATTGCAGAGCTCATGGATGCCTGCAGATTCTATTTTGACAAAACGGGAAGAAGGGTGACCTTTGAGTACAGCCTGATATCAGGACAGAATGATACCGATGCGGATGCGGAGGAATTAAGCGTACTTGCCGGGTCGGCAGGTGCGCACATTAATCTCATCCCGGTAAATCCGGTAAGGGAAAACGGTATGTCGGCTCCTGATAAGGACAGGGTCATCGGATTCCAGAAAAAACTTGAAAAAAACAGAATAAATGCTACTATTAGAAGGGAACTCGGAAGAGATATAGACGGCGCGTGCGGACAACTTAGGAGACGTACGCTGACGGGAGATTTTGTTTGCTGAAGACCTTTTCAAAATCTGATATCGGAAAAAAGAGGAAGGTAAACCAGGACTCCGTTTTCACCTCGGAGGTTGCGGTAGGTGGGTTACCGGATCTTTTCATAGTTGCCGACGGCATGGGTGGACATGCGGCCGGTGATTTTGCGTCCAAGACAGCCGTTGAGACTATGGTCGAGACCATAATGGGCTGTGACGGATCGGATCCCAAGGACATACTTGCAAAGGGTATAGCTGCGGCAAACGAAACGGTCTACAGGAAATCCTCCGAGGATAAAGCTCTTGAAGGAATGGGTACGACCCTTGTTGCTTCATGCGTTATGGACGGGATCCTCTATGTGGCCAATGTCGGAGACAGCAGACTTTATCTCTTAAGGGACGATGAGATCAGGCAGGTCACCATGGATCACTCTCTTGTTGAGGAGATGGTAAGGAAAGGCATCATAGCCAGGGAGTCAGCTCGCAATCATCCCGACAAGAACAAGATCACCAGAGCAGTGGGTGTGGCGGATACAGTCGAGCCGGATTATTTTACCGTCGATCTTGAGGACGGAGATTATGTGCTCATGTGTACGGACGGACTCACCAATATGCTTGAAGACAGCAAGATACGTACAGTGATAAGTGCCGCCAGGGATATCCCGGATGCGGCTATTAAGCTTGTCGATACGGCAAACGCAAGAGGAGGGCGGGATAATATCTCCGTCGTCCTGATCAAGTACGAAAAGTAAGGATTGGCATTATGATCAAGATTGGAATGATCCTCGGGGACAGATATGAGATCCTCGAAAAGATCGGAACGGGCGGAATGTCCGATGTATATAAGGCTAAAGACCAGAAGCTTATCCGCAATGTAGCGGTTAAGGTTCTTAAGCAGGAGTTTTCCGAGAACGAGAATTTCGTTTCCAAATTCCGTGTTGAGGCTCAGGCTGCAGCAGGTCTCATGCACCAAAATATCGTAAATGTTTACGATGTAGGTGAAGAGAACGGCATCAACTATATCGTAATGGAGCTCGTAGAGGGCATTACGCTCAAGAAATACATCGAAAAGAAGGCGCGCCTTACCTACAAGGAAGCCGTAAGTATAGCTATTCAGGTAGGTCTCGGAATAGAGGCCGCTCACAACAATCATATCATTCACCGTGATATCAAACCTCAGAATATAATCATCTCCATGGACGGAAAGGTCAAGGTTACCGACTTCGGAATTGCCAAGGCCGCTACCAGCAATACCATCACGTCCAATGTAATGGGATCGGTGCATTATACTTCTCCCGAGCAGGCCAGAGGCGGTTACTCGGATGAGAAGAGCGATATATACAGTCTCGGTATCACTCTCTTTGAGATGCTCACAGGACGCGTGCCCTTCAACGGAGAGACGACCGTTGCCATTGCCATTAAGCATATTCAGGAGGAGATGCCTTCTCCCAGGGAATATGTGGATGAGATACCGTACTGCGTAGAGGATATTATCTACAAGTGCTGCGAGAAATCTCCCGACAGGAGATATCAGAATATGCATGAACTCGTAGATGACTTAAAGCAGGCTCTGCTTACTCCCGATGAGGACTTCGTCGTAAGGGTTGACCCCATAACGGACGGAGAGACCAGAGCAGTCACCGACGAGGAACTCGATGAGATAAGGAACCAGACGGGTTCGTACGGATATGCCGATCAGGAGGATTATCCCGGCGAGGATACGATGAGACTCGCCAATGACGGATATGCCGATGACGGGATGTATAACGATCCCGAGGACGATTATGAATACGATCCCAAGATGGAGAAGGTGACAACACTCCTTGCCATACTTGCGGGAATAGTGATAGTTGCGATCATCATCATACTGGCAGTTAAGCTCTTCGGAAAGACAGCCGATGAAGAACCGGTTGAGCCGGACAGCCCTGTCATCTCGGAGGATGAGAACAAGACTCCCGTAAAGGAGGCAGAGTATGTACTTATGCCCAGTTTGGTGGGCAAGAATGTTGACGATGCAAGGAATGCTCTCTTTGATGTCGGACTCGTGCCCAAGGTAGAGTATCAGGAGTCCGATACTGTAGCATCCGGTGTGGTCATCTCTCAGGAAACTCCTTCGGGTACTCAGGTAGAGAAGGGCGGAGAGGTTACTCTGATCGCCAGCTCCGGAACTGAGGGCGTTACCATGCCCGATGTAACAGGCAGCTCTTTTGAACAGGCCAACAGCACTCTGGCCGCATCGGGATTTATCGTTAACAAGGTGGAGGAACCATCCGATACCGTGGAGGCGGGTAAGGTAATAAGCCAGAGCCCTTCCGCAGGTACGAAGGTACCCAAGGGATCCGCTATAGTAGTCAAGGTCAGCAGCGGCAAAGAGGATAAGAAGGTAAAGGTGCCTGATTTCGTCGGAAAGACGGAAGAGGATGCGATAATACTTGCCATAGAGAACGGCATCAAGATAGACAAGATCGAGAAAGTCCACAGTAACGATCAGCCTGCAGGAAATATCTGCTACCAGAATCCTGCTGTCGGATCATATGTCGATGCCGGAAGCTCAATTAGCGTACAGGTAAGCCTCGGCCCCGCGGATGTTACATACAAGTACAAGATAAACGTAGCGGGACCGACAGTTGAAGAGACGAAGAATTACGAATCCGGTACGAAGACTGATATCAGACTTGTTGGGGAAGACGGTACTGAGCTACTGAAATACACGACGGATGTATTCCCCTATACCGGAGGATCTATCAACGGCATAAAGACTCCGAAGGGAACACTTACGCTTACATTTGAATACGAAGTGGAAACCCAGGAAAAGGAAACTGATGCTGATGGTAATGAAACGGTAAAAACTATCAAAGAAAAGAAGACCGAGACGATCACGCGTGCGGTCGAATTCACCAAGGAATAAAGGATGGCTGAAGGCAGGATCGTAAAGGGCATCGCCGGATTCTATTACGTCGACTGCGGCGGCACTGTCTATGAATGCAAAGCCAAGGGCATATTCAGAAAAGACGGAACAAAACCCCTTCCCGGGGACAGGGTTGTTATAAGCGTTTTCGGGGAGGAGGGCAGTATCGATTCTATTCTCCCCAGAAAAAACGAACTCATAAGGCCGAGCGTGGCAAATGTCGATCAGGCACTTGTCGTATTTGCAGTGAAAGATCCGGATCCTTCATTCGGTCTTCTCGACAGGATGCTTATCATGATGGGAGTAGTGGGGCTCCCTGTTCTCATAGTTTTCAATAAAGAAGATCTCTCTTCGGAATTGTGCACTCATTACAGCAGCATATATGAAAAGGCGGGTTACAGGGTCCTTCCCGTAAGTGCCAGGACGGGAGAGGGTATAGATACACTTAAAGAATTCCTGCGCGGTAAGACCACTACCGTAGCCGGACCCAGCGGAGTGGGTAAATCCAGTATCCTGAATGCTCTTACCGGATGTGAACTTATGCAGGCAGGAGAGCTGAGTGAGAAGCTCGGAAGAGGAAAGCATACTACCAGGCACAGCGAGCTTTTCAGGATAGCTGAGGACTCATATCTGATAGATACCCCCGGATTCGGAAGCCTGAATCTCCCGAGGATGGGAAAGGATGAACTCCGGAAGTATTATCCTGAATTTGCGGAATATACCGGCGAATGCAGATTCTCTCCATGCTCCCATACTCATGAGCCGGACTGCGGCGTAAAGAGAGCCGTAGAAAAGGGTCTTGTGGGCGAAGAGAGATATAAGGGATATACGAAGCTGTATTCGGAACTCGAACAAAGAGGCAGGATATGAAGGCTCTGCGCAATGCTGTGATCGCTATATTTGTATTCTTTCTGGCTGTTCTTATATGGCTTTCTTTGCGTACCGTCGGAGTCATGGATTACTATACCTACGATGAGACGATCACATTGGGAACCAGAAATCTGAAAGTGGATATACCTCTTGCCCTCGGGATTCTCGCACTGGCAGCAGTGGTCTGTAAAGGGCTCACGGCAGCAGGCCGCAAGCTTCGAAATGACACCAGAGCAACAGTTGGATTCCTGGTGATATGCTCGGTATTTATAGCTGTATTTGCGTATCTCTGGCAGCAGAAGAATATATTTGAACCGATGGCTGATCAGGCTATCATCTGGTATGTGGCTTCCGTCACAGCGGGAAAACTGCAGGGCGATGTGGCTCCGTACGCGGTATACCTCATCAGGTGCTCCAATCAGTGGAGCGTCATAGTAGCGATGAGATATATCATCAAAGTGCTTGGAGCGGATCCCGCCACATCCATCAGGATAGTAAATATCGGAGCGGATATACTGACCATGTGGGGACTGTGCGGTATCGCATGGCAGAGGTCGCGTAATCGCAGAGCGGTAGTCCTTACCGCACTTTTCTATACGCTCTTTGCTCCGCCTCTTATCTACACGAGCCTGGTGTACGGAACTTCGCTTTTTATCTGCTTTACGGTGCTCGCATTCCGGGCTCTGTGCATGTTTTATGACAAGTCACGCTACGGAAATGAGAGTAAGAGCAAATTTGTCTGGTTGGCACTTGTACTGGTTTTTAATGCAGCGGCATATATGGTCTACATGGGAAGTCTTATCGGTACGGCTGCGATATTCTGTTCGCTCGCTGCTTTTACGATCGGCAGCAGGAAGTATTTCAGAAACGCTTTGATCGTCGGTGTCGTATCGATGGCACTTCTCGTATCGTCCGTATTTGCTGTACGCGCGTTCAGCGATTACAAGTTTAAAGCTCTTACAGGCATAGAAGAGAAGAATGTCATCCCGCAGTCCGCATGGCTTCTCATGGGAATAACTGCGGAGGGTGACGATTGCAGTTTCGGTCCCGGAAGCCATAATTATCTGCCATTTCACATGTATGATGCAAACAACGGTGATACCGGGGCAACGGCGAGAGAGGTCAGAGCCGGGCTCAGAAAGGCTGTACATGAGTATATCTCGGGGGAAAGAGATAAGACATTCTTTATAACCAAGACGAGATATCAGTGGTGCGATCCCTGGTGGGAAAGTCTCGCTATGACCATGTATCCTCAGAATATGTGGGATGAGATGACCGATGAATACAGACAGTGGCTGGACGGTCCTCTTATCCATGCAATGTATGAGATAAGTGCATGCCTTATGCTGATAGTATATATAACTGCATTCTCCGGAGGCTTGGCGGATCTTTTTGCAAAGCGTGCCAAGATGGAAGTCGAGTATCATATCCCTGAGATCTATTTCATCGGAGGCTTTATTTTCCAGTTTTTCTGGGAATCGAAGTCCAGATACTGTATGCCTTACTTTTTGATCATAATACCGCTCGCAGCCGTTTTCACGGTGAGGATCTTAAAACCCCTTTTATTTGACTAAAGCCCGAAAAATATGGTATTATGATCATTATATAACTTGTGCTATTATTATGCGTGACCGTTTTTGGTCAGGGATATTATTTTGATATGAAAAAATTTTCATTTAAGAGAGATAAGTTCAGAAGAGTAGAAAAAGGCAGCATTGACAGAGACAGTATGAAGAGAGCTCTGACTGCTATCGGAGGTGTCATCGTAAACGTTCTCGCGGCTTATATCGCGTACAGTTTAGGGATGCCTCTTTTCTTTGATACGATAGGAACCATAGGAGTGGCTGTAATCTGCGGAACATTCCCGGCTATGATGACAGCACTTATGACCAACTGCCTCTGTGGACTGTTCAACAATTATTCGATTTATTTTACAACTCTTAATATCATTGTAGCGATCATAGCCTCTGCGGTATATGACAAAGACAGGTTTAAGAATCCCAGAAGTATAGCAAAATTCATTTTCATGTCTGCAGGTATCTGCGGAGGCATAGGTACGATCATCCAGTTGACGATGATGGACGATCTGCAGTTTGAAATGGTCAATAACGCCGTCGAGGTCATGGCTGAGGGCAACCCGGTCATCAGAGTCATCGGCGGCTTTATCATCAATATCCTTTTCAATATCATCGACAAGATGATCACTCTTACGATCTCGCTCACCGTCACAAATATGATCCCCGAAAAGGAGATTGATGCGATAAGAAACAGCGGATGGAGACAGAAGTCGCTGACCAGAGAAGAGATAATGCAGTTAAGGGCGCGTAAGCGCAAGACAGGGCATTCTCTTAAGCAGAGGATCACCGGAATGCTTCTTGTCACTTCGGCAGCGATAGCATTTGTCATGACTGTCATCAGTCTTGTGAGATATCAGAGAAGCGTTTTGGATGAGGACATAGCTAAAGCTAAGAATACAGCCGCTTTCATGGCAAGCGTCCTTGATGATAAGAACCTGGACGGTCTTGTCAGGAACGGAGCAGAAGATATCGGATACCGGGCGATAGAGGATATGCTCCTTAATCTTGTTGACAATACCGACAAATTAAAAATGGTCAGCGTATTCAAAGCGAGAAACGATGGCCTTCAGATGTACTTTGACAGTGAGGCTGATAACGGAGGGTACAGACTCGGAGATGTCGTCAAATGGAGCGACACAAATGATGAAATTAAAGCATTGCTTTTAAGCGGTGAAGAAGTAGGTCCTGTTTATACGAGTGGATACTACGGAGAACTGGTTAGCTATTATGTGCCCATACGAAATGAAAAGAACGAGACGGTAGCATACGCCGAAGCCAATATGGAATACGGTCATATTATGAATTATGTCCGAAAGTATCTCTTCGGAGTGCTGTTCGTATTCTCCGGGTTCTTCCTGGTTGCTTTGGGATTCGGTCTTTGGATGTCGGATGTGTTCCTCGTCTATCCGATCAACAGCCTTGCTGCGGATACAGAGAACTTCATGAAGGGTGGGGACGATCAGGATATCCTCGAGAAGAACGTAAGAAAGATGAGATCGCTCGATATCAGGACTGATGACGAGATCGAAGTGCTCTACAAGGCCATGTGCAGAATGACTGCCAATATGTCCGAGCAGATGAGAGACATCAGGCATTTCGCAGATTCTACCGAGAAGATGCAGAACGGACTCATTGTCACGATGGCGGATATGGTCGAGAACCGTGATGCCGACACCGGAGCACATATTCAGAAAACTGCCGCATATGTCCGCATAATACTTAACGGACTTAAAGCGAAGGGCTATTACACTTCGAAACTTACAGACAAATATATCTCCGCCGTCGTAATGTCGGCTCCTCTTCACGATATAGGAAAGATCAATATTCCCGATTCCGTACTCAATAAGCCGGGCAAGCTTAACGACGAAGAGTACGAGATCATGAAGACTCATACCACTGCAGGAAAGAAGATTATCGAGAATGCGATAAGTACGCTCGAGGGAGAGAACTACCTGAAGGAAGCCCGCAACATGGCAGGTTATCACCATGAGCGCTGGGACGGTAAAGGATATCCCGAGGGACTTCGAGGAGAAGTTATCCCTCTTTCTGCCAGAGTAATGGCAGTTGCGGACGTTTTTGACGCGCTGGTTTCGCCCCGTGTTTACAAGCCGCCTTTTACTTTCGAGAAGGCTATAGAGATAATCACGGAAGGATCGGGCAAACAGTTTGACCCGAAGTGCGTTGAAGTATTCCTGGAATCACTTGGTGATGTAAAGATGGTACTCAGAAAATACTCTCAGGGAATAGTCAGATGATATCAAAGAAAGCGATGAAGAAAAGAAGATCTGCGTATGCATTGTTGGCAGCTGTAATGATTGGAACGCTCATCTTTCCGGGTACTGCTTTGGCGGCGGGAGGAGCGTCCTCAGGCGAACAGAAGATGACAGCTGATTACGAAAAAGATGACGCTGTAAAGACGGGCGGAGGATATGCAGCTTCCAAACAACTTGAAGAGTCCGGATATGCCGCTGTTATATATGATGCAGAGAACGGACTTCCGACTTCGGATGCCAACTGTGTACTGTCAGCATCCGACGGATATATTTGGATCGGCGGATATAGCGGTATCTTCAAGTATGACGGAGATAAGTTTACGAGACTCGATTCATCCAAGGGACTTACCAGCGGCAGGTCGCTCTTTGAGGACAGCAAGCACCGTATATGGGTAGGTACCAATGACAATGGTATCGTACTCATCGACGGCGAGGAAACCAAGCATTTCACATATAAGGACGGACTCCCCGGATCACAGGTCAGAGGATTTGCAGAGACCGATGAAGGAACGATATATGTAGCAACTACCAACGGACTTGCATATATCGATATGAATCTCGCTGTTCATCCTTTCTATGATGAGACAGTGGAGAATGCATATATCATGAGGATACTCAGAGATTCTGACGGAGTGATATATTGCAATACCAGAGGCGGAGATGTATTCAGCATCAAGAACGGCTCACTCGACATGTTTGTACCCGCGGACGAAATGGGACCTTATAAAGTTACCGCGATACTTGCAGATCCGGGAAAGCCGGGATATCTGTATTTCGGCACGGACAGCAATAAAGTATTGTACGGCAGGTTTGGATCCGATGTCATGGATATGGCAAGGATCCCCGTAACTCCGATAGGCGATGTGTGCTGGATGGAATATGCTTGTGACAGGGTATGGGTAAGTTCTTCTTCCGAGACAGGATATATCGATGAGTACGGACTTTTCCATGTATTGAACGATATTCCTATCAATAATTCGATAGAGATGATGACTCCCGATTATCAGGGTAATCTCTGGTATACATCAGCCAGACAGGGCGTCATGAAGCTTGTCAGCAGCAATTTCGATGATATCACGGAGCGTGCCGGCCTGCCTGATGAGGTTGTAAACAGTACGGCATTAAGGGACGGTATGCTGTATATCGGTACCGACAAGGGCCTCCGTGTCCTGAATGGCACTCTTCGCAGTATGGACAGCAATCTTACCAGGTATATAGGTAATTCCAGAGTCAGATGTATCGTTGTGGATAATGACGGAACGATATGGTCATGCATCTACAATGACGGCAAAGGACTCGTCGGATATACTGCCGACAACGAGATCATAAGTATCACCGAGAAAGAGGGCCTGCTTAATAACGCAGCGAGGTGTGTAACCGTTGCAAAGGACGGCTCACTTCTCGTCGGAACAAACGGCGGACTTTCCGTAGTTAAAGACGGCAAGGTGGTCAGGAATGTCGGATCAGATAACGGACTTCTCAATACTGTCCTTCTGTCTGTAGAGGAAGGTCCCGACGGTTCCGTATATATGGGCACTGACGGAGACGGTATATATATCCTTAAAGGCAATGAACTTGAGAGATTGGGCCGTGACGACGGGCTCACCAGTGATGTCGTCATGAGAATAAAGTATGATGAAGAGAGAGATCTTTTCTGGATCATCACATCGAACTCCATACAGTATCTGAAAGATGGTTCGATAATCAATATCGATTCTTTCCCTTACAATAATAACTATGATATCTTTGCGGACGCATCATCCAATATGTGGGTGACTTCATCCTACGGACTCTACTGCGTAAATGCGGAGAGCATGATAAATAATGAGGTTCATGAGTACAGTCTGTACAATACAATAAACGGACTGACCGGAGTGCCTACGGGTAATTCTTTCAGCGAACTCCTGGATGACGGAACGCTCTATATGAGCGCCCGCAACGGTGTGTGCCGCGTCAATATCAATAATTTCTACCAGCAGACATCGGATATCATAATAGGTGTCAGATCCGTAACTGTGGACGGAGAGAATATCGTGCCGGACAGTGACGGCAGTTATGTGATCCCTTCGGGCGACGGACGTGTACAGATAACTGCGTCGATACTCAATTACTCCATGTCAAATCCGATGGTAAGAGTTTATCTTGACGGACTCGGGGATGCCGGAATATTTACCAGTCAGGACAATCTGACTCCGCTTGAATTCACGGGACTCAAATACGGTAATTACAGATTGCACGTACAGATAACCGACAGTGCCGGCAGTACAGTATATCAGGATATGTCATGCAGCATAGTTAAGAAGCCTAGGTTTTACGAAATGACTGCGGTCAGACTTCTTGGCTTGATGCTGGCTGCTCTCATCATCGGATTCTCTGTTTGGAGGATCACGACCGGCAACCTGATGCGTGAGCAGTATGATCAGATCAGAGCGGCAAAGGAAGAGGCTGAGCGTGCAAATTCCGCCAAGTCCAGATTCCTTGCGAATATGTCTCACGAGATACGAACCCCTATCAATACCATAATGGGTATGGATGAGATGATCCTGAGAGAAGATGCGAAGGATGTCCCTAAGGGATACTTTCTGTCCGTAGTCAATTACGCGATGGATATCCATGAGGCGTCGGAGTCACTCCTCGGACTCATCAATGACCTTCTCGATATGTCGAAGATAGAATCAGGAAAGATGCATTTGGTAGAGCAGGAATATGAGACCAAGGCATTCCTCAGATCTATCATAACTATGATCCGGGTAAGGAGTGATCAGAAGGACCTCAGATTTAATATCAATATCGATCCAAGACTCCCGAGAAGACTCTGCGGAGATGACGGAAAGATAAAGCAGATAGTGCTTAATCTCCTGACCAATGCGGTAAAGTATACCGAAGTCGGAGGATTTACGCTCAATGTCCTCGTGACAGATTCGGATGATGAGAAATGCAGCCTGAGAATCTCGGTCAAGGATACCGGTATAGGTGTAAAGCCCGAGGATCTCGACAAGCTTTTTACAGCATATGAGAGACTTGATGAGGAGAAGAACAGTTCCATCCAGGGAACCGGACTTGGACTGGATATATCGAGACGCTTTGCCGAGCTTATGGGTGGCAAGCTCTGGTGCGAGAGCATATACGGAAAGGGATCGGAGTTTATACTTACTCTGGAACAGAAGATCGCAGACAAGGATGTGCTCGGAGAATTTAACGGCGAAGAAGAGGAGAATGTTAAAGGCCCGTATGTTCCTCAGTTTGTTGCTCCCGATGCGGATGTGCTCGTTGTAGATGATAATCCTATGAACCTGACCGTCATCAAGGGACTCCTCAAGGCAACCAGAGTATTTGTAACTACGGCCATGAGCGGAGAAGAGTGTCTTGATAAACTCAAGTACGGTGATTTCAATGTTGTATTCCTCGATCATATGATGCCCGGAATGGACGGACTTGAGACTGTTAAACGTATAAGAGAGACCAATCCGGATCTGCCTGTTTATGCACTTACTGCCAATATTGCATCGGGCGGAGAAGAGTTCTACAAGTCTAAAGGATTTAACGGATATCTGACTAAGCCCATAGACAGTACGGCACTCGAGAAGACGATCCTGAAGCACCTGCCTGACGAGATGGTCATGAAGCCTTCCGAGGAGGCTGCGATCGAAGAACCGGAGGAGATCCCTGAGGAGATGAAGTGGATCTGCAATGTACCGGAAATCTCGGTAGAGGATGGAATAAAGAACTCCGGCGGTATATCGACATATATATTCTCGCTCAATCTCTTCTATGACACGATCGATGAGACTGCCGAGGTCATCGAGGATGCATATAATCAAAACGACATAAGGCTCTATACAATAAAGGTTCATGCTCTTAAGAGCTCTGCGAGAATAGTCGGTGCACTTGGACTGGCGGAATATGCGGAGAGTCTGGAGAATGCCGGCAATAAGAATGATCTCGGATTTATCAGAAAGAACAACAAGAAGTTCATGGATGAATATAAATCATTCAAGGATAAACTGATAAAACTCCGTGATGATCAGGTGATCGGGGCAAAGGCTCCCGATATCCCTGAGGATGAGCTTAACGGTGCTTATGAGGCGCTTGCGGAACTGATACCTCAGGAGGATTATGACTCTGTTGAGATGATACTTGAGCAGCTTAAGGAATATACTCTTCCCGATGCTGATCTTAAGAAGGTTAAAGAACTTGAGTTTATGCTCAGAAGATTTGATTGGGACGGAATGAAAGAAACTATAAGTAAGTGAGGACGCCGGAATGCTTGAATTCATTAAAGCGCATCAGTTGAACGCAATGCTCCTTGTCATAGGAGCGAGTCTCATCACGCTGATCTTTACGATCTTTACGAATTCTCTCCCGAGGAAACGAAGACTTATACTTATAAATTTGGAGATCCTAAGCGTGATCCTCCTTACTATGGATCGCTTTGCTTACATGTTCAGAGGAGATCCCGGCACGCTCGGATACTATATGGTAAGGATTTCCAACTTTGCCGTCTTTGTGTCTGTTATACTGTGCAATCTTGTATTCAATCTCTATCTGATAGATCTCGTCAAAAATGAAGCTCACGAAAAGCAGATACCGATGAGGCTCCGTATAGCGGAGATCCTCGCTCTTGTTGATATCGTGATGATAATCATCTCTCAGTTCAATGGTATGTATTATACCTTTGATGAGCAGAATTTCTATCAGAGAGGTCCCTTCATCGTAGTGGGAAATGTGATCCCCATAATTGCTGTCATACTGCAGCTGACGATCACTATAAGGATCAGGAAGAAGATCTCGAAAGGCGTCTTTTGTTCACTTCTCCTTTTTGATACGGTACCGGCCATAGCGACGGTCATTCAGCTCCTCGTCTACGGAATCTCGCTCACCAATATCACAACGGCGATATTCTGTAACCTGATTTATGTATTTGCGATAATGGACCTCAATGAGCAGGCTGAGAAAGCCAATCTTACAGAGGTTGATTATCTGAGAAAAGAGCAGAAGAGCATCAGGACTCTTTTTGATCAGACATCTACAGCCCTTGCCAATGCGATAGATGCCAATGACAAATATGCACACGGACATTCTGCGAGAGTCGCAAAATACTCCAAGCAGATAGCTGGAGAACTCGGTAAGAGTGAGAAAGAGGTCGAGGAGATCTACTACGCCGCACTTCTTCACGATGTAGGAAAGATCGCAATAGGAGATGAGATAGTAAACAAAGAGGGAAAGTTTACTCCCGAGGAATACGAAGCGATCAAGCAACATTCCGTCTTCGGAGAAGAGATACTTTCGAGCATTTCAGAGTATCCTTATCTGGCTGTAGGTGCAAAGTACCATCATGAGAGATATGATGGAAAGGGATATCCCGAAGGATTAAAGGGAGAAGAGATACCTGAGATCGCAAGGATAATAGCAGTAGCCGATGCGTATGACGCTATGACATCCAAGAGAAGCTACCGCCCCGCGTATCCTCAGCAGAGAGCGCGTGAGGAGATCATTAAGCACTCGGGAACACAGTTTGATCCCAAACTTGCCAAGATCATGCTCCATCTGATAGATCTCGATGAAGAGTTCCAGATGAAAGAGATGGAGGATCAGAAGGGGCTCTCCGGAGAAAATGAGATCATATGCACGGATTACCGCAGTGTGATCTCCGAAGGCATCGTTATCACAGGCAACCCCACAACGCTTACATTTAAGTGCGGTATCAATCCGGATCATCCCGACAAGACACCGATGCCTTCCGTTGTGATCTTTGATTCGCTCGATCAGGTGGTTCATGAGAATGAAGATGAGATTGCGGATTTCAATTATTGTGAGTATGGTGAGATTTGGCTTGATGGTCACGACGTATGTACGGATGCCAGAAAGATTGTTACCAATGTAGAGAAATTGGAAGATATGCCGTCCAATACCGTCATGCGTTCCGAGGAGATCGAGTACAGGATTTATATGGCAAAGTGCCGCGATCATGTCCTTATTGAGATCTCCAATAAGTACATGAAGTCTGAGACGATTATGGCGCTTCCTGACAGCGTAAGATATGCATATCTTGCATTTACGGGAGAAAACTGCCGTATATTTGATGTATCGATAGATAAATCCGAGGAGAGGATAAGCGAGGATCGCATTCCTCGTATAGCAGAGGAAGTCAGCTACATTAACCGCAGAGTTGGAGATGTTCCGAATGTTCAGATAAACGGATACAGAGTAGAGTCAACAGACGGTATCCCCGTAACGGACGGCCTCGAGATCACATTCCATACAATGAGCCTTCCCACCGCCAGACTTATCTGGCATACGGCATTTATCAGTCTCTACTATTCTGATGACAGGAAATACAAGGGACCGAACTATCGAGAGTTCTCCCTTCTCAGACTTGATGGTGAGAACTGGGAATCTGACGCATGTACCGAGAACACGATAATCACCGAGCAGACGGATGAATTCGAGGGATGGGACGCATGGAAAGCTCTCAATAAGAAGGGATTTGAATGCACAGTCTCGTTCAAGAGAAGAGGAAACAGCGTAGTAACCACAACCGCCAATGGAGGTATTTCCATTAAGAATACGATAAATATCAAAGATGAAGTTAAAGAGATCTACGTACTCCTGAGTGGTGACCAGGTAGCACTTACGGATATCAGGATCCGAAAGTAATGGCAAAGATAAAAGTAAAGGATGATCTTGACCTATACAGGATAGCGGACAGCGGGCAGTGTTTCAGATGGGAGGAACTGCCTGTTTTAGGGGATGAACCTGCAAAGTACAGGATACCTGCATTCGGAAAATGCCTGATAGTATCACAGCCGTCTAAGGACTGCATTGAGACGGATTGCACCGAGGAGGAGTTTGGCGACCTGTGGTATGACTATCTTGATCTTGGCACATCGTACAAAAAGATAAGAACACTGGTCGACAAAGATGAAGATCCCTTTATGGCGGATGCGGCGGCGAGCTGTGTTGGCTTAAGGATACTCAGACAGGATCCGTGGGAGACGCTTATCAGCTTTATCATATCCCAGAACAGGAATATCCCTGCGATCAAAAGGTCTATTGAGCTTCTGTGCGAGAGAGCGGGAAAGAGATGTAAGGATTCGGAAGGCAATGCGTATTATTCTTTTCCGGGACCCGAGGACATCCTTTCTCTAAGTGATGAAAAACTCTCAGAGTGCAGACTGGGATACAGGGATGTATATTTGAGGAATGCAGCTCGCACGGTGACTGACGGGGACCTTGATCTGGATGCCGTGTCTGAGAAACTTGCGGACGAAGCGATATCAGAGCTTATGAAGATAAAGGGTGTGGGTCTTAAAGTGGCTTCCTGTGTAACTCTTTTCGGACTTCACAAGCTTGATGCATTCCCTGTGGATGTATGGATAAAGAGAGTCCTCGAGAATGAATACCCGAACGGGTATCCGAAGGAAAAGTATTCGCCCTATAACGGCGTTTATCAGCAGTATATGTTTGAATATTACCGAAAGAAGGATGGGGAGAGGAAATGAAGCATCATGTATTCGGAAAGGCATTAACCAAAGCGCTTTCAATGATCGTGGCTGTCATCGTGCTGGTGATGACGATATCGCCTGCTTTTGGAGCGGGAGCATCCAAGGCGGCAGGTCCTGAAGCCAAAAACGTCTCCACAAATATGTGGACTTCGGGAGGACAGATATCTTTTGATCTAAACGGATGCAGCGGATATCTCGAGATCAAGGTGGTCGTTGAATTCAACGGCTCCGTCTCTTCAGCTTCCGGATGGGGATTTGATACATATACTGTTAACGGCAAGCAGGTTACTGCCTCGGTCAGGGCTGACGGAGCGAATTCGTGGGGCTTTGATTCCAATGTCGGCATACAGGTTGACGGATCCGATCTTACTTCTGCCAAGGTGATCAGCGTATCGGGAGACGGCAAGTACTCCGGCGGAGGAAACGGCGGAAATAATAACAATAATCAGAATAATGATCAGAATAATCCTAAGAAGCCTGAGTTTAAATCTCCTGCGGAGTCCGTGAAGGGTAAGGTCGGAGATGACTGGCTCACTACCGATGGATCCGATATTGTCGATATGAACGGCAACAAGGTATGGCTCACGGGATGCAACTGGTTCGGATACAATACCGGCACTAATCTATTTGACGGTCTCTGGAATGCGGAACTGGAGTCATCCATAGTAGCGATCGCAGATCACGGTTTTAATCTGCTCAGAGTCCCGATGTCCGCAGAGCTTCTACTTGAGTGGAAGAAGGGCAATTACCCTACTGCCAATTACAATCATGCATACAATGGGAATCTCAATTCACTCAATTCGCTTGAGATATTTGATTATGTACTGACACTCTGCGAAGAGAACGGCATGAAGGTAATGGTAGATATCCACTCTGCCAATACCGATGCGTCCGGACATAATCACCCCGTATGGTATACGGACAAGATTTCCGAGGATAAATATATCGAAGCACTTGAATGGATCGCAGACAGATATAAGAACTTTGATACCATCGTAGCGTACGATCTTAAGAATGAGCCTCACGGTAAGGCGAGCGAGCCGACTCATGCTATCTGGAATGATTCCAATGACAAGAACAACTGGAAGAGAGTAGCAGAGAAAGCGGGAAATGCGATCCTTGATATCAATCCACATGCGCTCATCATTATAGAAGGTATACAGATCTATCCCATCGATCCTAAAGCTAATGATTTCAAATCAACCGATGACGAGGATTATTACAACACCTGGTGGGGCGGAAACCTTATGGCAGTAAAGGATTATCCCATAGACTTCGGCGATAAGGAGAGAAATAAGCAGGTCGTTTATTCACCTCATGATTACGGCCCTCTGGTATATATGCAGCCCTGGTTTGAAGGCGGATTCGATTATGATTCGCTCTATAAGGACGCATGGCATCCTTACTGGCTCTATATAGCAGAGGAGGATATAGCCCCCATACTCATCGGAGAATGGGGAGGCTTCATGTCGGGAGACAATCAGCGCTGGATGGAATACATCAGAGACCTCATCGGCAAAGAGAACCTCAATCATACATTCTGGTGCTTCAATGCGAACTCCGGTGATACGGGCGGACTCGTAAAGGATGATTTCAAGACCTGGGATGAGGATAAGTATGCTCTCGTAAAGCCTGTGCTCTGGGCTGATAAGGACGGCAAGTTTATAAGCCTCGACCACGAAGTGGCGCTCGGCGCAAACGGCATCACCCTTACAGCGCATGCGGGCAAAGCTCCTGAGCCTGTGATAAATACCGGATCCGCAAAGAAGACGGATGAGGATAAGGATAAGAAAGAGTCGGCTCCCGAGGAAAAGAAGGAAACTGAAGAAACCAAAGAGGAGCCTGCTAAAGAAGAGACTCCCGCACATGAAGAACAGCCAGCAGAGAAGAGTAATGACGGTGCGATCACGGCGGTGGTCCTCGTACTTGCAGCAGCATTCGTGGGCGGTGCGGTATTCGTTTTCATGAAGAATGGAAAGGGTAAGGCGGCACCGGCAAATAATACAAAGAAGTCTCAGCAGAAAAAGAAGAATAAGTCGAAGAAGAAATAATTATGAGAGGGTGTATGGATTCTAAGCCCGGCGACAGAATGAAGATAAAGAAAGACTGCAGAGCGATGATCAGCGAAGCGTTTAATGCAGCGATCATAGTCTTTGTCGGCGTGGGTATTTATGCTATGCTCACCTTTAAGGGAAGCGGAACCGGACTCACATCCCAAGGGTGGGAGAATCTTAAATACTTTACCGTGCTTTCCAATATCTTCTGCGGTATCGTGGCTTTGCTCTGGCTTATCCTGGATATCTTCTTTAACAAGAAGCTTCCCATACTGCCCAAACTGATGGCGGCATCTGCGGTCGGACTCACATTTGCTATAATCGCTTTCTTTCTTGCTCCAATGTATCCGGACCTCGATATGTATCAGGGAGGAAACAGATATTTCCATTTGATCGTGCCTCTTATTGCAATGGTTGAGTTTCTGTTCCTTGAGACTAAGAAGAAGATACCGTTTAAGTATGCGATCTGGTCGGCGGCGCTCGCGCTTGTTTACGGAATGGGTTATCTTATCAATATCCTGGTTAACGGTATAGGAGTGTGGCCGGAGACTAATGACTGGTACGGATTCTTAAACTGGGGATTCCCCGCAGGGATGGTCATATTTGCCGTGATAGTACTCATGGACTTTGGCGCAGCCTGCCTTATGAGATTCCTTAATCACCTGGTAAACAAACTGATCAATAATATATTCAAACGCTGAGGAGATCGCCAGGGCTTTTATTCACGGAGATACGGATATGAATTTTTCGGAAGATTTTACGATAGGATCGATGAAGGATCTGTGTGATCTCATCGGCGAGGTCGGATTTGTTCCCTTTTTTGCGAACGAGATAGAGGGCTTTTCCATAGAGGAGCATATAGCTCCCGGATGCTGGTATGATGACTGTGATGACGGATTCTGGCCTGCATGGGAGTGGAAGGGCCCTGTCATCAAGAAGACGAAGTGCGCCTATGGCAAATTCCTCCGCGGCAAAGCTATGTATATCAGTGCCAAATGGTTTCCGGACTTTGCCAATTACAGAAGGGACGGATATGACTTCGACGCGAGGTATGATGACGGACTTGCATCCTTCTACGATAAGGAGCTGTATGAACTTCTGGATGCAAATGCTCCTGTGATGTCCAGGAAGCTCAAATCCGTCGGCGGATACGGCAAGGGCGGTAAGAAGGGCTTCGATACCATGATCACGCGCCTGCAGAAGCAGTGCTATGTGATAACGAGCGACTTTAAGTATGAGACGGATAAGCTCGGCAATGCGTATGGCTGGGGAGTCGCAGAGTATTCCACACCGGAGCGTTTTATGGGAAAGAAATTCACCGACGCTGTCTACAAACGCACTCCCGAGGAATCCTATGCCCGCGTACTGAAGCACCTCGCCAAGATCCTTCCCGATGCAGACGAGGATGAGATCATAAAGATACTGAGATAGAATCTTACAGGAAGATGATGAGTGAAGCCGGAGAATAAAGAAAAGGATGGTAAAGAAGATGATCACAAGGGAAGTAATCGAGCGCGGAGCAGATCAGCTTGGATGGGAACTGGATAAGCTTCTTGAAATGACCCTTTATGCTATGGCAGCAAGCGAAGAAACCATTAATGCTGAGATGGAGGCAGAGCAGTAAGGATTCCAATGAAAGAAATAACACCGGAAGAACTTCGGAAATGGCCGAAGGATTCGTATGAACTCATAGATATCAGGGATGACGGACTTGTAGCTTACGGAATAATACCGGGAGTTCTTCACATTCCAATGGAAGTGATTGAAGAAGGGCCAAACACTGAACTTGAGAACATCAGCAAAAACAAAAAACTTGTTTTTTACTGTCAGATCGGGCGGAAATCGAAGGAGCTGGAGGAGTCGGAGTATCTTGAAGACAGGGATATTTATAGCCTTGAGGGCGGATATATCGGGTATATAAGATCGGGAATGCTTGATGAATCCGCAAGAGAAGAAAAGCAGCATAAGGCAGAAGAAAGCATCCGAAAGAAGTTCCATAAGCAGCTTTTTACGCCTTTTGCCAAGGCGTGCAAAACGTATCAGCTTATACAGGAGGGTGATCGTATTGCTGTATGCATATCAGGCGGTAAAGATTCCATGCTGATGGCAAAGCTTTTTCAGGAGATACAAAGGCACAGGCAGTGCAATTTTGAACTGACATTTCTCGTAATGGATCCCGGATATAATCGGGAAAATCGTGAACTGATCGAAAGTAATGCCAAAGCACTGGGAATCCCAATCACGATATTTGAAAGCGACATCTTTGATGCAGTAGATACCATAGAAAAAAGTCCATGCTATATCTGTGCGAGAATGCGCCGCGGATATCTTTACAGTAAAGCGAAGGCACTTGGCTGCAACAAGATTGCGCTGGGGCATCATTATGATGACGTCATCGAGACTATCCTTATGGGAATGCTGTATGGGGCACAGATACAGACCATGATGCCCAAACTTCACAGCACTAATTTCGAAGGAATGGAACTGATCAGACCGTTATATCTGATTCGCGAAAGCGATATCTGCGCTTGGAGGGACTACAATGATCTTCATTTCCTGCAGTGTGCATGTCATTTTACCGATATCTGCACCACATGTCATGAGGACGGGACTACTTCATCGAAACGTCTGGAGACAAAGAAAATGATCGCGGAGCTAAAGAAAAACAATCCGTTTATTGAATCCAATATCTTTAAGAGTGTTGAAAATGTAAATCTCGATACCGTGATCGCTTATAAGAAAAATGGGACGCGACACAACTTTTTGGATGAGTATTGATAATGCAGGAGGTGTAGACTTATGGAGATAAGATCACTTATATGGGAAAACGTTGATCGGTAAATGGGTATCAACGGTTATCGGATTTCCGATCCTGGCAGTACTTATTGCTTGGGTGGTTTCAAGATTTTAACTTCTAAGGAGACAAGTAATGAAGCAATATATTGTTGATGCTTTTACAAATAAACCGTTTTCCGGAAATCCGGCGGCGGTTTGTGTAATGAATAAATGGCCGAAAGAAGACTTCATGATGAAGCTGGCTATGGAGAATAATCTGAGTGAGACAGCGTTTATTGTTAAGGAGAAACAGGGCTATCACCTCAGATGGTTTACTCCCGGATCCGAAGTTGAACTATGCGGTCACGCTACGCTGGCATCTTCTTTTGTGATATTCAATTACTTTGAGCAGGATAAGGATGTAA
>DFKT01000011.1 GCA_002373595.1 Lachnospiraceae bacterium UBA3638 | reverse complement strand
CCCTTTCGTTCTCTTTTGAATAATGACTGATCAACAGAAAGAAATACTGCTCTTATTATACCTTATTTATGGCCATTTTTCCCCATTTTCGTGGAAAAAGAAAGCAGGCGGCATACATGTGTACACCGCCTGTGCAATCATTTCTAGTTGGATCCGGAATCGTCATTTCCGCCGGGGCGGCCTCCCTGTCCGGGGCCTCCTCCCGGGAATCCACCTCCTCCGCCTCCCATGGTGCCCATGTCGCTGATATTCAAGTCGCCCGTATCTATCAGAGTACTGCTGTCAGCTTTCTGACCTTCCTCGGTAGAAGGGATCGTTCCGTCCAGCTGTCCTTTGACACTCTCGCCGCGCAGTCTGCAGAATTCTCTTATAGCTTCAACGCCGGTCTCAAATTCTTCATATGTGCAGAATGCAGTTGCATCCTTCTGCACATAGGGAGCTATCATCGCAGCGGTCTCGTCTATCAGATCAAGAAGCTTTCCGCTGTCTATGAATTCGCTGACAAACTCACTGTAATACTCATGATACATCTCAGTGTACTCATCACTTGAGAATATCCATCCGACCATCGGTCTGTCATCCATACTTCCATCGCTTACAGGAGTATCTATGGGATCGTTGACCGAATCCGAAGCATTGCTTCCCATAAATGTACCATATGCCAGATTGTAATCCCAGGGGATCATCTCAAATTGTCCATCATTCTCGTAGAGATAATAATTATGGACCATCCTGCCGGTATACGAATCACCGTTTACCAGGAAGCTGTGTACCACGAAATACCGCAGGACCTCGTCCATGTTGAGCACTTCTTCAAGGTTCTCATATTCGCTGAGGCTCTTCAATGAAGAGATGAGTCTCTTCTTGTCGGCATCTGAGACATCTGTCTTGGCATTGCCGAATATATTGGAATAGCTGTCAAAATCGTCATCACTGTACTGGAGTTTCACGTCATCCTTGCCGGAGCCGTCTCCCGGAAATCCTCCGCCGCCGGAGAAATCTCCTCCACTGAAATCAGGCCTCTCACCACCGGGAAAGTCTCCTCCACTAAAGTCCGGTTTTCTGCCTTCAGGGAAACTGTCATCGCTCGTAGAATCTTCCTCGGATCCGTCCTCGCTATCCTCGAACCCATTCTCTTCCATGAACTTGTCCATATCGAAGTCGCGTCCGTTTCCTCGTCCGCCGCCATTCGACATACTGTCAGGCTTATAGAGGTCTCCTTCACCGTCGTAATTACGCTCAAGGAATGAATCTTCCACTCCTTCAACAGCCAGATACAGCCCCCAGTCCTCACCGTTTACCGTTATGAAAGCATAACTGCACAGAGGAGATGTTGCTCCGAACTCATCCATCATCACGTACGCCAGATAATCCTTCATGTAAGTATTGTCCTGGATCAGATTGTTGAGACAGAGCTTATCCAGTCCGTGATAGCTGTTTCCGTCCTGATAATGATCGAACTCAATCTTGAAGCTGTATCTTTCACTGTTCATCGAAGCTACAGACGACAGAGAAGTATTTCCCTTACCTCTGATGGCCACATTTTTGTATGACTCTCCATCTATCACCACCGTACAGTTGTAATACTCTTCGCTCGTAGCATTCTCTATGAGCTCGTCCCAGTCGTCCATAACGATATCGATGGTATGAACTCTGGAACGGTCAAACAGGCGCTCTTCGTAGCCGATACTCTTATCGCCGGTCTTTACACCGAGAGCTTCGGCATTCATAAAGACGAATGTGATCACGAGCATAAGAGCGATCACGACCGCACATATTTTACTGATATGTTTGCTTGTAACCATATACAATCTCCTTTTCTAAATACTGCTCGTCCTTATGACATATAATCTCCGTTGTAGCTTACGAGTACTGCGCTCTCCACTCCATCAAGATCGGAAAGTTCATTGATGAAATCGGTATTATCCTTTTTAAGTCTGATGTCGATATTGAGTTCTATCTGTCCCTTGGTCACCGACTTACTCTTGGTGACAGCCTTATCTGAATTCTTTTTGATGATCTCACAAGCATCCTTCTCAGCCTGCTTGTCGCGGCATCTGAGCACTACGATATAAGGATTGAAATGTGCCTTTCTGTTTGAGAAAAGAAGAAGTACCACGCCTATAAGGAGACTTCCGAATACAGCGAGGTGAATAAGTCCTGCTGCGAGAACGATGCCTGCTGCCAGGCTCCAGAAAAGGAAAGCGATCTCAACGGGTTCCTTGATGGCAGTTCTGAAACGAACGATCGAAAGGGCACCGACCATACCGAGTGAAAGGACTACGTTACTCGTAACTGCAAGAATGACAAGTGATGTGATCATTGTCAGTGCAACAAGAGTCACACCAAAACTTGATGAATACATAACACCGGCCGAACTCTTTTTATATACCCAGAATATGAACACTCCGATACAAAATGCCAGAAGCAGTGTGACTACCATGTCAAAGATACTTACGCTTGAAATATTCTCCAAAAAGTCTGATTTGAAAATGTCTGAAAAATTCATAGTTTTATCTCCTTTAATTTTTTTCAATCATACATTCTGCATGCTGCATATTTGCTGTAGGCCTGCTCTCGTACCGGGAGCTGTACCGCCTGTTTAATCACTTCGGGAAGGAAGTTGTCCCACTTGACCTCGAGTATGATCGGTGAGTCCTTCACGGGTACCGTCGGAGCTTCGAAATCCAGCAAGTCCTGTAATTTCAGTCCGGTCCGAATGTCGTAGTCGAGTGTCACTCTGACATTGCCCGGATCGTAGATAAATGGCTCCCTGGTATAGTCGACGATCGTCTTGGCCTGCAAACGTTCATTTCTGATCGCAACGTAGAATTGCCTCAGCAGTTCGTCATTCTCATCTATCAGCCAGTCGTTATCTCCTGCTATGATCCCGGTGACCTGTTCCGGCGAGAGTTCCGCCATATCCTTGGTTCCGAGTCCGCCAATCTTGGTCTTTTTCTCGAGGCGGATAAAGCTCTCATCTCCGTCATAGCACCGTATCCTGTACTTTTCTCTCTTGGCTACTCCCAGGAGCTTCTCTCTAAGTGCCGTATCCTCGGGAGTGTCAAAGTACAAACTCCGTATGTGATAGCATCCGTCCCTTGCATGAGTATCGCGTCTTGCTATTGCAGAAAGCCGTCTCCGTATGTCCAGCATCTCGCTGTAGCTGATCTCATGCTTGACCTCATGCCTGTAATCGTCCCTCAAGCTGTGTCCTCCTTTCGTCTTTAGCATTTTTTCGCAACTGAAATCCTACTGATAATCTATCAGCCAATTATGTCCATATTGTGTTCTAACAGTGAAAATAGTGTATAGAATTATTCAGAAAAACGGACGGCAGGATTCGAACCCGCTTCTGAGAATTAACTATTCACCGCTCTGATCCATTGAGCTACGTCCGTAACAAACCCCTTATTAATAATTTTTTTAACGATATCACTTCTTTGACCAATTAATTTGGAAAGCACCTCCTGACATTCTTGTCTGCTCATGTTTAACTGGTTGCCGCGATACCCCCGTCTTGTTCCCTGTGTTTTCTCCGGTAATCTGTTTTAGATTACTGTTTCCCTCTTTCTCATTCCGATGTGTTATCTGAGGTTCTTGGTGCTGATCCGTACTCGAGATATTTTCTATAGGTCTCGTAGGTGCGTCTTTTTCCTGATTGCACTCATTCATTCTTTCAGTTTGAGTTAGATCAAGGTTATTATTTTTTTTCGTTTTTCGTTCATCATTTATCCCTTTTAGATTAAACTTCTTTAATTCCTCACCGTCGATAGGGTTAACTGTTTTTCCGCGTACTTCTCCTTTTCGAGAATAAGCTTTTTCAGTTCCATTTATCTCTGTCTTTGATTCATTCTCAATAAAAGAATACTTTTCTTGTTTATTTACAGCATTTCTTCTTTTATTTCCATTGGAATCTTCTGAAAGGCATACTCCTTTGATCACGGGCCCATATGATCTCTTATGTTTCCCGTGAGCATCATACAAATGATATCCTCCAAAAAGCCCTGGAAGTCCGAACCCTGTAAGTTCTCCTTTGGAATTTGTGAATATTCTGGTGCCCTTTAATAGACCGGGGATACTCAATTTTTTGAATTTTCCATTCGATCCCAGTATTACTCTCATTCCTGCGCACGACTTGAGGCTGATACTTCGGAGTGAACCATCAGAATTATAATGTAATCTCATTCCTGCCGGTCCGCGAAGAGAGAAACCCATTTTCTTTCCTGTAAGAAGCCTGAATGCGTACCTTGTACCTCTATAAGCCCTTATAGAAGACAAAATCCTTGAAAAAAACCCTCTTTTTGTTCTGCGTCTTCCTCTCCCACCACTTCTTCTCCGATATCCTCCGCCTCTGCACATATATTGCCTCCGTAGTTGAATTAAGTGCCACACAATTTGTTATCTATATTATATCAATTATCCATAAATGTGACTTGTTTTTTATGTTTCTTTATGATACATTGCTTTTGGCAGATAATTTATCATGTATGAAGGATTCTTTGCCTATTCGGCATCCGGATCGGAATGATCTGCCAAATCACATGTTTATAAATACATATTGACCAGGATATGCACTCGTTCGTCAGAATGGATTGTCTACTTTCATTTTTTTAACAAATGGAGTATCATTCAATAAACATCCTTTCTCTTTCAGACTGCATATCCGGTTAGAAAGAGAGGCATTGTTTGGGACAAAAAGACATTTCTGAAAAGCTGTTTGAAGATTATAATGATGTCTTTGCAGACATAGTTAATGTATTGCTATTTGACGGTCAAGAAGTCGTGCTTCCCGATTCTCTTTCAGATTTGATAGTTCATTCACAATACAAATCTGACGACAGAAAATTACACGAGCTTGAACGTGATGTTGCAAAATGCTGGTTAGATGGAAAAACAAGAATTGCTCTTTATGGCATTGAAAATCAAACGAAAGCTGACCCACTAATGCCGGTAAGAGTTATCGGGTATGACGGAGCTTCTTATAGAAGCCAGATTACAACCGGAAACACGGAAATTCTTCCGGTTATAACGTTGGTTTTATATTTTGGAAAAGAACGCTGGAATAAAGGGAAATCACTAAAAGAGGCAATCAAGATTCCTACCGTCGTGGATCCATATGTAACCGATTATTCAATCCACATATTCGAAGTATCCTGGCTCTCCGAAAAACAGATATCTTTGTTCAAAAGTGATTTTAGATTGGTTGCCGACTTTTTCGTCAAAAGACGAATTGACCCCAATTACATACCACAAGACAAAACAGAGATAAGACATATAGACGGGCTACTCAAACTGCTTTCCGCGTTTACCGGAGATCACAGATACGAAGAAATAATGGCAAACAGCAACCCTGGGGAGATGAAAAACATGTGTGAAGTAATGGATCGTTGCATTAATAAAGGTCGTGAAGAAGAAAGAAAAATCCTGTTTTCATTAGTCGCTAACGGAGATTTATCAATAGAAAAAGCCGCCGAAAAAACCGGCATCTCTGTAAATGAATTCAAGCGTCAAATGAATGACGCGGGCTACAAGCCCTTCAATTAATACCCGATCCTTTGAAGGATCGCGTCAAGAAGTTTTGCGTTTTTGATCGAGAATTCCGGGGAGATGCGAGGCGTCTCTCCGTTTTCTATGCAGCGGCCAAGTTGCTCAGCCTCAAGCGTATAGTTTTGCATTGCACTTACAGTACGTTCGATAGTCTTTCCGTCTGCAGTGATCGTATACTTAAGCTCTCCGGCCTGATTGTATTCCACATCGGAATTTATCACACCCTTTGATCCATGGATATAGAGCTTGTCCTTTCTCGAATTGCAGCCCGGTGTGAAATTCATCCCCGCATTGAAAGAAGCTCTCACGTTGCCGACTCTAACCAATACCGATGCAAACGCATCGACTCCGGTCTCCATGAATTCCGCAGCTGCAAATACAAGCTCCGGATCCCCGTCAAAGAGTGAAAGGATCATAGTCGTGCAATAGCAGCCAAGATCATATATTGCTCCGCCGCCTTTATCTCTGTAGAGCCTGTAATCCTCTATATACCCCTGTGTCAGGAATTCCGTCTCCAGATAGTCGACATCTCCTATGATGCCGCTTGCGAGATCTTCTTTAAGCGAGGCTATATAAGGACTGTGAAGATATGCATACGCTTCCATCAGGATGACATTATTTTCCCCGGCAACAGCATACATCTCCTCAGCATCTGCTGCATTTAATGCAAGCGGTTTCTCACAGAGGACATTTTTGCCGGCGCGAAGAGCCTTTATGACCCATTCTTTATGCAGATCATTGGGAAGCGGAATATAGACCGCCTGAACATCGTGGTCTTCAAGAAGTTTATCGTATCCGGTATATCCTTTGACAAAGCCAAATTCCTCTTTGTACTTTTCGACCTTCTCGGGATTTCTTCCGGCTATGGCGTACAGTTCACAATTGTCCGCGCCCTTCATTCCGGGTATCGTACACCATCTCGCAATATTTGCTGTTCCGAGTACTCCCCACTTGACCGCCATATCCGTTTCCTTCCTCTTAACCGCCCAGATAAGCCTTCTTTACTTTATCATCATTAAGAAGCTTATCCGCATCTCCGGACATGGTGATCAGTCCTGTCTCGAGGACATACGCTCTGCTGGCTACGGAGAGTGCCATACGAGCATTCTGCTCAACGAGGAGTATCGTGGTTCCCGCTTTATTCATGCTCTCTATTATCTCAAATATCTGGTCGACGAGTATGGGTGCAAGTCCCATAGAGGGCTCGTCAAGCATGAGGAGTCTGGGCTTGGACATAAGTGCTCTGCCCATTGCAAGCATCTGCTGCTCTCCTCCGGAGAGTGTACCTGCAGTCTGCTTATATCTCTCTTTCATCCTGGGGAAAAGCTCATATACTTTCTCTTTGGATTCCGCAACTTCATCGGCAGGTCTCGTATATGCGCCCATCTCAAGGTTTTCCTCGACAGTAAGATGCTGGAATATCCTTCTTCCCTCAGGGCAGAGAGCAAGTCCCTTGTTTACGACCTTATGTGCAGGTACTCCGAGTACGCTGCTGCCCTCAAACTCTATCTCTCCCGTACGGGGCTTAAGAAGTCCGGCAATAGTATTAAGGGTAGTAGACTTACCCGCACCGTTTGCGCCTATCAGAGTAACTATCTCTCCCTCGTTTACCTCGAAGGATACTCCCTTTATAGCGTGTATACTGCCGTAATATACGTGCAGATCATTTACTTTTAACATAGTAGCCATATTATCCGCGCTCCTTGTTTGTTCCGAGGTATGCTTCGATGACCTGAGGATTGTTCTGTATCTCCGAAGGCGTTCCCTTTGCGATGATACGGCCGAAATTAAGCACTGCGATACTCTCGCATATACCCATGACCAGTTTCATATCGTGCTCTATGAGCATGATCGCTATCTGGAAATCATCCCTTATCTTGCGGATATTGTTCATCAGTTCTTCCGTCTCCGAAGGGTTCATTCCTGCAGCGGGCTCATCGAGAAGAAGAAGCTGTGGCTGAGTCGCAAGTGCTCTGACTATCTCAAGTCTTCTCTGCGCACCGTAGGGAAGGCTTCCTGCTTCCTTGCCGGCGAGATCTGCCATTCCAAAAATATCCAGCAGTTTAAGAGCTGCTTCATGCGATCTCTTTTCCTCTCTCCAGTACTTCGGAAGTCTGAACATACCCGAAGGGAGTCCGTAATTGATATGATTGTGAAGGCCTATCTTAACATTCTCCTCAACGGTAAGTTTGTCGAAGAGTCTTATGTTCTGGAAAGTACGCGCTATTCCTGCCTGGCTTATCTGCGCAGGAGTCATATTGTGCGTATCGCGCCCGTTGAGCATTATCGTGCCTCTGGTGGGCTGATATACCTTTGTGAGCATATTGAAGATCGTCGTCTTACCTGCTCCGTTAGGTCCGATAAGTCCTGCTATCTCAGTTGCACCGAGTGCTATATTGAACTCATCAACAGCGCGAAGTCCGCCGAAATCGATACCGAGATGATTGGTCTCCAGTACGAGCGGTTTTCCGAGATCTCTCTCGGGGATAAAGTTGGGGCTGGGGACATTAACGAGTTTTACTTCCTGCTTACTCATTTGCTTCGCCCTCCTTTCCCGTCTTCTTTCCTTTTATCTTATCAATCGCCACCGCGACAGCCACTTTGAGTTTCTCATTATTGGTAGCGATCATAACTACGATAAGTACTATCGCATATACAAGCATTCGATAATCCCTGAACTGACGCAGGAGTTCCGGAAGCACGGTAAGAAGTCCCGCTGCGATGAGCGATCCGGTGAGATTTCCTATGCCTCCGAGAACGACAAATACAAGGATGAGTATCGAAGTGTTGAAATCAAATTTCTTGGGTACTATGGTCGAGAAGTTAAGCCCGTATACAACACCGGCAGCTCCCGCCATTGCAGCGGATATAACAAATGCTGTCAGTTTGTATTTGGTAACACTGAGTCCGCAGCTCTCAGCAGCGATCCTATTGTCGCGGATAGCCATGATAGCGCGTCCCGTTCTGCTGTTTACGAGATTCTGCACGATAACGAGTACAACGATGAGTAAAATGATCGCTGCCGTAAAAGTGGAAAGCTTGTTGATACCGGTCGCACCCATGGGACCTTTGACTATCGAGTATCCGCCGGGAGCAAGTCCGAGTGATGCTTCATCCTTGCCGGAGAAATGCAGTCCCTTCTCATCAACTCCGATGTATATGCAGTTTAAGAGATTCTTGATGATCTCGCCGAATGCAAGAGTTACTATAGCAAGATAGTCACCGTTAAGCCTAAGTACCGGTATACCTATCAGGAATCCGATGATCCCCGCAAAGATCGCACCTATCAGTATCGAAAGGAAAAGTCTGAGTCCCGGAGAAGGAACCACGTCACTGAGGCACGATGCAGCGACAACGCCGCTGAAAGCACCCACTGACATAAGTCCCGCATGTCCCAGACTGAGCTCACCCGATATTCCTACTACGAGGTTGAGTGATACAGCCATGATCATATACACAACGATCGGAATGAGTTGTCCTTTAAGTGAATTGGAAAGTGCTCCTCCTGCCGACAGAGACTGGAAGATGATATAGAAAACTATCACTATACCGTAATTGAGGAACGCTTTTTTTGTATTTATACTCAGATTTTTCATACGCGCCCCCTATACCTTCTCGCTTACTTTCTTGCCAAGGAGTCCCGTGGGCTTGACTATCAGGACGATGATGAGCACACCGAACACTATCGCATCTGAGAGCTGTGTGGATATATAAGCCTTAGCAAAGATCTCTATTACGCCTAAAAGGATTCCTCCGAGCATCGCACCCGGTATGGATCCTATTCCTCCGAAAACTGCTGCCGTGAAGGCTTTGATACCGGGCATCGATCCGGTCGTGGGCTGAAGTGTGGGATATGATGCAAGAAGCAGTACTCCCGCTATCGCAGCAAGTCCGGAACCTATCGCAAAAGTAACCGATATAGTCTTGTTTACATTGATGCCCATGAGCGTTGCAGCTCCCTTATCCTCGGATACCGCACGCATTGCTTTACCTATCTTGGTATAATTGGTGAAAAGCGTAAGACCTACCATAATGATGATATTGGCAAGAATAGTGACGATCGTAGCAAATGACAATCTGGTCTCGCCTATCATAACAGGCTCCACTCCTCCGAACAGATCGGGATAAACCTTGGGGCTGGAACTCCAGATGATAAGAGCGAGATTCTGAAGCAGATACGAAACACCGATCGCAGTAATGAGTACTGCGAGGCTTGTGGCACTGCGAAGAGGCTTATATGCCATTCTCTCTATCGTAATACCGAGGAGAGTGCACACGAGTATGGAGAAGAGGATCGCAGGCAGTGGGCCCCATCCAAGATAACTCATGGAGCAGAAGGAAACATATCCTCCTACCATAATGACATCTCCGTGTGCAAAGTTGAGCATCTTTGCAATACCGTAAACCATTGTGTATCCCAGAGCGATGATTGCATATACGCTTCCGAGACTTATTCCGCTTATCAGATAATCCAGCATTGTCTCTTCCTTTGAAAAAAGTCAACAGATGATCAGAAAAAATCGCACGGCTGCGAACACGCTGCGAATGATCGCCCGTAGCCCGCAGCCGCATATAGTTCTTTAAGAATTACTGTCCTGTATCAGAGTCCTACGTAAGCTCCGTCCTTGATAATCATAGCCTTGGGAGCCTTGTTGACCTCACCGTTTGCAGACCATACCATTCCGTCTCCGGTAACACCGTCAACCGAGAAGGACGCGTCTACGAATACTTCCTTGAGGATCTTGCAGATATCTTCGTAACTCATTCCGGTAACATCGAGATCTCCGTTCCAGTCAGCATAGGTCTGAAGTGCCTTGTAGATAGCGTAAGGGCAATCATAAGCATCTGCTGCGAACTGGTTGGGAAGTTCTCCATAAGCTGCCTGATACTTGGTAACGAAATTCTTGGTAAGATCATCGGTAGCATCTGCAGAGAAGGGAGTAAGAAGTACTACGCCCTCTGCAAGGCTTGCGTCAAATCCCTCGAGGGTAAGGATTCCGTCCATTCCGTCTACACCGAAGAAGGTGGGTGCGTAACCGTTGTCCTTAGCCTGCTTGAGGATCATGGAAGCGGGGGTGTAATAGATGGGAAGGAATACGAGATCAGCTCCCTTGTCCTGTGCATCTTTAACCTGTACTGTGAAATCGGTGGTATCGTCGGTAAAGGTGGTCTCGGAAACGATCTCAAGTCCGAGCTGAGCAGCCTTATCCTTGAAAGTCTGGTAGATACCTGTTGAATATGCATCTCCGTTGTTGTAGATGATAGCAACCTTGGTAGCCATCTTGTTGTCTACAATATACTGTGCGGATGCAGATCCCTGGTTGGGGTCTGAGAAGCAAAGCTGGAAAGTCTGATCCTTTCCTTTGGTTACATCGGTGGATGAAGCCGAAGGAGTGAGCATAAATACGCGATCGTTGTTTGCTTCAGCAGAAACAGCGACACAAGGGGTGGTGGTAACACATCCTACGATAGCCTGAACGCCCCAGTCCTTAAGGGTGTTGTAAGCGTTTACGGACTTCTCTGCATCGTGCTCATCATCCTGAGGATTGATCTCGATCTTGAAGTCTCCGCCATTCTCGTTGATCTCATCTACTGCGATCTGTGCTCCGTTTGCTACGGCATTTCCGTAAATAGCAGCTGCGCCGGTAAGGGGTCCGATGACACCGAGCTTCAAGGTTCCGGTAAGCTTACCTCCCTTGCTCTCGTGTGAAACAGCGGTACTTCCTGTTTCAGCGCCTGATCCTGTGTTAGTCTGACCGCCTGCCTGAGAACCGCATGCGGTCATGGACATAGCGAGGATTCCTGCCATGACAAGTGCAATTACTTTCTTTTTCATAATCTACCTCCCTGGATATTATAAAACAAAAGCCTAAGGGGATGATTTTTTAGCCTCCCTTGGCTTCTTTTAGGATTTTATCAGAGAAAAGCGCTAATGTAAACAGCAAATTATACAAATATAATTGTATACAATCATCCGTTCTTGTGCGTTTTTTTCTTATATTATATAATTTCGTTGAAAATACCCTTAAAGGAGACAGATATGGATACCGTTTTAAAGAAAAAAAGGACATCAGCGATCCATTCGGTAGCAGCGAGATTATACGCCATAACGATCATCCCGCTCATCATATTTTCATTCATAATAGTTATTGTTGGGTATTCACTGATATCACGATTTTCTTATAACCAGATAGAGAGCGAGCTCAGAAGTGCCTGCGCCACCGCGGTGCTTATGTACGACGGCAAATACCCGGGCGATTATTCGCTGATCTCAGGCGACGATAATTCCCGCGCGCTGTATTTGTATAAGGGCGAGACCAATATCACCACGGATTATTCGCTCGTAGACGAGCTTAAGTTTGCCACAGGGCTTGAATATTCCCTTTTCTATCAGGATACCAGGATCCATACCACCATTATGGACAAATACTCCGCCAGGTGTATAGCAACCGGAGCTCACGAAAAGATCCTCCAGGACGTCCTTAACGGAAAGACCGCTACCTTTTATCACAATTCTCAGATAGACGAAGTCGACTACTGCAGCTTCTATACACCGCTTGTTTCAAGCTCAGGCGATGTCGTCGGCATGATGGGCGTAGCCAAAAGGACATCCGATATACAGAACATGATCATGCAGGTTCTGACGCCTCTCGTTCTGGCTATCCTTATACTTATGGCTTTCGTCATTGTACTGATCACCAGATATACCAGGGAGATCGTCTCCGTCCTCGACAAGATCCATGTATTCATGTCCAGAGCTTCAAGAGGTGATGTTGAAGCAGAGCTTGATCCCGATGTTACGAGACGCCCCGATGAGCTCGGAAGTATCGGTACTTCCATACTCGAGATGCACCGTTCTCTTCGCGATATGATGGAGCGCGATCCTCTTACCAGACTCTTTAACCGAAGAAGTGCGGACAGAAAGCTCTCATCCATCTACTCTCATACAGTAAAAGAAAGGATCCCTTTCTGTATCTCGATCGGTGATATCGACCACTTCAAGCATGTAAACGATACCTACGGACACGATGCCGGAGATATCGTGCTCGTGACCGTAGCAAATACCATTCAGGACCATATGAAGAAGTTCGGCTTTGTCGCAAGATGGGGCGGTGAGGAATTCCTCCTGGTATTTGACCGTATGAAGCTCGATCAGTCCGAGCGTTCGCTCAAGATACTGCTCGACAAAATAAGAGATCTCCGCATCCCTTACGGTGACACGGAGATAAGAGTTACGATGTCATTCGGTGTATCCGAATGGAGAGACCGTCTGCAGCTCGAAGAAATGATAAAAGAGTCCGACGACAAGCTCTACTATGCTAAGGAAAGCGGAAGAAACCGCGTCATATCCCATCTCCTCGAGCAAAGCACCGACACCTCCGATACAGCGGAGGCCGGTGAAGCCGATGAGGATTTCCTCGATGCCGTAAAGATGCTTGATATGGAATCAAGGCTCGCTGCAGAGCGTGACGATATCACAGATCTGTACAAGACCGTATCCAAGAAAGAGGATAACTAGGTCGCTTCCATAAAATACAATCTCGATCCGAAATCCTGGAAATGTCTGACATCCGAATTGAATCCCGTACCGCCGTATGACTGGTGAAGATGCGCTCCTCCATACATGAGCGTCGATCCCGATGCGGTAAAGTTCTCTGTCTCACCGTCCAGCTTAACAAAGTGCGCAGCGATGTCCATCAGCATCGAATCATTCTTGAGATGAACAGGCGCCATCATATTGACGAGATCTCCGAATTCCCTTATATCCACTTTCAGTTCACGATTATAGAATCTGTATATCTTCTCTTCATCCAGTCCGTCCGGATAGAGTACATGGGTCATACTGTTCGGTACTGTCAGTTTCTGCATGAGCATGGACACAGCCTGCCTCTTATCCTTTGAACATATCGTCCACTCACATAAATTGCCGGCGGTATCGGCACTCATTCCTGCAGATGCGCTTATGCCGTAAGGACTGCTGCCCGCAGCGGCAGGCGAATCGTTAAATGATCTTCCTCTGTAGAAATCACCCCACTGCAGTATATGTCTCCATTTCTTATAGAGCTCGATCTGCGCCTTTACCTTGGCGAGGTCTTCCTTGCTAAGGTCACACAGATTCAGCTCATATCCGAAGTTTCCGAATACAGCTACATTGAACCTCGTATCGAGAGGGGTTCGGCGAAGTGTCTGATGATTGGGACTGGCCGATACATGTGCCGTGTAGGTCGACTGCGGATATCCGTAGCTGTATCCCGTCTGTATATATGCCCTGCTGACTGCGTCGGTATCATCACTCGCCCAGATCTGAGGGAAGTATGAGAGTATGCCGAGATCGAATCTGTTTCCTCCGGATGCACATCCCTCAAAAAGGATATTGGGGAATCTCTCAGTCAGCGTCTTCATGCATCTGTACAGACCCAGGTAGTATCTGTGAGCTACCTCACCCTGTCTGTCGGCGGGCAGATACTGTGAATAATAATCGGTAATGGGACGGTTCATATCCCATTTTACATAGTCGATATTTGCCGATGAAAATACCTCGGACATCTTATCGATGATAAAGTCCGTGACCTCGGGATTGCACAGGTCGAGCAGCATCTGCCAGCGTCCCTCCGAATGAGGCTTATCAGGGATCTTCATTGCCCAATCGGGATGCTCGTTATAGAGTCTGCTGTCCTTATTGACCATCTCAGGCTCGACCCATATACCGAAGTGAAGCCCCAGTCCGTTTATCTTATCAGCTATTCCT
This sequence comes from Lachnospiraceae bacterium UBA3638, assembly GCA_002373595.1. GTDB lineage: Bacteria > Bacillota > Clostridia > Lachnospirales > Lachnospiraceae > AC2028. The sequence goes on along the minus strand of DFKT01000011.1, from coordinate 3,667 downwards.
TTAAGTCCGCCGGGAAGTTTCTTTTTATTTACATCCCAGTCACCGAGGCTTCTCCTGTCATCGTTTCTCTCTCCGAACCAGCCGTCATCCATGACGAAGAGCTCGGCACCCACATCCTTGGCGGCCTTAGCGAGCTTTACAAGCTTGCTTTCATTTATATCAAAGTATGCGGCCTCCCAGCTGTTTAAGAGGACGGGTCTGTCCTTGCCCTTCCACTCACCGCGCACGATGTGCTCGTTTACAAAGGAATGCATATTGCGGCTCATCGCATTATAGCCGTTTGCCGAATATGTCAGCACGGCTTCGGGGGAATCAAATGTCTCATTCGGCCCGAGTTTCCATGCAAAGCCTCTCGGATTGATACCGCCGACAAATCTCACCTTACCGAATGCATTGGCTTCTACCGCTTCGTAATGATTGCCGCTGTATATAAGATTATATGCATAGCACTCACCCTGCTTCTCCGTGGTCTGCGCGGGATGGAGCATGATGAACGGATTGCACCTGTTGGAGCTCACACCGTAGTAGCTCTCGGCTATATGCCTGCCCGTACCGACTATGCAGTCATCCCTCTGCATTTCGCGTCCCCATGCGCCGCGAAATGTCGTGAACACAAGATCCGATCTGTCCAGATCGAGCTGTGCGCTGAGGAGCCTTCCAACGGTGACGGTATCGGTGCTCTCATTTATGAGTCTGCTCTTTCTGACTATCACATTGCATTTCTCAAATACGTAATAGTACAGTTCCAGCTTAAGTCCGTACTGATTGTCTCTTAGAGTGATCTTTAATCCGATATCCTTACCGGCATCGCCCGTATAATACGCACCGGGCAGACCATCTCCATCTTCCTTTGACGATAGGAGCTGCGCTCCCTCAAATATAAAATCCGACGTTGTGCTGCCATCCGCATGGATGATCTCCAGCAGAGGATCTCTCATATCACTCTTGCCGTTGGCAGACATCTCAAGTCTCATATCATCAAGCGTATACTCACCGTGCTCATCATCGTAACTGCATGTATTCCCGGGCGGAAATGCATGCTTCTCCGAAAGCACATCGGGGGTGGTATCCGCTATCTTGATCTTCCTTCCGTAGTACAGGTGCTCGAGCTGCCCTGTGGGAAGAGTGCGGAAAGCATATGTCGTATTATCGGTATCAAGTACAAAGTACTTCTCCGCGGGACTGCTCTCCTTTATTCCTTCCATTATCCTTATCATACAAATCTCCTTTGACAAAAACATCCCGGAAGCATGCTCCGGGATGTCGTTTGGGATGTTGTTATTCATCCTTTTACTTTTTCTCGGAGAGTTCTTTGCTTATCTCCTCTACTTTGCTCTCGGTCAGGATGTACTTCTTCCCGAACCAGAATATTGCGAAGAGGAGTCCTGCGATCGGGACGATAGTCATCGTCATCCTGAGACCTACTCTTGAACTCTTGGCAACCTCAAGCGAGAAGTCTCTTGCCTTGTCTGCTTCGGATACATCCGTGCCGCTCTGAAGGCTGTTGATCTGGAGACATATCGAAGCGATAAATGCTGCGACACCGCTCGCGAGCTTAACTACAAATGTCTGCATCGAGAAGATGACCGATTCATCTCTTCTGCCGTTCTTCAGCTCTCCGTACTCTACGGTATTGGCAAGGAATACAGTGGTAAGTACCTGCATAACACCGTTTGCGGTGAAGATGAAGAATCCGGGGATGAAGAGGATGTAAACATTGTTCATCGAAGTAAATGCAATGCCAAGGAGCGATGCGTATCCAATGATCGCACTTGCAAGGCAGATATAGAAGATCTTGATATTATCCGCGAACTTCCTGAGTACGGGATAGAATACCATCATTGCAAGTATGGAGATAGCTCCTCCGAACATATTAAAGAGCGTGTAGCTGTTATACCAATCCGTTCCGCCGAAATCATACTTGAAGAAATAGATGACGAGGTTTGAAGTGATATATACGGAGCAGTTGATAAGTACTATTGCAACAACGACTGCCATCGCCTGATCGTTCTGAACAAGCGCTTTGAACATATCCTTTACGGACGCGGTCTTCATATCGACCGTTGCCTTCTCCTTGATCGCTACGCATGTGATCGTGGTTGCTGCTACAAATACAACGGCGATGATAAATGCAAACCATTTGAATCCGAGGACCTCATTGCTTCCTCCGATAGCATGTACGATCATCATGGTGAATACCGAAACAAGTGCGGCTCCCACACCTGCGCAGCTCCTTGCGAGAGTGGTGAGACCTTCTCTTTCCTTGCCGCCCTTGGTAAATGCAGGAATCATCGACCAATACGGTATATCCATCATCGTATAGGTAACACCCCAGAGTATATAGAATATAGCTGCGTATGCGATCAGTCCGCTGCCGTCAAGTGCCGGAGGTGCCGCAAACATAAGATAGAGTATCACTGCATTCGTGACGGTTCCTATCATCAGCCAGGGACGGAACTTTCCCCACTTGGTCTTGGTCTTGGCAACTATGACACCCATGATAGGGTCATTAAATGCATCAAATATTCTCGCAACGAGAAGGATCGTTCCCATAGCTATGGCGTTTACTCCGAGCAGATCTTGGAAGTAATAGAGTACATAGCTCGCAGAGAGCATATATACCATATCCTTTCCGACCGCGCCGATACCGTACGCCGCTTTTTCCATTCCTGTAAGTCTCTTGTCTTCCATCTGCACCCCTTTTCTTTCCGTTTAAAACTTATATCTTTATTGATCCGTCAATCCAGCTTCTGTGATCTGTGCTGTGTGACGGTAAACGGTATCTTTACCTGCGCTCCCTGTGTGCATTGTATCTTGAGAGCCGCAGCCCCCTGTCCTTCCGTAGTCCTTACGTATGTGCCTCCCATACCTCCTTTGAGTGAGATGATCGAAGGTCCTACGATCTCTATCGGTCCCTCGGTCTTAAGAAGGACCGGCTCATCGAAGAAAGGAACGACATTGTCATGCTCATCCATCATACGAAGTCTTACTTCTGCGACATCATAGGTCCTGGTCTCAACGAGATCCGTATGATCGGCTCTTGCTTCAAGATGAAGCTTGGTGACAACATCCTTGGTGACGGTAGCAACTACCTTGCCGTCCTTGATCGCCTCGAAGCGGTATGCCTTCACGGAGCCGCCCCAGTCGCCGACGTACTTATTGAACAGGTTCATCGCATCTGCCCACTTCATGTGATATACGGTCACGCATTTAAGCGCTTTCATCTTGATATGCGTGGGCAGTTTATTATATCCGTAAACAGCTGCGTGATTGAGGATCTCCTTAACGGTAGCGCGCTGTCCTGCTGACATCTCCTCCTGTTCTAACTGATCTCCGACGAAATCAGTGATCAGTATAGGACCGTGCTTAAGATTCTTGTAAGGTGAATCCGAAGGCTTATACTCATGAAGCAGGACATCATTCTTAAACATCTTTACGCTGTCGGCATTTGTATAGATCCATGTGAGTCCGCGATTGCTCGAAGGATGCTCTCCGATATCCATGGACGATGAGATCTCAAGTACAGGAAAATCCTCCTGCTGTGCGGCATATACGGCAGCTGCCTGCTTGGAGTTGCGGAACATGTCTGTAACTCCGTGATAGCAAATACGGTCTCCGCTTCCGAAATCCTTATGTGTATTGTAGTCAAACATACACCAGCCGAAGC
>DFKT01000044.1 GCA_002373595.1 Lachnospiraceae bacterium UBA3638 | reverse complement strand
AGTCTGCCCCCTTTGGCCACTCGGGAACCCATCCTTATAAAACTAAAAGCCGATGAACGGACTCGAACCGTTAACCTGCTGATTACAAATCAGCTGCTCTGCCAATTGAGCCACATCGGCATGGTACTGGGACCAAGAGGGCTCGAACCTCTGCCCCCCTGCTTGTAAGGCAGATGCTCTCCCAGCTGAGCTAAGATTCCATATCCGCCGACTCTGTTTTGCCGACGAATGATAGTATACAACGACATTTACATCGTGTCAACAATTATTTTATCTTTTTTTACATCCTCTCCGGAGCCGAGAAACCAAGGAGATCTATGCATGTTTCAAGGATATCCCCAGTCAGCACGAGGAGTGATATGAGGCTCTGCTTACGTGCCTCATCGGGCTCTGCGAGTATCTGTGTCTCATGATAGAAACGGTTAAACGCATTTGCTATATCATAGATATATCCGCAGATCTTGTGAGGTGCGAGTTCTGCAGCTGCCGATTCCATCGTCGCATTGTATCCGGCAAGGAGCATCTGAAGGTCTTTCTCCTCCTTGCTGCCCGCTGCACCGATAACGCCGCGCTCAGCCTTTCCGCCGTTTGCGGTATGCTTGTCGAGAATAGATTTGATACGCACTATAGTATAGAGGATATACGGTCCCGTATCCCCCTCAAACGAAATGAACCTGTCCTTATCAAAGATATAATCCTTGGATGCCTGGTTGGAGAGATCTCCATATTTGATAGCCGCAAGTCCGACCTTGCGTGCCCTGTCATTTATCTCGTCCTCAGTCAGGTTGTCTCCCTTGGTATTCGCATTCTCCGCGATCTTGGAGTGCATTCCCTCCTCTATCTCGTCGATGAGATCGGAAAGTCTGGGAACACCGCCGGATCTCGTCTTGTAAGGAGATCCGTCCTTGCCGTTAACAGTACCGAATCCGATATGGACAAGCTCGGTATCCGCAGGAACAAGTCCGGTCTTGCGAGCACATCTGAATACCTGCTCGAAGTAGAGATCCTGCCGCTTATCGGTGAGATATACCATCTTAGCAGGATTGTACTTAGCAACACGATCCTTGATCGTAGCAAGGTCAGTGGTATTGTAAAGAGATGCTCCGTCGGATTTAATGATGATACAGGGAGGCATCTCCTTGGTATCAGTTTCTTCCTTTACATCGACGACTATCGCTCCGTTAGATTCATATGCAAATCCGCCGTCCTTCATATCCTTAACCATACCCGGGATGAGATCCTGCACGGTAGACTCTCCGTTCCAGAGATCAAAATCAACATTAAGTCTGCTGTAATTGCGCTTCATATCCGCAATGGAGACATCCATGATGCGCTCCCAGAGTGCACGGTATCCGCGCTTTCCCTCCTGGAGTTTAAGTGTAGCTTCCATAGCCTTGGCCTTATAATCCGCATCTTCCTTTGATTTCTTGGAAGCCGCAGGGTAGATCTCCTCGAGATCCGTAACAGTAAAAGGTGCTTCTGCAGGATACTCTCCTGTAAATGCATCATCAAAGTAAGGAAGTTCGGGCATCCTGAGGCTCATCTCATATATAACGAGTCCCATCTGAAGTCCCCAGTCTCCCATATGTATATCGCCGTATACGGTATGTCCCATATAGCGAAGGATACGCTTGATGCTCTCTCCGATCACGGCACTGCGCAGATGTCCTACATGAAGCGGCTTCGCAACATTCGGTCCGCCGTAATCCACTACCATGGTAAGAGGCTCGGGACGCTCGAGTCCGAAGAACTCATCATCCGTCATCTCGCTCAGTATCTTTGCAACAAATTCACCTTTAAGATTAAGATTAAGGAATCCCGGAGCAACAGCTTCGGACTTCTCGAATATCTCACTGCTTTCCAGATTTGCTGCTACATCCGTCGCTATCTGAAGGGGTGCTTTGTGATATTTCTTCGCACCCGCCATGGCGCCGTTGCACTGATATTCACACAGATCAGGTCTATTCGATACTCCCACCTTCCCGAGTTCGGAATCATACCCGGCCGCCTCAAAAGCTTTTCCCATTTCCTCGGAGAGAATCGATAATAATGTCTTCATTCCTGTTTCCTTTCTTTTTCCGCTTTCTCACGCTGTCTCTGTGCTTTGGAATAAACGCATCCGCAGTAATCCTGGCGGTAGAGATCATACTCTTTTGAAAGCTCTATAGATCTTAAATACCCGTTCTTTTTCTTAAAGTCGCTTACGAGAAACATTACTCCGTATTCCGCACTCAGTCTCTCACCGATCTCGTTTATCTTATCAGAATCCTTAAGAGGAGACAGTGTCAGCGTGGTCGCAAAGCAGTCAAACCCGCCTGTTTCTCTCATATATTCCGCAGTTCTTCGGAGTCTTAATTCATAGCATCTGTGGCATCTCTCACCGCGTTCAGGGCAATTCTCATATCCTTTGGCGATATCAAAGAAGTCCTGAGGATCATAGTCGCCTTCTACAACAGATATCTTAAATCCCTTTCGAGATCCGGATACTATTTCGCTATTATAACATTCAATGAGCCTTTTTTGTTCAACAACTCTCTTTTTATATTCTTCTGACTCAGAGATATTGGGATTATAATAGAAAACGGTTATCTCAAGAAACTCACAGAGATACTCTATGCAATAGCTTGAACACGGTGCGCAGCAACTGTGGAGAAGGAGCCTCGGCGGCTTCGATCCGGTCTCCGTAACCTCCTGTATATATGCATCCATTTCCTGCTGATAATTGCGGTTCACTCTTACTCCGTTATCTACGATCTCGCAACTCTTGATTTTTCTTTCTCGATATACATCTGTTTATCAACGTTGCGAAGGGCCTCTTCAAATGTAAGTTCAGGTGTCAGAACTGTTCTATAGACTCCACAGCTTGCTGATATTCCAAATCCTTCCTCTTCGGATCTCTTTGCAAGGATCGCATTGATACTCGATCGTATAGCATCAGTATCACACACACCGGGGATAAATGCGAGCAATTCATCTCCGCCGAACCTTACACATGCAGCAGTATTCGGAACACTCTCTTTCAGCGCAGTTGCGACTGCTGCGATGGCTGTATCTCCCGCTTCATGACCAAGTGTATCATTTATAACCTTAAGCCTGTTAAGATCCGCCATGATAACCGTCAGGTCATGACCGTGATTGACAGGATTGCTCTTCATACTTTCAAACGCCTCTCTGAAAGCCAGTCTGTTATAAAGGCCTGTCAGAGCGTCCACCTTATATACTTCCTCGACTTTGGTTAGCAGATACTGCTGATAGCGCATATTAACATATCCGCCTATGCCCGTGCTTATCATATCCGTTACACTGGCTGATTTGGCGTACTCGGTTATGTCATATGTCTGATAGTAGTAGCATGCATATCCAAAAGACTTGCCCATATAATCGAGTGCCTGGAAGATCAGAGGATATCCTGCCTGCGACATTTCTTCTAACCTCGGAGCTATCTCTCCGAGTTCAAAAGGCTTTATATCCGGATCCTGCTTTGCCGAATCATAAACAAGCAGATATCCTTCTTCATCCAGATCGTTCAGGAAGAAATTCTTTTCTTTGCAGAATACCTCTTTCTTAACTACGCAGAACATGTACTTTGCAAAATCGAGGGGTATACATCTGATGGCTTTATCCCTGGAATCGGCAACCATCATCTTTCCCGTTGTATTATGGATATTTCTGATGTCATCCTGGTATCTGTAGACAGTCGTATTGAAACGATCCACAGCCACTTTGTTTCCCCTGTCTTCGCATTTCAAGCAGCCACAGGATTCATTAGGAACGAGTTCAGGGATGACCCCGCGTTCTCCATTTGTAACCTCGTTTCCAAGAAGGATCGAGTCTATAACCCTTCCCGCCTCATCGGCAAGTAATCCTATATCACATGAAACCGTCGTGATCGCAGGGTTGGAAATATATACTTCATCAAATCCGTCATATCCCGTAACGATCACATCCTTAGGGATCTTTATTCCGGATTCTCTCAAGACATCACAGACGTTGATAGCCATGATGTCATTGGCACACACTATCGCCCTGGGAAGTCTCCCCTCGCGTATAAGCCGCTCTGCCGCTTCACGCGCCGGTGTTGCCCAGAATCCGCCATAGCTTATCATGTCTTCGTTAAATGGCATCTCATGCTCGCCGAGCACTCTCTTAAAGACTTCTTCTCTCTCATCCGAGAATGTATTTCCCTTTATGCCTGAAACCAGATGAAAATCATCCACTCCGTGCTCTTCGATGAGATGGTTCATCAGGATTTCGAATCCTTTTGCGTAATCGAAATTTACGCATATGGCATTGTCATAGTTTCCGTCAATCACTATGACCGGGATCTTCTTCTTAAGCGCATTGCTTATTATATTATTGGCAATACGATGACTCTTGATCTTCTCATCCATATAGATGAGTATGTCTATATATTCATATCTGACATAGTCAAATACGTCAGCCTCAGCCGACAACTGCTCATCATCCCAATAAACATCCGCATTAAGAGCATAGATCCACAATCTGGCTTTATGCTTTTTTACACGCTCATTAAGTTTTTCGATAAAACAGTGCGTCTGTGGGTCAAATACTCTCGAAGTGCAAAGTGCAACTGTTCTCTTATTACCCTTCATAACAAGCCTCCAAGAGTTATTATATCATCTTTTTGACAAATTTTTCACGGATTCCTTACGAAAATATTCAGCGACTAAAAAACGCTCCGGATCTCTCCGGAGCGTTTCTCATTGTTTTTATCTGTCCGATCCTCAGGTTCTGCTCGCGTGGCAGGTGAAGTATACGATCTGGTATTCCTTCGATATGTCTGCGAGGAGCTCCATGCCCTGTGCGGTCTTGTCGGAGTCGAGGTTGACGAAGGGATCATCGAATACGAGGAAGGGCTTCTCGGACTTGAACATTGCGTCTACATAAGCCATTCTCATGCAGAGTCCGATGAGATCCTGATATCCGGAGCTGAGGGACGAAGGATCGCGGTACTGGCCCTCACGCTTGATGCTGATATCGTATCTCGCGTCGATCATTACATCGTCTGCATTCTCTCCGGTGAGCTTGGTGTAATACTTATCAAATGCATTCTTGAGAGGTGCCAGATAACCCTTCTGTAGGCTGATCTTGGCATCCTCGAGCACCTTCTTGGCCATCTCGAGGTCGTCGAAGTACTTCATATCCTCATCGTAGGACTCCTGAAGTCTCTCAAGCTCTGCCTCGGACTCTCCGAGCTCCTCGAGCTGTCTGGCGGTCTCATCCATCTGTGCGGAGAGATCGTTCATCTTCTCGGCGAGTTCCTGCTGTCTCTCCATATACTTGGCGATACGCTCATCGGCTTCCTCAACCGAGATCTCGTCACCCATACGCTTGATAGCCATTACTTCATCGAGATTCTCGGTCTGATCCTCCATATCCTTAAGGATCTTCTGAGCCTTGGTGAGGTTCTCTTCGGAGGTTCTAACCTTGACCTGAGCGGATCTGATGGCATCGATCTTGTCTGCATATCCTTCAATGCTATCGGTTATTCCCTTGGGATCGAAGCTCTTGATATCGGAAACGAGCTTATTCCTGTCGAGTGCTACTCTCTCCTCAAAGGACATCTCAGAGCCTGCTGCCGCACGGAGCTGATTCATCTCGAGGATCTCTCTCCTTAAGAGATGAAGTGCATCATCGAGCTCACTGTCGCTCGAAGGCACATCGCATCCGGCATTTGCAAGGAACTCTCTTACTTTATTAAGGTGTACATCGTACTCCTCATACTGACCGAGTTCCCGGAACTTATCATATCTTTCTTTGAGAGTGAGGTACTCCTCATACTCTCTCTTCATCACTACGAGGTCTGCTCTTACGCTCTTTCCGTCGGAATAATCATGATCTCTGTCGCTGTCATCGATATCCTTCGAAAGCTCCTCGGTCTCCTTGAGGAAGTCTACGATCCTCTTGATCATACCGTCGGACTTGCTGTTAGCGTACTGCATATCCTCTTCGAGAGCCTTGACCTTCTTCTTCTCCTCGAGGCATACGACTTCTTCTTTCTTCTTGAAGGTGAAGCCAAGTACCAGCAGGATGAGTGCGGGTATGCCAAGTCCTATCGCTCCGCCGGTGCTGTGCTTCATAACGAACATATATCCGGCAGCGGCAATGAGAATTACCGCAAACAGTATAAACTTTCCTCTCGTCTTCTTAGCCTTCTTGGCTCTTGCATCTTTCTGAGCTTCCTGATCGTTGATCGTCTCGGTGAGATTCTCTATCTCCTGAGTATTCTCCTTGACGGTCTTCTGAAGGCCTATATACTCGTCCCAGTTCTTATTGGCCTTGGAAAGCTTATCTGCAAAGTCAGGGTTCTCTCCGTATCTCTTCTCTCCGATGAGGTACTTCTTCTCCTCGGCGCCGGAGAGAGCATCCTTGCCCATCTCCTCCTTGAGCTTCTCGGCACGTCCCGTTACTACGAGCATCCGGTCGATCTCTTCGGTGTCGGGTACTACGGTGTGGATCTTCTCGAGTTCCTCAAGTCTGACTTTCTGTTCATCGGTGAGGGTTGCATTCTCGTGCTGACCCATGAGGTGCTCGAGAGCATCATTCTCAGCGGTGAGTCTCCTTAAGTCTTCGTCACTGGGGATCACTCCGCCAAGTACGTCTCTGGCGTTCTTGAGGATCTCCTCGTTAGCCCTTACATCCTCTCTCAAAGTAAGGATCTTCTCCTTCTTCTCGATCATGGTATGGAAGGTGCCCATTCTCTCTCTTAATATCTTGGTCTCGTCGATGCTCTTCCTAAGTCCGTTAAACTCGTCGGAGAACGCATCTTCCTCACTCTGGTATTTCTTCATAACATCATCAAGAGTAGCTTTCTGCAGGAGAACACCCTTGACGGAATCCATCTGTTCTTTCGTTCTGGCGATCTTACCGGTAGCGCGTCTCGGAGTCATGGCATTGATAGCTTCCTCAAGTCTCGTGATCGCGCTGTCATAGTTGCTCATATCTGCGGATATACCGTAGAGATTGGAGATCTTGGCGCTGATGCCGTCAGTCGAAGAGTATACATTACTCTGTGCCTGTGAAATGAATGCCGAATGTGAGAAGGACTCTCTGTCCATCTCAAAGAATTTCATTCCGCAGCACGAAGCGTCTATCGAAGGAACGGGGAGCTTGGTGTCCGCATATTTCAGATCCGAAACATCCTCGGAGTCCTTCTTTCCGAAAGTCCTGGTGAGGAGGTATCTCTTGCCGTCTGCTTCAAACTCAACGCTTCCGCCGAATGTCTGATTGTTCCAGGGAGTATATCTCCTTCTCTCGTTCTGGACACTGTCTCTCTTTGAGGTACCCTCAAAGCCGTAGAACATGACACGAAGGAATGAACAGAGCGTACTCTTGCCCCATCCGTTATCCTCCATTATGCTGTTCATGCCTTCGGAAAAATCCTTGTCCAGGCCGGAGAGCTTTCCGAAATTGTCAATGTGAATTCTAATGATTTTCATCTTTCAAGTTTTTCCCCGTTAAGTGCTCTGGTTATTATTCTCAAAATATCGCTCTTTCTCTCGTCGCTCATATCGAGATCTGCGATACCTCTTACCGCTTCACCCTTAAGTGAAAGGTCTCCGTCATATCCCGAGAAGTCGATCCTGGAACGTGTATCGTCCTTGATCTTGATGAAGAAATACTCATTCTTGAACCTCTCATTGAGGTATGAAGTATTGATATCGCTCTCGGGATCGACCTCTCCGGTGAGAGTTACTTTGAGGATGTCATCACCGTTGCAGCCTTCTCCCTTAAGAGCCTTTGAGATCTTGTCCGATATCTCGATCGCATCCTTGAGTCCGGATATATCGATCTTGCAATCAAAGATCTTTCTCTTCGCAAAAGGAACAAAAGTATCTTTGATCTTGTTTCCTTCGGTCTCGAGTACTACGAATCCGTGCTCGCCGGGCTCGTCAAATCCTCTGCCCTCGAGGCATCCGGGATAGCACCAGATTCCTCTGGAATCGATCTCGTCTCTCTGATACTTGTGAACATGGCCGAGTGCCATGTAATCGATATTCTTGGAAGCGAACTTCTTGACATGTATAGTCTCTGCCTGGTCGCCTGCGCTGTACTCGGTCTGCTGGCCGTGGAGCATTACGATATTGATATCGTTCTCCTGTGTGTGAAGCGCCGCAGATGCGACTCCGGTATTGTTCCTGTCGAGTTCAATACCGTAAAGCATTACTTTCTTGCCGGAGCCGTTGTCTCCGAGCTCGTAAGATGCCCATGTCTCTGCAAAGAGGTGCATATTCTCGGGAAGATCCTCGACTGCAGCCTGATAGCTGTCGTGATTGCCTCTGAGATAATAGACCTGAATCTCGGGATGTTTGCGAACAGTCTCGTAAACAACATCCCTCGTAGTGCGGGTGATACGACCGGTATCAAAAAGGTCTCCCGCGATAAGTACGACATTTACTTTTTCTTCAACTGCGTACTCGAATACTCTTTCAAAGTTATGAAGGAGCTCGTTTTTCCTGATTCCTACTTTGTCCTTGGGCAGATTGGCATCAAGCTTGGAATCCAGATGAAGATCCGCCATGTGAATAAGTTTCATGTTTCCTCCGGGAAATTAATAATTTTCAGCGCTTACTTCAAAGAACGACTGGGGATGTGCACATACGGGGCATGCCGCAGGTGCGTCGGTGCCTACCACGATATGTCCGCAGTTACGGCACTCCCAAACCTTGACTTCGCTCTTCTTGAATACTTCCTGCATCTCGATATTCTTAAGGAGTGCTCTGTATCTCTCCTCATGACGCTTCTCGATGGCAGCGACCATGCGGAACTTGACCGCGAGAGCCTTGAAGCCTTCCTCTTCGGCAGTCTTGGCAAAATCCTCGTACATATCGGTCCACTCGAAGTTCTCTCCCTCAGCGGCCGCGGTCAGATTCTCGGGAGTGGTCCCGATGCCTCCGAGCTCTTTGAACCACATCTTGGCGTGCTCTTTCTCGTTGTCGGCGGTCTTTAAGAAGATCTCGGAGATCTGCTCAAATCCTTCCTTCCTGGCAACGGAAGCAAAGTAAGTGTACTTGTTCCTGGCCTGTGATTCTCCTGCAAATGCAGCCTGAAGATTCTGTTCGGTCTTGGTTCCGGCGTACTTGTTCTCTGCCATAACAAAAACTCCTTTTCTTATATAAAAATCTCGCGAAGAGGTAATCCCTCCGCTTAAAACACACAGTAAATTATATAATTCCGATACTCAATATTCAAGGATATTTAGTATTTCTTTAGACTTTATTCAGTCTTTTCCTGAACGGATTTAAGCAGCATATAAGTCTTGCGATAGATCTCCTTGCGTCCCTCGCTGAGCAGATATGAAAGATCGTCCGCAACAGCCTCCTCTTCGATCAGATCCGCTATATACGGGGCATATCTGGTGCCGGCGGCGGCTCTTACTTCCGCGGTAAACTCCTCGAGAGTCTTGCCACTGGTATAGCTCCTTCCCACCGTATCTGTCGCTGCATCCATGCAGTCCGCACATTCGACGATATCTATCACCGTCTTGTACAGGCTGTTCCTGATATCGAACTCATCCGGATATCCCCGGGTCCCGTCGTACCAGATATGATGTCCCAGCGCTATATCCGCATACTCCGCAGTGGATTCATGCTTTTTAAGCATGTTGTAACCTATGAGCGGATGGTATTTGATCGTCTCGAATTCATGATCGAGAAGCTTACGTCCGTAGATGAATATGGTATCCATGATGCAGAGCTTTCCGAAATCGTGGCACAGCGCCGCATGATATACAAAATCCGCTATTCTCTGTGCCGCAGCAGTCACTTCCGCCTCGCTGTCGCATCCGCATATTCCGACAAAAAGATCGGGGCGTCTGCGGATGAGGTTCTCTGCAAGGCATGAGCTTATATGCGCGACCATATTTGAGTGGACATATGTCGGAGGATGGAAAGCCGCAAACGACTGCATCCCCATCTCCTCAAAAGTCAGGCTTCCCGGCACCTCTATATAGTTATCCAGGATCACGGCATAATCGCCGAGAAGTGATCCCAAAAGCCCCATCTTGGGCATATGGAATGCATAGGATATTACCGATCTGTACAGGTTCCTGATGTGATCCTTGCCTCTCTCGCCGTAGTCTGTCTTGGCATAGGCGAGGAGCATCTCTATGGGCATGGATACATTTTTGTCGATACCCTTGTCTGTATAATCCATGGGATCAGCGCTCTCATGGAGCTTCTCGATCCTCTCTATGAACTCTGTATTGCTTATCTCACCGAGGTTATGATGGTTGATCGCATGTATCTTTTGGATGTACTCCGGATATGTGTATTTTAGCACGATATCGGGATCCTGCTCATACATCTTCATGAGAGCATCGGCATGCGTGGCGGTTTCTTCGAGCTGCTTACGGGTGAGGCCTATCGCATTGTCATCCACTCCCATCATTGAGAAATACTCATGGATCTTGTACTTTTGACGGTTCCAGTCCATCTCGGGCACGCGCTCGCGATACCACGGGTCGTTCGATACTTCTTCGGATCTCCTGAGCACCTTAAGGCGCCATTCATTTCTCTCCTCAGGTACCTTTGACATATCCTCATAGAGGAGCTGTCCGTATCTGGAATTGATAATAACGATCTCCCGGCATTCCTCGTCCAGTTTCTCAAATCTGTCTTTTTCGAGGTATCCGATGATCTCATTAAAAGCCTTGATGCCCTTCTCTCTGAAGTGATCGGCCACCTGAGGGTATCCGAAGATCCTCGTGGAAATATTTATCATGAAATAGCAATTCTCGATCTCGCTGTCGAGCTGTTTTATGAGATAAGCCTCGTCTCCTTTTTTGATCGCATCCTTCTTAAGTCTGTCGGAGAAAAGAGAGACCATGGGGACATCGAGCTGAGATGCCTTGAACGCATCCTGCAGTCCCGCATTCATCTCACGAATGGCTTCGATCATCTCATCAGGGAGTTCATCGTCCGAGTCAAGTATCGGCTCGAAGAACTCTCTCATGACATCGCGGTTATCTCCCGCTATACCTCTGATATCCATGAAATTCTCGATCAGAAGGCGTCCGTAATCCTCCGCAGACCCAAGGTTGTCGAGAAGAGGTGACGACAAAAGCCTGACCCTCGCCATGCTCCTCACATATCCTTCAAATCTCGCATTCTCATCGGTCTGCTTTGCGAGCATATATACTTCCGAATACTTCTTATCGAGATAATCAAGGAAATCATCGGCCGTAAGATCCCTGCCCGTTATATCCTTTATCCATTCGCGGGGTGTGAGCCTGTCCGCGCGCACGAAGACATTGTCGCTCATCCATTTATTGATGGCAGTGAAGTCTCCGGCTCTGATAAGACCGGGTACATCTATCTCCCCGCACATCCTGTTGTAATACATAGCACCGTAGAAATTGCCCAGCGCATATGCGGGGAAATAGCCAAAATCAGAGGTCCAGTGCACATCCTGCAACGCACCGTCAAAGTCTCCCGACGGCTCTATGCCAAGATAGTCCTTATAGAGTTTCTTCCATAGAGCGGGTATTTCGGATACTTTGAGATCTCCGTCTATGAGTCTCTTTTCTATCTCATAACGAATAACGATATGGAGAGTATAAGTCAGCTCGTCAGCCTCAGTCCTTATAAGAGAAGGCTCTGCAATATTGACTGCCTCATAGAGATCCTCGGCGGTAACATCATACATGACCTGAGGAAAGATCTCGCAGACCTTGGGATAAATGAGACCGATGAAGTCCTTAGATCTGCCTATGATATTCTCATACATCCTGGAGACCGATTCGTGCTGGCCCATGGTCTTTACATCAAGATGAGCATTCTGATTCTCCCTGGGCTGGAGCTGTTCAAAGAGCGCATGTCCGCACTCATGAATGATCGAGTACATACCGGATATGAAATTGTCGTCATAGAAATGTGTCGTGACACGTATATCATCGCGTCCCACGCGGTTCATGAAGGGGTGCTCGGATGTGGTATACGTCCCCCTCGAGAAATCAAATCCCAGGAGGCTGAGAAGATAGACCGTCATCTGACGCTGCTGATCTCCCGTTACACGTCTCGAAAGGAAATCCCTCCTGATCATAACGGGGCTTTCTTTGATATGTCTGATAAGCTCGGAAATACGCTGTGCCGCCGGCTCAAACAGGGCGTCTATATCGCTCTGTCTCATCCCGTCCTCGTGCTCATCGAGCATACGCTCATATGCAGAGAGCTTTGCTGTCTGCGGATCATCAGTCGTATCCCAGAGCATCACCCTTGCCTTTTCGTTTTCTACAAGTTTTTCGAGAGGTTTCTCAAAGATCCTGAAATCATCCGCAGCCCTCGCCTCATTCCAGGCTATCCATGCGGCATTCTTTATTCTCTCGGAGTCTGCGGCCATCTCGGGAGTGATATTCTTGCGGCGAACGAATTCAAGTCTCAGCCTCTCTATCGCTGCCCTGTCGAATTCACCCAGCTCATTTCTGTTTTCATAGAGATAATTTATGTCTTCGATAAAAGAAGGATCCTTTTTGATATTGAAGATCACCTCTTCAAGACGCGCACAAGTCTCGCCGGATTCGGTCATTCCCTTGTCGGGGCAGACCGTCTGGCGGTCAAAATCGATTATGCTGTATGCGTATTCGTAGATATCATACTCTTCGAGTACTTTTTTGACTTTTTCCAGAGTTTTATCGATCATGATATCAGAGTATATCACACTTTTTATATGATTGACTATGGAAAAGGCTTGCTATATAATTAACAAGTTCAATTTTGAACGAACAGATTCAGGGAGGGATAAAAATGAAAAAACTAATGGCAATCGCAACGGCTGCTGTAATGGCTCTTTCTCTCGCAGCATGCGGAAAAGCAGCTGACGGCGACAAGAAGTCTGCAGGCGTTATGACTTATGCTGAGTATGTAGCTGCAGCGGTAGACACCCCCGTCACCGTTGAGACCTATGTACAGGCTAAGCAGGGATGGTGGGAGGACAAGGCTACCATCTACACTCAGGACGAGGATGGAGCATACTTCATCTATCAGATGCCCATCTCACAGGAAGAGTATGACAAGCTTACCCCCGGCACCAAGATCAAGGTAGTGGGAACCAAGTCAGAGTGGTCAGGCGAAGTCGAGATCATCGATGTTACTTCTTATGAGATCGAGAGCGGAAACTACAAGCCCGCTGCCGTAGATCTTACCGACAAGCTCAGCTCCGATGACCTCATCAACTATCAGAACCAGTTCTTCACCGCTAAGGGACTTACCGTTGTTGCAAAGCAGGATGCTAACGGAAATGACGCTGCATTCCTTTACAACTGGGACGGATCCGGCGAGGCAGGTTCCAACTCCGACCTTTACTTCGATGTAAAGCTCGGCGACAACACCTATACCTTCACCGTTGAGTCTTATCTCTGCGGAGAGGGCACCGATGTTTACACTGCAGTTACCGGACTTAATGTAGGCGACACCATCGACGTTGAGGGATACCTCTACTGGTACAACGGTGTTAACCCCCACATCACTTCCGTAACCGTTAAGTAATCAGCGGTCTGTCGATCAGACAAAGTTAAAGACCATCCGAGCGATCGGATGGTCTTTTTTTGCGTTTATATTTCCTGTTTTCGCAGCCGTCAAAAGCCTGCCGTTACTTTACATAGTAGTGTCTGGCGATCCATTTGGAGAGTCCCTCGAGTCCGGGATATACTATTCTCTCGCTCATATTGAGCTGATCGAGCATATCTCGCACTCTCCATCTGAGTTCTTTGCCTATGACGTACTTTACGGTCTTCTCGGTGTGGTCATTCATGAAATCCTCGATATTCTCCATCTCCATAGGGACTACAGAGAAGAAAGAATACTGATTGACAATCCTGGAATTAACCGAGGGCGGCTCGATGATGACCATCGCATCCTTGCCCATATCACGGTCGTAGGTCTCCAGGCTGTTGCCGGTTATTTCCTTAAGCATATCGACCGAGAAGATGGTCGACTGTTTCTTGTTTACCACTTCACGGTATTTCTCGGGCAGGATGGATACCATCTCCGCCATATCGATCCTCCAAACAGCACAGTCGTGCGCTTCCATATCCTCGAGATTGTCCTCGGACACTGCGAAATGGAGTCCCACAAGAGCGGAATGCGTCCAATCGAGAAGTCTCGTAGGCAAGCCATTGTGCTGACCGAGTATCATCTGTCTCCATACGCTGCTCGCCACGGTAGGGTCGCTTAAGACAGCGTATTTTGCAAAATTCTCAAGGATAGCCGGCTCAAGTATCTTCTGCTTGCTGCCGCAGTTTCTGGACAGGCTCGTACGCATGGGGAAACCGGCATCCGATACGCCCCTGTAGATAAATGAGCTCCTGTTTCTGTGGAGATCCTCTCTGTATTCCTGCTCGGTAAAAAGGGGAAGCAGCTCATCCAGAGATTTTATGCGTATTTCCTTGATCACCTTCGCCTCCTTTCGACCTGAAGATTTCGCTTGCGAAATCTTCGGAGATTTAGAGCCCGTTTGCGAAGGAGCCTATGCTCCGAGCATTACGGGCTCTTGATCTCCTCTACCAAAACTTAGTGTCGTCGTCCCCGCCGGAGCCTTCGCCGCCTTCACCGCCGCCTTCGTTAAGTCCCAGCTCATCGCCGTAGTATCTCTCATACTGGTCGCGGTCCTCGGCTCTTTCCTTCTGAGCCTCATCCTTGTGATCCTGTATCTCGTCCCTTATCTGATTCTCACGCTGTGAGGACTGATTGTTCTGATCGTCGTTATTATTCTGATCCTGCTGATCATCCTGGTTCTCATCGTCATTCTCATCCTGATCCTGGTTGTCATCATTCTGATCATCCTTCAGGAGCTCATCTATCTCGTCTTTAAGGAGCTGTGCCTGTGCATTGTGTCCGTCCTCATCCTGATCGTGCGCACATCCGTCCTCTATGAGTATTCCTCTGGCAGTCATCAGCGTATTGGTAACGCCCTGCGCAGCACTCTTCATCTCTTCGGACTCATTCCTTGCGAAGAAAGCATCCCACTGCTCCTGAGTTATCTCTCCTATCATGGAAAGCGCCAGGTTGACCTTGACGGGACATTCCTTGCCGTAGGGGATACCCGCTTCTATAGCGCGGTAGTAGTAGTCCATTGCCTTCTCATAGTCACCTTCGTTGTAGTAATAGTTTCCGAGGTTGTAATACGGAACATATGCATCCGGTACATTGATGAGAAGGAGCGACTCTTCCAGTTTTTTGTGGTATACGTTCTTCCCGGTCTCCGCTACATAGTATGTATTAAGGAACCATCGGGATATCAGGAAAACAGCGCACACGAACACTATGATACTTCCGATGAGGAAAGTAAACCAAAGCGCTGCGGGTATTGTAGTCTTATTCGATTTTGAATTATTTTTGTTTTTTGCCATGCTTTACGCGAACCTTTGCATTCTCACGGATACGGATGAAAAGCTCCAGTATCAGCAGTCCCGCAAGATACGGAACATACTTGTAATATGTATCCTGATATGTCACATAATCAAATCTTCTCTCGGTGATCATCGAACCGCTCGCCTTGACTTCCGCGGTTATGGGAGTGAGGAGATTTCCCTTCTCTCTTCTTACATATCTGATCCCGAGATCCTCTGCGATGGACTTGAGATTGTCCTCATCGATGCAGGATACCGCCTTGTCATAGGTCTGCCTGTCGTAGATGATGCCGTAATCATCCTTCATATATCCTCCGGCTTCGGTACCGTATCCGAGTACAGCACCCCCTTCGACGAACTGTCCGAGTTCCTTATAATCCGGCACAGGGTCATTCGATGTGATCTCTCCGTCGGAGAGGAAAAATACTATCGTCTGACGGTTCTCTTTTCTCGTGGACGAGATGAGCATATTCTCAAGATCGTAATACGGGGTGTCCATCTTACTTCCCTTGACATTGTCTCGCACGGGACGGATTATGCTGTTTCTGAGAAGTCCCCTTACGGTCTCCTCATCCTGGGTGAAAGGAGAAAGCACCGTTGCGGTATTTCTGAAGCTGATGAGTCCGAAGTTGGCACCTTCGAGGTCATCCATGATCTTGTTGATATCCTTTATCGCATCATCCATTCTCGTTCCCGAGGGTGAGTCCTCCGCCCACATGGAAAGAGTGGTATCCAATACGAAGAGGATGTCGAGGTTGCTGAGCTGAACATCCGCTCCCATTTCCTCTCTCATCGGTCTGATCGCGATGACAAAGGAAAGAGCCAGCATCGCTATCGCTCTGATCAGTGTAAATGTGCTCTTTATGCGATTGTCCCTGCTCAGTATCCAAGCCGTCACCAAACCAATAAATGCAACTGCAAATACGGCGATAAGGATCGGCATGGGAATGAGCGGATTAAGGTGCATCATCGCGTCATCTCCTCTTAAGCGCTATTCCCGAGAAAAGCGCTCCTGCTATGCCTATCAGCATGAATGCCATAGGCACGGACGGTACATCCGTCTGCTGCTCGGTCACAATCTCGTTGACCGTCATAGCCTTGTGGGCTCTGATACTCTCTACTATGGAAGCAACGGTATCCTGATCACTCTGGACATAGAGCTCTCCTCCCGTCACACCTACACATTCTCTGAGTTCATCCTGGAATCCCTCGTAATCCGAATCATCATACAGATAGTAGTGTGCATCCTCGTGAGGGAATATCGAGAATACGGTAACTTCATTTTTCTTGCAAAGCTCGCAGGCTTCATCAAGAGGCGGAACCTCCTGAACGACCGCGGAATTCGCATTATCCGTTGCAAAGATGATACATCTCGTTCTGGATGAATCACCGATGGACGGGAAACTGTACAGACAGGATGCAAGGCCTTCTCCGATAAGAGAGCTTCCTCTCTCATAGTTATTTACGAGCGTTCCCGCTTCTATATATCCAAGCCTTGCTTCCAGCTCATAGTACTTATCTACTTCCTCGCTCGAAAGCTCACTCAGATACTCTCTTCCATCGAGGAGGTCATAGAATTCCTTCTGAAGCTCAAAATATGTCTTAAGCTCCTCAAGCCTCGATACGACATAATCGTAATCATCCGTCATGGGAACATATACAACAGAAGAAGTATTGAATATGGTAACTCCGAATCTGTCGCCCTTAAGCTCGGTTACCACCTGCTCGAGATAATCGGTAAGCTCGTAGTTCAGCTGATAGAGTGAATACGATACGTCCATGCAGAGGAAGATGTCCCTCTTCTGGACACCGGTCTTGATATTCTTTACCTCATAGGGACGGGCTGCGAGGAACATGGAAGAGATCACCGCTATGATGATAAAGCTCTCAAGCAGCAGAGTGAGCACTCTGCTCTTCTTAAGAAGCTTCTCATATATGGGAAGCGACTTGGTAAGGGCTGCGGCTCCGGTCCTGATACCGCCCATATAGTCGGGTTTCTTCCTCGCGGGTATGAAATGAAGTGCTGCAATGACCACTGCCAGCACGGGAAGTCCTATCCAGATTATCTGAGGATGCATCAACTCCATGTCTGTATCATCCTCCTTGCCACTTCGGCCGAAGACTCAAAGTCCGCGGTCGTCTTGAGCGCAAATTCAGGCTCGTAATAACCTGTAATGACCTGTGAGAGCGAACCGAATCCCATCTCCTTTATCTCGGAGAGCGTAAGATTGGTTACCTCGCGTCCCGTCATATCCGAGACAAAGGTCCTCATAGTCATGGAAAGTCTCTGATAACTCTCCCTGACATCTATCTTATTCTTCTTAAGGTCAAGCGATATCTTGTCTATGGAATGAATGGCCTCTCTTCTGATATAGAAGTAGTCCGTCGGCTTCTTCGGCTCGGGCGGACGCTCCTTTTTAACCGGCCTAGCCTTGGCGAAGAGACGAGTGAGCACAAAAAGAGCTACCGCGATACCGAGAAGTACCGCGCCAACCACTATCCATACTATGCCCATCATCATCGCGGGCTGCATCTTAACCGAAAATTCCACTGCGTCCTCTTTCAAAAAGTCCCATTATCATATCTATCACGTCTGCAAATGTGGAGACGTTTCCGACGACGACCCTGTTGCGGAGTGCGTCCGTCTTAAATCTGTTCATTATGGAAGCCCTCTGCTCGACTTCCGCTTTTCTGAGCTTCGATGATCCGGCAAGGAACCTGTTAACGTATTCTTTACCTACTCTGTCGTAGATCCTGCCGCCGGTCATAAAAGCATCGTCTATGCAAATGAAATAAACATCATTTCTCTCGGTCATACGAGATAATGTCACATTGTCAACAGTCTGCAAACCCGCAATATCAGTGATCACAAAGATAACCATGCGGCGGAGAGGGAACGACTGAAGCGTGTTCATGATGAGACTGTTCACATTCGGCTCCGCGGTATCGAACATAACCTCGCCGTAAACTCTGAGGAGCTCTTCCATATGATCGCTTCCGGATCTGAAAGATGAGTTCCTGCTGCCGGTAGCAGTCTGGCATGCAAAGCCCACGTCCGATCCCTGACGGCCCAAAAGATAGCTTATAACGCCTAATGACATTAAGGCAATATCCGCCTTGGAGTCTCCGGCAGACGTATCTGCATCCATTTTCAGACCGGTGTCACCGATCACAAGTACGTTATGCTTTTTCTCGGCAATATATCTCCTCACGAGGAGTTTATCATTCCTGGAGGACGACTTCCAGTCTATTGACGTTATGTCATCGCCCTGAGAATACTCCTTGAGATCGTCGAATTCAAGGCTTTTGCCGCGGTATACGGAATTATACCCCCCGTCAAGTATATTGGTCGTCTTGCGAGAGGTATAAAGAACCGCGTCCCTGCTTATTTTTGCCAGATAATCGTAATTAAACTCCATATCAGGGTGTCTTGAGCGATGCGGTGATAGCATCAATGATCGTTTCTACGGATACTTTGTCCGCTACAGCCGAATAGTTGAGTGCTATACGGTGGCGGAGTACGAGATGTCTCATCTGCTTGACATCATCGGGTACTACATAGGTACGGCCGTTTAAGAGTGCGGTCGCCTTGGCCGTGCGAAGGAATGCGATCGAAGCTCTGGGGCTGGCTCCCATCCTTACATATCCTACCATCTCGGGCGGGAGACATCTCTCGGGATTACGCGTACCGGTAACTATCGAAGAGATGTACCACTTGATACTGTCGTCGACATATACCTTCTCGGCGATAGTCTGGATCTTGTCGACATCCTGGATCGTCATTACTGCAGGCTTTTTCTTGAAGGAATCTGCCTCTATCCTGTTAAGGACCTCTACTTCATCAGCTGCGGTAGGATAGGTAATGACTTCCTTTATCATGAATCTGTCCGTCTGAGCCTCAGAAAGGGGATAAGTACCCTCCTGCTCGATCGGGTTCTGAGTAGCTATTACAATAAATACGTCCTCAGGCATGCTGTAGCTGGTTCCGCCTATCGTAACCTGATGCTCCTGCATGGCCTCGAGCATAGCGCTCTGCGTCTTGGCTGAGGATCTGTTTACCTCGTCAAGGAGGACAAAGTTGGCAAATACGGGACCGAATACGGTATCAAAGCTGGCCGTCTGACGGTTGTAGATCTGAGTTCCTATGATGTCACTGGGCAGAAGGTCCGGCGTACACTGAATCCTGGAGAACTTTCCGCCTGCTGCCTCTGATATAGCTTTAGCTGCAGTGGTCTTGGCAAGTCCGGGTACGGACTCGATAAGGATGTGTCCGTCCGCAATTATCGCCGTAAGGAGCGAAGCCTCAAGGCTCTTCTGTCCTACGACCACGCTCTCGAAATAGTTCGCGAGCTTTCCTATCATCTGCTGGCTGTACTCGAAATCCTCCCGGGATATCGTTGAATTATTCGGATTGTAAGGCATTTTCTGTTATCCTCTTCTTTTATTTTCTTACGTCTCTAAGTCTGACGTATGTGTTTCTGTAGTTCTGTCGTCTTCCCTCCTGGAGAAGGTAGATGACATCCTTTCTGACATCCTCTCTCACGAAGAGATTGACGATATAAGGCGCGTATCTGGTTCCGCTTCCGGCTGCGAGCTCGCCTATGACATCCTCGGCGCTCTTGCTCTTGCTGTAGCTTCTTCCGACAGACTCCGTAGCCGCGTCGAGACAGTCCGCAACGGCAACTATGTCGATGAGCACTCTCTCGGGAAGACCTACCGCATCAAACTCTTCAGGGTATCCTCCCTGGTGATTATACCAGCGGTGATGTCCCCACGCAACATTGGCAAACTTGTCAGTGGACGGATATCTGGAGAGCATCTCGGCTCCCATTACGGGGTGGAGCCTGAGAAGTTCAAACTCCGAATCAAAGAGTCCTCTTCCGTAGATGTGTATGGTATCTATCATCATGAGCTTTCCGAAATCGTAGCAGAGTCCTGCATGGAAAGCATCACTTATGATCAGGTTCTTCTTCGCTCTGACATCTCCGATCGTCTCGCAATCCTCAAGGCCGAGGAAATACTCGGGATGCTCCTCTATCATGTATGTGCACAGACATCTCGAAAGCTTGGCAACCAGGAGCGAATGTACATATGTGGGCTGATGAAGCGCTGCCATGCAGTCGAGACCGAGCTCCTCGAATGTCATGCCTCCGGGAATCTCGATAAAGAAATCAAGGATCCTTGCGAAGCAGTTGAGTATCTGAGGATGATCGGCTCCGGTGGGAGCGTTCAGTGCATAGCTCGTTATGCCTCTGTAGAGATACTCGAGTGTGTCATACTCTCTCTCGCCCGGCTTATCGCCTCCGAAGGTGACCAGGTACTCGAGCGGGATCATGAGGTTCATCCTTACTGCAACATCGTCATAAGCGCCTACCGTTCTGGCCTCATAGATCTCCAGGAGCTTCTCTCTGTATTCGGCAAGGTTTATCTTCTCAGCGTAATAGCTGCTGCGCGCTATGTAGAGCTTTAACTCGGACTCGGAGATATGACTTGCGCCCTGCGCAACATTCTCCTTCCAGAGTTTCTCCAGTCTCTGAGTCGCACTGTAGATCTTCTCGCACTGTTCAGCCGAAAAACCGTGTATATTGCCGCACTCAAGGCAGTCCGCCATGGAGCTCAAAGTGCGGATCTTATGATAATACCAGTCATATCCCGGTGTCAGATTAGGATAGAAAGGATCCTCCGAGAGATCATAGGACTTCCTGAGCGCTTCGAGGTTGGCGGTACTGCTCTCCTCGTCCGCATAAGTCGTCTCATACAGCGCGGTATAATATCTCGATCCCTCAAGGACCGTATTTCTCGAATTCTCCGACAATCCCGCAAAGGTGTCCTTATTAAGGAATGCGAGCAGCTCTTCGGCAGCCGCAAGTCCCTCTTTCTGATGAGGCTTGGAGAGATCGTCCGATACAAACAATCTGTTTACCTGCGCGACAAGCGCATACGACGAGACTATCTTGAGGAAGAGCTGGTTGACGAGATAATCCGTGTCCTCCTTGGCTCTCGCATCCTGAAGCAGCCTGTCAGCGACCTTATCGAGAAGGGTAAGATCGATATTCTCGAATTTGCCGGGATCCGTTATGCTCCCGGTAAAGGCTTCGAGCGCCTCTATCTGGTCGTCCGTGAGTTTCTCACCCGAATCGAGCATGGGATAGAGCGTCTCTGCCAGCATGGCTCTGTTTCTCGCCGCGATCTCGCCGATCTTAAGGAAGTTCTCCTGAAGGAGTCCCCTGTAATCATCCGCGCTGTGCATGGACTGGATCTGCGGCATTGACAGTTCTCTGATGTCTGAATTACCTGTGATAAACTCTTCGAGTTTTTCCCGGAATGACTGTTCCATAGTCTGTTTTCTCCAACAAAAACAATACTGAAACAAAACAGTAGCAACGATAATTATATCAAATCAGGGGTTAATCGTAAAGAATCGTTATTGAGGGTCCGCTGCTATATTCGATGCACCATCTTCGGATGCAGAAGTCGAAACGGATACCGCAGAATTTGTATTTCCCGTGTAGCGGATCTGATTCAGCCTATACAGGGAAGTGATATCCCTGTGGAGGTCATCCATATAGTCCGCGTCGATGGTTTCTTTCCTTCTGACGGACTTGACGACATTCTCTATCAGCTGACCGGCGGCATCGCGAAGCGAAGCCGAGCCGTTAAATACGGGCGTAATGAAGGTATTGTCAGTATTGTCTATGAGAAGCTGCGTAGCCTCTATCTTAACACGGTAATAGAGGTCATTGTCCTCACCCGATCTGGACAGATAATCGAGGTATTCCGCACTGTTTCGTGCTTTCTCGGTGACGGGTGTATATCCTTCCGTCTCTGCATAACCCATCTGGATATCATTGGTCATGAGATACTGGACAAAGAGCCATGATGCCAGCACTTCCTGAGGATCCTTCCGGTTAAAGATACATACCGAAGGGCCCTGGCTGATCATCACAGGATTATCGGGATCTGTCTGAGGTATGGGGCGCACCTGCAGGTCAAAGTCGACGACCTGATCACGGGCTATATCCATATGAGTCGCTTTCGTACCCATCCAGGTCGCACCTGCGGTGGAATCGATCGCAAATATGCACTGTCCGGCATTTAAGAAGTTGCCGGGATAGCTCGATATCTTGAAAGTGGAAAAGCAGCCCGTCTTTGCGTGCTCTGCGATATCAAAAAGAAATCCGTCCGTTGTATCGTTAAATATCTTGATCTCACCGCTTTCGGTCGAGTACTCCCCTCCCGCCTGCTTAAGATACTGGATCATCATATTGTCGGTCGATTTGTAGATAAAAGGGATGAGGACATTCTGTCCGTTGACCTTATAGGTACCGTCAGCATTCCTGGCCATTGCAGCTTCCGATACTTCCCAGACAAAATCCCAGGTGAGAACATCGGGAAGCTCATATCCCAGGCTCTCCACCATATCTTTATTGATATAACAGCATTCCGTCGATCTCATGAAAGGAAGTGCATACTGGACACCACCTATCTTGCACTCCTCCATATACTTGTCGACCATCTCATCCCTCGTCGGAGCATCAAACTTCACCTCTGAGCCTCCGAGTCCGTATTTCTCATCGGCTATGAGTTCATCAAGAGGCACGACCGTGTTGGGGCCGGTGAGGTATGTTGCTATATGATCGGGATATGTGATGCAGATATTCGGCGTGGTCTGAGTCGAAATATTGGTGATGACATCATTATAGATACGTCCGTAGTCATTATACAGACGCATGGTCACTGTGATATTGGGATAGAGCTCGTGGAATTCGGAGATCGCTTTATTATATACGGCAGTCTGAGTCTTGTTCGTATCATTCTTTGCCCAGAATGTAAGCTCTATCTGAGCGCTCTCATCGAGAGATCCGGGTACCTCAAAAGCAGGAAGTGCCTTCTTACCATGACATGAAGTAAGCACAGCCATCATGCAGACTGCTGCCAGACACGCCATGACGAGCCTGTCGCCCGACCTCTTGCGTATATTTTTAGAAATGTTTTTCCGGAGGCGTCCGAGTATCATCCCTTCGTACCTCCCCTGGAAACTCCCTCCATTATCTTCTTCCTGAAGACGAGGAACAGGATGATAAGCGGCAACGAGATGACAACAACCGCTGCCATCATTGCGGGGATATTTTCACGACCGAAGCCGCTCTCCCTGATCTCCTGTATGCCATTGGATACGAGGAAATATGCCTTGTTGTCGGTGATGAGTCTCGGCCATACATACGAGTTCCAGCACTCGATGACTTTGAGTATGGTAATGGTGATGATGGTCGGTTTGGATATGGGGACCATCACTTTGAGCAGATATTTAAGGTCGCTTGTTCCGTCCACCTTGGCCGCCTTGTAGAGTTCGTCCGGGATCATCTCGAAGTTCTCCTTGAGGAGGTAGATGTAGAATACCGATGTGACCGAAGGAAGGATGAGTCCCGTGAAAGTATTGCGAAGACCAAGCGATGTGATTGTCACATAGTTAGTGATGATAACGAGCTCATTGGGAATCATCATAAGGGAAAGCAGGATCGTAAATGCAATTCCTTTTCCCTTGAACTTAAGTCTCGCAAAAGCAAAAGCGGCGAGAATGATGACAACGAGCATAAGTGCGGTCGTCGCAAAAGTAAAAAGAAGCGTATTCGCAAAATATTTGGCAAGCGGGACTGCGGTGAATGCGGAGCCGTAATTGGCAAATGTAGGATCCGTCGCATAGAACTTCGGAATGTATTCGTTATTGTAGGAACTGTAGCTCTTAAACGAGGTAAGGACCATCCAGTAAAAAGGGAACAGCACGACAAGAGCCCATACCGTAAGCAGGATATAGAGCAGGGTATTGCGGACTGTCGTCTTCCTTTTATTCTTTT
Organism: Lachnospiraceae bacterium UBA3638; assembly: GCA_002373595.1. GTDB lineage: Bacteria > Bacillota > Clostridia > Lachnospirales > Lachnospiraceae > AC2028. The sequence continues at coordinate 5,539 of DFKT01000044.1, read as the reverse complement.
TTTCGATGAGCTCTATCTCTTTTTCTTCCATCTTCAGATCCTGTGATCCGTCCTCATAAACACGCGTGCCTTTTATCAGCCTTCGTATACGAGCTTCTTCCTGACGATCAGATTGATGCAGGTTATCGCAAATACTATCACGAAAAGTATAAGAGCCGCTGCGGAAGCAAACGAAGGATATCCTCCGCTGTTGCCGTAGAGCATATCATATATATATCCGACTATCGTATTCATTCCTGCGGTATTAAGGTCCACTCCGAAAAGCGCAACTTCATCGCTGTATGCCTTGAATGCTCCGATAAACCCGGTGATGACCAGATAAAAGATCATGGGTGAGATCATGGGAACCGTGATGCGCCAAAAGATCCTCGCACGCGAAGTTCCGTCCACTCTCGCCGCCTTGTAATAGTCAGGATTGACCGAAGACAATGCGCTGGTGAGAATGAGGATCTTGAAGGGCAGGACGATCCATATCGTATAGATACAGGTGACCATCATCTTGGCCCAGTAAGGTCCGTCCATAAAGTCAACGCTGCTGCCGCCGAAAGCATTTATCATAAGATTGATAAGACCGTCGGAATACGCCGTCTTCTTAAAGAGGATCATGAAAACGAGTCCGACTGCCAGTGTATTCGTAACATAGGGAAGGAAATATATGGTCTGATAGAGCTCCTTCAATTTGGGTATGGAAGTTAGTCCGAGTGATATGAGAAGCGATAAGCCCGTCGAGACGGGCACGGTAATGATAACCAGTATAAAGGTATTCTTCAGAGCCTGAAGAAAGTACGGATCGGACAATACAAATCTGTAATTGTAGAATCCATATCCCGCAAAAGACTGCGAAACAAAATTAAAACCCTGCTCGAATGAATAGATGAGTACATCGAACAGCGGGTAGATCATGAACACGCCGAGGAATGCTATTGCAGGTATGAGAAAAAGCCAGGCCTTCAGATCCTTTTTCACCTGTTCTCTCCTTTCGGAAGTATCCTCTCTCCCGTGGTTTTGTCAAAGAAGTACATCTTGAAAGGATTAACGGTAAAGCTTACCTTTCCCTCGCTGCCCGCTCCGGCGCTCTCTCTGAGCGTTGCAGGTACGGTCGTGGCATCAACTATCGCACGGAGCTGCTTACCCTGTGCCGAAGTGTGTGTAAACACAATGCTCGTATCCCTGCCCATGACTTCCACTCTTCCGAGGTCACAATGCATGGGGCCGTCCTCAGCTATCTTGAAGCCCTCAGGTCTGATACCGATCACTGCCTCTCCGCCGGGAACACCTGCGGCATGTCCGATCACATCTCCTCCGAGGAGGACATTTCCTCCCTTTATCTCACCGTCAAAGATATTGATGGCGGGAGTGCCGAGGAATTCAGCAACAAATCTGTCAGTGGGATCGTCGTATACGCTCTGGGGCGCACCGATCTGATGGACCACACCGTCCTTCATCACTATGATCTCGTCAGAGATGCTCATAGCCTCCTCCTGATCATGTGTGACAAATATCGTCGTTATACCGGTGCGAAGCTGGATGCGTCTGATCTCCTCACGGGTCTGAAGTCTGAGTCTCGCGTCAAGATTGGAAAGAGGCTCGTCCATAAGGAGTATGCCGGGAGTCTTTACCAGAGCTCTGGCTATCGCAACTCGCTGCTGCTGACCTCCGGAAAGTTCTCTGGGGCGTCTCTCCATAAGCTCACCGAGCATGACCAGTTCGGCAGCCTCAAGAGCTCTCTTTTCCATTTCTTCTTTGGATAGTTTATCCTCTCCTTTGAGATTCTGGAGAGGGAACAGAATATTCTGTCTGACAGTAAGATGAGGGTATAATGCGTAATTCTGGAAGACCATACCCACCCCCCTGCTCTCGGGGGGAAGGTTGGTCACGTCTTTGTCTCCGAAAAAGATCCTGCCGTCAGACGGCTTTTCAAGGCCGCAGATAAGATTGAGAGCAGTACTCTTTCCACAGCCGGAAGGGCCCAGAAGGCCGATCAGTTTCCCGTCGGGGATCTCAAAATTGAAATCATTAACTGCAATGACATCATCGCCCTTGCGGTTTCTGTTGGGAAAACGTTTCGTCAGATGTTCAAGAACAACTTTCATTTCGGTCCCTCAGGCCTCCTTGAGATTACTGATAAGGGTTGAACGGAGTCTGGTCATTTCCGCCCATGGGCTGATTGCCATATCCCGCACCGGGATTATTGTAGCCGTTATTCTGAGGTACTCCGTCGGGGCCTACATAGGTGATATTGCTGCTAAATGCCATGATGCACATGAAGATGACATTAAGAAGCGCAATACCTACTCCGAATCCTGTCGACTGTCCATATGAATGAGCAAGTGCTATGCCAAGGATGATATTGATAACGAGCATTGCGATACTGCCCGCTAATATGATTATTCCACAGATTGCTATACCGCCCAGAGATGCAGCCGCTGCCGAGCTTGAGCCGGTGACCAATGCAACGAAAAAGGGAATGAAAAGTACAAAGAATGCGATCATTGCGATAGAGTCAACAATGGTTACTACAAGCCATGCCCAGAACATGTTCTTCTTGCCTGAAAGATCGCAGAGCTTATACTTTCTGAAGAAAGGAATAAGCGCGTACCAGCCTTCCTGTCCTGCCTTGGTGAAAAGGATCCATGTGGCTATGCAAGTAAGTACGAACGACACGATACTGACAAGGTTTGAAGTGACGCTGCCATGCATATTGTTCATCATCTGCTGCATTGCATAATCGGAACTGTAATTCATTTTCTATCCCCTCCTTAAAGAGATCAATCCTCGAATTCCGCTTTAAAGAATTCGTTTGCTTTTTCCGCTTCTTCACATGCTCTGCGGAATTTGCCCATAAAGCGCCCAAGTATCGCCTCCGCATCGCTGCAGCCGGTAAACTTAAGATGCCAGCCGTAGGTCTGCTCCTCGAATACCTCTTTCAGCGCGTCGAGACTTCTCTCATAATATTCAGGAAAATCAAGAGTATCCTCCAATATCTCATGAAGGTCATCCACCCCGAAAACGGTTTTAAGGTCAATAACATATTCGGTCATATTCCCTCCGTGCCAAACGGGCAACATACTGAATGATTATACTATTTTAGTCTGTTTAACGCAAGAAAACGCGCCGGGGCATGTTTCGTCCCGGCGCGGCTAATCTGCTGTATATTTGCTTTATTTCCCTGTCATTAAATCAGATCAGTTCTCGGCGATCTCGGACTCATGCAGCTTCTGGAGCTCCTCTATAGCGGAGAGCATGGGCTTAACATCCTGCTTGCGAAGCTTTCTGTCCACATAGTTCCCGGTGATCTTAAATACCGTGCCGCTGAGTGCTATTACACCTATCAGGTTGGGGATAGCCATAAGTCCGTTAAAGGTATCGGACAGATCCCATGCAAGCGACAGGTCCATGGTAGCTCCTACAACAACGAATGCTACAAATACGATCTTGTAGAACTTAACGGTCTTTCTGCCAAACAGATACTCAAATCCCTTACTTCCGTACTGGCTCCATCCAAGGACGGTCGAGAAAGCAAAGAGCAGGATAGCAAGTGCAATGAATCCTGATCCGAACTTTCCAAATACTGTCGAAAATGCCTCCGCAACAAGTGCGGTGGATGACTGATCGGAGAGGATCTCTCCGGTATTAAGATCTACAAGTCCGCTGGAAAGAAGAGCAAGTGCGGTAAGAGTACAAACGATGATGGTATCCGCAAAGACCTCAAAAATTCCCCACATTCCCTGTACGACGGGCTCACGAACATTCGAGCTCGAGTGTACCATAACGGAGGATCCGAGTCCTGCCTCGTTGGAGAAGACTCCTCTCTTCATACCCCACTGTACTGCCATTGCAACTCCGCTTCCTACGATACCGCCGCCTACTGCCTTGAGACCGAACGCGCCCTTGATGATGGACTTGAATACAGGTCCGATCATTCGGAAGTTGATGATGCAGATGATAAGTGCACAGATGATATATACGACCGCCATGAAAGGAACGAGTTTCTCGGTAACCGACGCGATCCTCTTAAGTCCTCCTACAACAACGAGTCCGGCAAGGATCATGAGTACGATACCGGTCGCAACCGCAGGGATTCCGAAAGCGGACTTCATGTTAACCGCGATCGAGTTGATCTGTCCCATATTTCCTATTCCGAAAGAAGCAAGTACACAGAATATACTGAAAAGTACCGCGAGGATCGCACCGATCTGCTTGCATCCCTTCTTGGATCCGAGACCGTCACGGAGATAATACATCGCGCCGCCGCTCCACTCATCTCTCTCATTTCTGCGTCTGTAGTAGATTCCGAGCACGTTTTCAGAGAAGTTCGTCATCATTCCGAAGAATGCTACGATCCACATCCAGAAGATAGCTCCGGGGCCACCGGATGCAATGGCCGCAGCGACACCGGCGATATTACCGGTTCCGATGGTTGCAGCAAGCGCGGTACACAGACTCTGGAACTGAGATATCTGAGTATCCTCCTTGTCGGTATGCGCGGTAACCTTTTCATCACTGAAGATATTACCGATGGTATTCTTGACCCAGTGTCCGAAATGGCTGATCTGGAAAAACTTGGTGATGCAGGTCATGAGTATACCTGTACCTACGAGAAGGATCAGCATCGGCAGTCCCCAGACGAATCCGTTTACCGCATTGTTTCCTTTTTCAACAGCAGACAAAAAACCTTCCATACTTCCTCCCATTAAACATGTTTCATTTGATGGTTCTCACTTTTACAAAAAAAGACGCTCCATGCTGTACATGAAACGTCTTTGTTTCGCTTTAGTATATTACCACGTTTTAAATCGAAATACAAGAGTCTGAGATCAGATCTCTCCTACCATATCAGTTAGACGAAGGCCGGTAAGGGCATTCTGCAGCGCATCCTCCTGTGACTGTTTCATACGCTGATAATCCTCCTTTGCACAAAGTGCATCCGGATCGATCCAGACAGTGAACGGTATGGGTTTAACAATGTATCCATTTTTTTCATCCATTGATTTATACGCTGAACCCTTTTTTACAATTAGCAACTCTTCATTAATATTCTTCAGAGCAATATCCAAAGAGCTTTTGCATTATGACATTTACAGAATGTGCCTTGATAGGCAATACCTGATTCCTTGAAGAGGGTATCGTCACGGTATACGGAGCAACTGCACCGGGGGTGTCAAAGCTGTTATGGGCAAAACGGCTCTCTGCCGTCAGCACTGTCATTTCGGCTGTTTGAGCCATATCTGTGCTGTATGAAAGCGTGAGCTCTATCTCGTTCTCGGAAAAGTTGACGAGCTTTGTGATCACCGTATTGCTGTTTTCGTCGAATGTGGTGACTGCCGTTAGATGCGGTATGGGGGCAAGAGTATGCTCATATACAGTGATACCGTTTAGCGTTATTCTGAAGCTGTCTTCTGACGCAGTCATCTCGACATGCCTGATCCCATCTGGCATAGTAAATTCCGTCTCGTTACATATCGTTTCCGCGGACCATCCGTTGTAGTGGATGACTTTGCTGGTCCCATTTTTGAGGATCCAGTCGTAATGGTTCTGA
>DFKT01000035.1:8305-8429 GCA_002373595.1 Lachnospiraceae bacterium UBA3638 | reverse complement strand
GAAAGGATAAGCTCCTTTATCGTGCAATCAAAGCGGACAAGATCAGCTCGATCATACTCTACGGCCCGCCCGGCACAGGCAAGACTACGATCGCCAAGGTTATAGCAAATACCACGAGCGCGGA
>DFKT01000035.1:0-8225 GCA_002373595.1 Lachnospiraceae bacterium UBA3638 | reverse complement strand
TTTAAGAGCGTCAACGCAACGATCGCCGGCAAGAAAGATCTCGAGGAAGTGACAAAAGCCGCTTCCGAGAATCTTAAGATGTATGACAAGAGAACGATACTCTTCATCGACGAGATACACAGATTCAATAAAGGGCAGCAGGATTTTCTCCTTCCGTTTGTTGAGGACGGAACGGTCATACTCATTGGAGCCACGACCGAAAATCCGTATTTCGAAGTAAACGGAGCTCTCATCTCGAGATCCCAGATATTCGAATTAAAGCCTCTTGCAAAAGATGCGGTCAAAGAGCTCATCCTCCGCGCGGTCAGTGATACCGAGAGGGGAATGGGTTCCTTTAAAGCAGTCATGGATGAAACTGCCGCAGAGTTTCTAGCGGATGTTGCGGGAGGAGATGCGAGACTTGCTCTTAATGCCGTAGAGCTCGGCGTGATGACTACCGACAGATCGGAGGACGGTCTCATACATATAACTCTGGAAGTCGCACAGGAATGTATCCAGAGGAAAGCGATAAGATACGATAAGGACGGGGACAATCACTACGATACGATCTCCGCATTCATAAAGAGCATGAGAGGTTCGGACCCCGATGCAGCGGTTTACTATCTCGCGAGGATGCTCGAAGCAGGCGAGGACATTAAGTTCATCGCGAGACGCATAATGGTCTGCGCATCGGAGGATGTCGGAAATGCTGATCCGCAGGCGCTTCAGATAGCGGTTGCCGCGAGCCTTGCGATAGAGAGACTCGGAATGCCCGAAGCGAGGATAGTCTTAAGCCAGGCGGCCTCCTATGTTGCATGTGCACCTAAGTCCAACGCGGCGATAATCGCGATAGACGATGCACTTGGAGAGGTGCGGACCAGCGGGAACCTGCCCATACCGCCGCACCTGCAGGATGCGCATTACAAGTCCTCATCGAAGCTCGGACGCGGGATAGGATATAAGTATTCGCATGACTTCCCGAATCATTATGTGGAGCAGCAGTATCTCCCCTACGAACTGAGTGGCAGAGAGTTCTACAGGCCGGGAGACCTGGGATACGAAGTTAAGATCAAGGAGCACTTTAAACAGATCAAAGGCTCTGAGAATAGATCGACCAAAAAGAAATAATCTGCATTAAGCGGATCACGGATAAGAAAGGATATCAAGATGGACGTTTACGAACAGGCTTTAAAAGCACACGAAGAATGGAACGGAAAACTCGACACCACTGCGAAAGCAAAGGTTGGCTCAAGAGAAGCGCTCTCTATCGCTTACACTCCCGGAGTAGCTGAGCCCTGCAGACGCATTCATGACAATGTGGAAGATGTATATAAATACACCTGGAAAGCAAATACGATCGCTGTAGTATCCGACGGAAGCGCAGTACTCGGACTCGGAAATATCGGTCCCGAGGCAGCTATGCCCGTCATGGAAGGAAAGGCAGTACTCTTCAAGGAGTTCGGCGGAGTAAACGCTGTTCCCATCTGCCTCGACACCCAGGACACCGAGGAGATCATCAAAGCCGTTAAGTATATCGCTCCCGGATTCGGCGGTATCAATCTCGAGGATATCTCCGCACCGAGATGTTTCGAGATAGAGGAGAGACTTAAGAAGGAACTCAACATCCCCGTATTCCATGACGATCAGCACGGAACCGCGATAGTCGTACTTGCTGCATCCATCAACGCACTCAAGATCACGGGCAAGAAGAAAGAGGACTGCACCTTTGTTGTAAACGGAGCAGGCGCAGCGGGAATCGCCATCACCAAGCTCATGCTCGGATACGGATTCGGAAAGGCTATCCTCTGCGACAGTAAGGGTGTCGTATCCAAGGACAGATCCGACCTCAATGCAGTAAAGAAAGCAATGCTCGATGTCACCAATCCCGATAATGTATCCGGAACCCTCGCAGATGCGGTTAAGGAAGCTGACATCTTCATCGGAGTATCCGCACCGGGAGTACTCACCAAGGAGATGGTATCTACGATGAACAAGGATGCGATAGTTTTCGCTATGGCAAATCCCGTACCCGAGATCATGCCGGACGAAGCTCTCGCAGCAGGCGCTCGCGTAGTAGGAACCGGAAGAAGTGACTTCCCCAATCAGATAAACAATGTCGTTGCATTCCCCGGGATCTTCCGCGGAGCACTCGAAGGCAGAGCTTCCCAGATCACCGAGGAGATGAAATATGCTGCTGCCAAGGCACTCGCGGATATGGTACCTGCAGATAAGCTTAATGAGAAGTTCATCCTTCCCGAAGCTTTCGATCCCCAGGTAGCCGATGGCGTGGCAAAGGCTGTTAAGGAGTGCATCAGGTAAATGCCCCTTTCAGCAGGTGATAATTTAACACTTACGAAGCTCCTAATACTCTATATGCTCGGGAGAGTCGACTTCCTGATGACGACCGCACAGATCAGTGATTTCATCCTGGGCGGAGAGTACGCGGACTATATGACGCTTACGATGGCACAGGCAGAACTCATAGACAATGGTCTCGTCAGTGTGAGTGAAGCGCAGAGTTCGCACAACCGCACGCACCTGTGCATCACTGCCGAAGGAAGGGAGACTCTGGGGTTCTTCAGAGACAGGATCCCCGACAGGGATATAGATGCGATAGAGGATTACTTCCGCGAGAAGGCATATGAGCTCAGAAATGAAGTCGCTGTATATGCCGATTACTACAAGGTCGCAGGCGGCGAGTATGAAGCTCATATGACCGTAAAGGACAGGGATACCAAACTCATGGACCTCACGCTCTCCGTGCCGACGGAAGGCATAGCGGAGCATATATGCGATGTGTGGCAGGAGAAGAGTAAGGACGTGTATCAGTATCTGTGCGATCAGCTGTTTTGACGCGCCGGCAGATCGCAATCCTTATTGGGATGAGTGAGATTTGAGGTTTACGGAGAAGGAAGATGCGAGTAGGAACAGGATACGATGTTCATAAGCTTGGCCCCGACAGAAAGCTCATAATAGGCGGCGTCGAGATCCCCCATGAAACGGGACTGATAGGACACTCCGATGCGGACGTGCTCACACACGCGATAATGGACGCTCTGCTCGGAGCGGCGGCTCTCGGCGATATAGGACTTCTTTTCCCGGATAACGATCCCGCATATGAAGGAGCGGACTCGATAGAGCTATTAAAGGTTGTCGGCAGCAGGCTGGACGAGAAGGGATACACGATAGGAAATATCGATGCGACAATCATAGCGCAGGCGCCTAAGATGAGACCTTATATCGATGCGATGAGAGAGAGGATAAGCTCTGCACTCGGACTTGATATAGACGCCGTAAATGTCAAGGCGACCACCGAGGAAGGCCTCGGATTTACGGGCAGCAAGGAAGGACTATCCGCGCAGGCGATATGTTGTCTTAATGAGAAAGACTGACGCTTACGATCGATAATAGGGACACAGAAAGGATTTGCAGACATGAAGATCTTCAATACGCTTTCAAGGAGCAAGGAAGAATTTAAACCGATAGAAGAAGGCAAGGTGCGCATGTATGTATGCGGACCGACCGTTTACAATTATATCCACATCGGAAATGCGAGACCTATGATCATCTTCGATACGGTGAGGAGATACTTCGAGTACAAGGGATACGAAGTTAAGTATGTTTCCAATTTCACCGATGTCGATGACAAGATCATCAAGAAAGCGATAGAAGACGGAACCGACAGCAAGACCGTATCAGAGAGATTCATCGAAGAGTGCAAGAAGGATATGGAGGGTATGAACGTACGCCCCGCTACCGTTCATCCCAAGGCTACCGAAGAGATAGACGGGATGATAGAAATGATCTCGACCCTCATAGACAAGGGACTTGCGTACAGAGCGGCTGACGGAACGGTCTATTACCGCACGAGATCTTTTAAGGATTACGGTAAGCTCTCACACAAGAATCTCGATGACTTAAGGAGCGGAGAGAGAGAGCTTAAAGTTACGGGAGAGGATCAGAAAGAGGATCCCCTTGATTTCGTCCTCTGGAAGCCAAAGAAAGAGGGAGAGCCTTACTGGGAGTCACCCTGGTGCGAAGGCAGACCCGGATGGCATATAGAGTGCTCCGTCATGAGTAAGAAATATCTCGGAGATCAGATAGACATCCACGCCGGAGGAGAGGATCTCATATTCCCTCATCACGAGAATGAGATAGCTCAGTCCGAGGGCGCGAGCGGAGTGACATTCTCCAACTACTGGATGCATAATGCGTTCTTAAATATCGACAACAGGAAGATGAGTAAGTCTCTCGGAAACTTCTTCACCGTGCGTGATATCAGCGAGAGATACGACCTGCAGGTGCTCAGATTCTTTATGCTTTCCGCTCATTACAGGAGCCCTCTTAACTTCAGCGATGAGCTGATGGAGAGCGCATCCAACGGACTGGACAGGATCAGGAAGTGCGCTGAGAATCTTGCATTCCTGATAGAGAATGCCAAGGCAGGTGATAAATCGGGCGCGGGTCTCTCCGATGCTGAGCAGACTCTCCTTGCAGACAGTGCTGCTTTCGTAACGCAGTTTGAGACTGCTATGGAGGATGACTTTAATACCGCGGATGCTATCTCGGCTGTATTTGAACTCGTTAAATTCATCAATACCAATACATCCGGAGCAAACTCCGCAGAGTATCTGAATAAGCTCTCTGAGAAGCTCACGACCCTTACCGATATACTCGGCATTAAACTTGGCGGCGGTGAGAAGGAGATGCTCGACTCTGAGATAGAGGATCTCATTGCTCAGAGAAACGCGGCGAGAAAGGAAAAGAATTTCGCACGCGCCGATGAGATAAGGGACGAACTCCTCTCCAAGGGAATCGTGCTCGAGGATACCCGTGAGGGCGTAAGGTGGAAGAGAGCGTAGAGCGGGCGCCGGAATGAACGGAACAGAGATGAATCCTTCGGAATACTCACCCTCGTCGCTTGCTTTTATCGGTGATGCTTACTTTGAACTCAAAGTCCGTACAGCGATCCTAAAGCAGGCTCAGCGCCCCGTAAAGGAACTCAACAAGCTGAAAGTTAAGCTTGTGAGTGCGGATGCACAGGCGGTGTATTACGACAAGCTGAGCGCGGAAGACGGGATACTGAGCGCGGAAGAACTCGATATCATGAAGCGCGGAAGGAATGCTTTCTCCAAGAGTACGAGAGGATCGTCCGTGGGTGCGTACAGGAAGGCGACAGGCTTCGAAGCGCTGATGGGATATTTATCGCTGTCGGGCGATGATGAGAGATGCGATGAGATCATAACATTCCTGAATATCGTGTGAGATATAAAGAGTTCGATACTGTTTGATCAATGATCGCAGGAAGATTTTGAAACAGCAATGAAGAATAAAGAGAATAAATTCGAAAACTACATAGAGGGCCGCAATGCCGTAACGGAGAGTCTCCGCTCCGGCAAGCCCATCGACCGCATATATATACTGGACGGATGTCAGGACGGCCCCGTGCAGTCCATCAAGAGAGATGCGAGGAAGAAGGACATCGAGATCAAGTATGTCGAGAAGTCCCGCCTTGATAATATGTCAGAGACAGGGCATCACCAGGGTGTTATAGCAGTCACCGCAGCATATGAATATGCGAGCGTTGACGATATCCTTAAGCGTGCGGAGGAGAAGGGTGAGAAGCCCTTCATCATCGTGCTTGACGGTATAGAGGATCCTTACAATCTCGGAGCTATCATAAGGACAGCCAACCTTGCCGGAGCACACGGAGTCATCATTCGCGAGGACAGAGCGGCTCATCTCTCAGCAGGTGTGGCCAGAGCCAGCGCCGGTGCGATCAATTACACACCGGTAGCCAAGGTGTCCAATATCTCCAGGACGATAGAGGACCTTAAGAATAAGGGAATATGGTTCTACTGTGCCGATATGGACGGCGTAAGCATATATGATACCGATATGACAGGCGCTGTCGGCATCGTTATCGGAAACGAAGGAAGCGGTGTCAGCAGACTCGTCAGAGAGAAATGCGACCATGTGATCTCACTTCCCGTTAAGGGCGAGATAGAGTCACTCAATGCGTCTGTGGCAGCAGGCATTATAGCATACGAAGTGGTGAGGGCCAGAAGATGAGCGTTCATACCGCTTACAATCTACTGCCCGATGAGGAACTTGTCGCTCTGTACCGTGAGGGAGACAGGATAGCTGCGGAGTATCTCCTGGCGAGATATAAGGCTACCGTGCGCCTTCAGGCATCGAAACTCTTTCTCATAGGAGGGGAGACCGAGGACCTCATACAGGAGGGCATGATCGGCGTATACGGTGCTATGAGCGACTATGACGAGAATGCGGGAGCATCCTTTGCTTCATTTGCAAAGCTCTGCGCTTCGAGGCGTATGTACAAGGCTATCGATGCGTCTCAGGATAAGAAGCACAGCCCTCTCAACGGATACATATCGCTCTATGAGAGCATCGAGGGCGTGACAAATACGGATGCGGACGGCAAAAATGCGTCCGGCAGTTTTTCGGACAGGATCGTGACGGCTTCTTTCGGACTTGTTTCGCCTGAGGAGAGCGTCCTCAGCGATGAGGGAGTGCGAGAGATCAATATAGCGATAGATGAGTCTCTCAGCGATTTCGAGAGGGAAGCAGTGAAGCTTTCGATAGCGGGATTTACCAATACCGAGATAGCAGAGCTTCTCGCTAAGAAGCCCAAGGAGACCGACAATGCTGTACAGCGTGCCAAGGGGAAACTCAGGAAGATCCTGAGAAATAAAAAAGCAGATTCCGTTATTTCGGAATCTGCCGTTCAGGTTAGCTGATGGCGGGAATTGAACCCGCGACCTCTTCCTTACCAAGGAAACGCTCTACCCCTGAGCCACATCAGCAAACGCACTATGAGATATTAACAAATTGATTCATTAATGTCAAGAATAAATTTATAACATTACACAGCTATGAAAAAAGGCACGAAAACACGTAAAAGATTTAAGGTAGAGCACTGGCAGATAATAGCAGTCTGCCTGTTCGTATATGATATTTTTATTGTTAATCTATCTTATTTCGGAGCATTATGGCTCAGGTTCGATCTCAGCTTTGCTAAGATCGAGCAGATTTACATGCTTGGTTTTAAGAGATTTGCTCCGTATTACACAATCTTTTGCCTGATAGTATTCTTTATACTCGGACTCTACAGATTCATTTGGAGATTTGCGAGTTACAACGAGTTGATGAAGGTCGTCATAGCAAGCATCATCACGACCGCATTTCAGATAATAGGTATCACCTTGATGTTTCAGAGGATGCCTATATCGTATTACCTCTTCGGAGCTGTGCTCCAGGGAGGATTCCTTCTCGCATCGAGATTCGGGTTCAGATTTCTGCTCTTCTTCAGGAACAGGCTCGCCAGACGTACAGGCAATGCGATCCCCTGCATGCTCATAGGTGCGGGAGAAGCAGGACAGATGATCATCCGAGAAGTCTCTTCATCGGGTGAACTTGATGAGAAAATTGCATGCATCATAGATGACAATCCCAATAAATGGAACAGATATATCGGCAGCGCCCGTGTTGTGGGCGGCAGGGAGAGTATACTCGAGAGCATCGAGAAATACAGTATACAGAAGATATATGTAGCACTTCCCACCGCTTCCGCAGAGGACAGGAGAGATATCCTCAATATCTGCAAGGAATCCGATTGTGAGATCAAGACTCTTCCCGGTATTTATCAGCTGGCTAACGGAGAGGCGAGCCTCAAGGAGATGAGGGATGTCGCCATAGAGGATCTCCTCGGCAGGGCACCTGTTAAGCTTGACCTGGAGGTCGTTCGTGATTTCGTAAAGGGCAAGACCGTCATCGTGACCGGCGGAGGCGGCTCCATCGGAAGTGAGCTTTGCAGACAGATAGCCGGGTACGGAGTGGGCAGGCTCATCATCTTCGATATCTATGAGAATAATGCTTACGATATCCAGAATGAATTAAAGAAAAAGTATCCCGAGCTCGACCTTGTCGTACTCATTGGATCCGTGCGTGACAGTGAGAGATTAAGGGATGTATTTGAGAAATATAAGCCCGATGTCGTATATCATGCAGCGGCACATAAGCATGTACCTCTTATGGAGGACAGCCCCTGCGAGACTATCAAGAATAATGTCCTCGGTACATACAAGACCGCTTATGCCGCTATGAAATCCGGCTGTGAGAGATTCGTACTCATCAGTACGGACAAGGCAGTCAATCCCACCAATATCATGGGAGCGAGCAAGAGACTATGCGAGATGGTCATTCAGACCTTTGACTACTACGTA
>DFKT01000096.1 GCA_002373595.1 Lachnospiraceae bacterium UBA3638 | reverse complement strand
CTGGGGCAGGTACAGGGAAGAGGGCGGCAGGCTCATGATGCCCGTTACCGTTCGCCTGAACCATGCCGTCGCCGACGGATACCTCGTGGCTAATGTCTTCAGGCTTCTCGAGACCGAGATCGCTGCCTTTTGCGGAGAATAAGGCTTCGGCAGTTATTGTTTCGATGAGCTCCCGAGAGATATCGCTCAGGAGCTTTTTTGTCGGTTTTTGTCGGTTTTTGTCGGGTTTTTGCGGTACCTTCTGATGCTATCATCTCGGTAAAAGCATTTCGGGAGGTCGTCATGAAGATAAAGCTATGTGAACAGTACAGCTTTCTCCGGCTTTTGTCTCTGAAGGAGGAACTATCCGTTCTGCCTAATGTGAAGCCGGGCATTCTGCGAGGCAGACCCATTGTGCGGTGTTACTACAAAAACAACCGTGGCAGATTAACCTATAAGACTTATTCCGAAGAAAACGATGAGGGAAAGAGATACTTCCGTATCGCTGCACGACGGGCTGAGATCAAGGATGAGATAGCGAGTATCGAATCAGCTTTGGGCAAGAGTCTGTTCGGAAAGCTCTCGCGTTTCAGTGTAAAAACCGGAGGGAGCATTCTGAATGAGAAACTCTGGAACACAGCCGGGAATGACGAGAATCCAATCGAGAAGCGGGGTTCGTATTATCATAACGGAATTCAGATGCGTTCAAGAACAGAAGTTCTCGTAGCAGAGATAGTTGATGAGCTTGGCTTGCCGTACAAATACGAGCCCGCAATTAAATTCGATTCAGAAGTGTTCTATCCTGATTTCCTGGTGTATATCGAGGGATTGAAGCGGTGCCTTATCATCGAGTTCTATGGCAAGAGCGACGATGAGGGTTATCTTTACAAGAATGTGCACAAGATGTCTGTGTATGCAAACTGCGGTCTTATCATGTATCGCGATGTGCTCGGTCTGTACGGAACGAAAGAAACTATGGTCAGCAATACGTTTATTTACAATAGTGTAGTGACAGTGATCAATCAGCTTGCCTTGGAAGCTTTGGTGTTAGAGTAAGTGTTAGTGTTTTGACTAAAACTCTAACAAAATTATGGAAAACAGGTAGTTCTCCAAGTTTTGGTTAGTGTACGGCGCAAAAGTCTAACAGTTACACGAACAAGAGCGCCAGGCACTTGACGGCTGACCGGTTGTCAATTAAGATTTCACTCGTTTAAGGTGATAGAAGGAGAATCTGATGCCTGATCTTAAGTTATTCGCGATAATCCTGTTTGTGGCAATGTATGTCCTTCTGGTCGCACTGCCCAAGTTCAGACCCGTTGTGGCGTTGGCCGCCGCAGCAATCTATGTGGTGTCAGGCGTGCTCCCGGTTGACAAGGTGCTTACCTCGATCGACTGGAACGTGCTGATGATGCTGTTCGGTACGATGGTCATAGTCGATTATTTCATCGAATCCAAGATGCCGAACCTCATAGCGGAGTGCCTCTTAAGGCTCGCACCGAACGTTCTGTGGGTTACGGTCCTTATGTCACTGTTCTCCGGTATCATCTCAGCATTCATCGATAACGTCGCGACTGTCCTTATGGTCGCCCCGGTAGGCCTTGCCATCTGCAAGAAGCTCAAGATATCTCCGGTCATGATGATATTGTCGATCGCAGTGTCATCGAACCTTCAGGGCGCAGCCACTCTCGTAGGCGATACGACTTCCATCATGCTCGGCGGCGCTGCCAACATGAACTTCAACGACTTCTTTTGGATGCATGGCAGGCCCGGCATGTTCTTCGCGACAGAGCTCGGCGCCCTTCTCACGATCCCGATAATCCTGTTCCTGTTCCGCAAGGACAAGGACCCCGTCACATCCGATGAGCACACCAAGGTCACGGATTATATTCCGACCATCACGATGCTCGGACACGTAGTGCTCCTCATCATCGCATCCTTCATACCTGATACGCCTTCCATCACGAACGGCGTTATCTGCATGGTATGCGGCATACTCACGGTCATCATCGAGCTGTTCCTCAGCAAGTCCAAGGAGAGCATGATCCACGCGCTCAAGGCCATGGACTATGCGACATGCGCACTCCTGACGGGACTGTTCATAGTCATCGCTGCGATAACCGAGATCGGACTTGTGCAGGACCTCGCGGACTTCATCGCCAATGCGGGCGGCAGCAACATGTTCCTGCTGTTCACGATCGTCGTATGGGGTTCGGTCATCATATCCGCCTTCATAGACAACATCCCTTATGTCGCGACGATGCTTCCGATCCTCGGAACTGTCGCTGCCAACATGAACGTCGAGCCGTACTTCCTGTTTTTCGGACTTCTGGTAGGTGCGACGCTCGGAGGCAACATCACCCCGATCGGAGCTTCTGCCAACATCGCAGGCGTCGGCATGCTCCGTAAGGCAGGCTACGAGGTCAGGTTCAGGGACTTCTTTAAGATAGGAATACCCTTCACGCTGGCGGCGGTCCTTGGAGGCTACCTGTTCGTCTGGATCTTCTGGCATCCGTGATGCGGATATAACATTCATAGCAATTTTGTTATATGCGGGGGAAAATGCGCCCCCGCTTATTTGTTCGCGCCGAAATCGTGTTACTATCGGGTTATACGCACCCCGGGAGGTATCACCATGGAAGAGAAAGTACTGTCACAGATCAAGAAGCTCGGCTTCGGACTCATGAGACTTCCGAAGAACGCGGACGGTTCCATCGACGTGGAGCAGACGTCAAAGATGGTGGATATGTTCCTGGAAGCAGGGTGCAGGTATTTCGATACCGCATATGTGTACGATATGGGCGAGTCCGAGAAGGCCATCAAGAAGGCGCTAGTGGACAGATACCCCAGACAGGATTACTTCCTTGCGACCAAACTCAATGCCTGGATGCAGTGCACTGACGAGGAGTCGGCCAAGAAGCAGTTCTATACGAGCCTCGAGAGGACCGGCGCCGGATATTTTGATTTCTATCTCCTGCATGCCCTGCAGGGTGAGAACTTCACCAAATACGACGAATACCACATCTGGGAGTTCGTAAAAGAGCTCAAGGAACAGGGCCTCGTCAAACATTACGGCTTCTCGTTCCATGCGGGTCCCGATCTTCTCGACAAGCTCCTGACGGAGCACCCGGATGTTGATTTCATCCAGCTCCAGGTCAATTATGCAGATATGGATAACCCGGACGTTCAGAGCCGTGCCAACATGGAAGTGGCAAGGAAGCACAACAAGCCTTTCGTTGTCATGGAGCCCGTCAAGGGAGGCAGTCTTGCAAATCCCGTGCCTGAGGCAATGGAGGTCTTCCGCGATTTTGCTCCAGATGCATCAGCCGCATCCTGGGCGATCAGGTTCGCGGCATCGCAGGAGGGCGTGCTTACCGTCCTAAGCGGCATGAGCAATATTGAGCAGATGGAAGACAACCTGTCGTACATGAAGGATTTCGAGCCGCTCTCGCCCGCTGAGATGTATGCGGTAGAGCGCGTCAGGACGATAATCGGCGCATCCAAGGCGATACCTTGTACTGCTTGCAGATACTGCGAGGAAGGCTGCCCGATGCAGATCCCGATCCCCGAGATCTTCAGCGCTTATAACCTGTATCTCAGGGACGGCAGGCCCATTGACGAGGTCAGGACCGAATACAGCCTGGTAACGACCGGTACGGGCGTGGCATCTGCCTGCATCAGTTGCGGCCAGTGTGAGGCGGCATGCCCCCAGCAGATAGGGATAATCGGCCTGATCGCCGAGTGTGCGGATAAGCTCGAAGTATAACGGGTGCTTTAAGCGG
>DFKT01000027.1 GCA_002373595.1 Lachnospiraceae bacterium UBA3638 | reverse complement strand
TCATATTGTCCACTGATGACAGGTTGTCGATAACAGGACCTGTAAGTGCAGCAGTTCCTTCGAACTTAAGAACTTTGGTAATATTTGCAGTTACATCATCACCGTCTCCGATCGAAGTATATACGATCTGATTGGCGATATATTCCATAGTCTTAAATATTTCCTCGCTTCCTGCTTTGGCAGAAAGTGAGGGGGCAGATACGGCAGATGCAAAGACAGCAACCGCCATGGCAATACCTGCAAGTGCTTTAAATGCTTTCTTCATAGTTTTATCCTCTCTGGTCTGATTATTCCTTTTGGGAACTACTATAATATACAACCAATCAATGCTTCGCGTCAATGTCAGAAAACACCGCAAAATCCAGCAAATATACTCATATTATTTTCTGTAAAAAAATGCTTGCATTATTAAAGATTATGTTGTAATATTTACAAGTCGCTTACGACATGGCCAGTTGGTCAAGCGGTTAAGACGCCGCCCTCTCACGGCGGAAACAGGGGTTCGATTCCCCTACTGGCTGCACCGGGATGAAAGATACGCAGGAAGTTCTTGCGTATTTTTTTATTTCTCACGATAATGTAAATCAGGTTTGTAAGAAATATATCCGAATCGGAGGATACAAATGATATCTGTGATCTTTACCGGAGGAACCATCTCCTGCACGGTTCAAAACAGTATAGCCAGTCCGGACGCTGACACTCATAAGTATAAACTTCTGGGTGCGAAGCCATATCACACCTCTTCATACGAAGCTTACCAGCCCTATACGATCTTAAGTGAAAATGCAGATGCGCACTCTCTTACTCTTTTATCTGAAACTGTATCAGAAATCCTGTCCGCATACAAGGAAGGCAGATATTCTTCCGAAGGCGATGATCTTACAGGAATAATAATTACCCACGGAACCGATACTCTTCAGTACAGTGCTGCATTTATCAGTCTCCTCTTTGGCGACTCTCCTGTTCCGATCGTCTTTGTTTCAGCCAATTACCCATTGGATGACAGTCGTTCAAACGGATACACCAACTTCATCAGCGCTGTTGATCTGATATCCGATCTGTCATCAGGCCGTATATCAAGACCGGCCTGCATATCAAATGTCTATGTTTCCTATAACCGAAAGGTGTATCACGGAGAAAGTCTCCTCGAATCAAAGAGCTATTCTGACGAAGTATTTGCGATCAAAGATGCCTTTATTGGAGAATATAAAGGATCAGTCATCGTAGAAGATAAAGAAACCGGAGAACCGGAATTTGAATACAATGATAGGAACCCGGTAGACTGCTTCGCCAATCTTCCGTCTTATGGTAAGGGAGTCCCCGATGAAAGCAGACTTAGCGAAAGCCTCTCTTCCGTACTCTGGATCAAGCCCCATCCCGGAATGAGTTATCCTTCGCTCATATCGGAGAACAGCACCCCGGTTAAAGCTGTCCTTCTCGATTCCTATCACTCAGGAACCATTGCAATAAACAAAGCCCTTCATGATTTCTCACAAAGGGCTCACGAACTCGATATTCCCGTATATCTGACCGGTCTTTCCAAGGAAGGCACCGTCTACGAAACCATCGCCGAGTACGAATCTCTCGGCATCATCCCGATCTTCGACACCCCCGCGATCCTGACCTTCTGCACCCTCGCACTTAAATACATTTAGTCATTGCAAGCATTTAGATCCGGCGGAATATGTATTGTCTTCCGACTTTAAACGGAGGGCAACACATTTTCTTAGCGTTTGTAAGGATTAGGCAGCTCGAGCCAGGACGGCGAGAGCAGTGGGCGACCGAGCCACGATGGCGAGTGAGCCCCGGTGCCGGCAGATGTATGCGGGCAAAACTTAAACGCTTAGAAAATCGTTGCCCGCAGTGGTCGGAAGATAATACATATTCCGCCGGATTGCAATCTTACATAAAATCAAATATACTGATCTGATTCGACTCCGGTATATCACCGAGCAGTCCAAGCTCTGCCAGATGCTCAGCGATAGTCTTTGATACCTTACATCTCGAAATGAAATCATCCCTCGACAGGAACGGTCCGTCCTTTGCAGCCTTCTCGATATTATCTGCCGCAGACTCACCCATGTTGTCTATCGCAACCAAAGCCGGCATTATCTGAGTATCTGATATTACCCGGAACTGTCTCGCCTTGACCTTGTTAAGCTCTATCGGCACGAATTCAACTCCGCGCGCATACATCTCCTCAACAAGTCTTAAATCATACAGCTGATGTCCTTCGACATCACTGAATGAAACTCCAGATCCCTTCTCCTTGGACTGAGCCTCCTTGTCACGAAGAGCATTTACATTATGCTTAACAGCGTCTGCCCCCATACACATCAGCTCGTAGGAGAAATTCTTGGCACGTATTGAGAAGAAAGCCGCATAATAAGCCGCTTTGCGGTTGATCTTGTAATATGCGACTCTCCAAGCCATCATTACATATGCAGCCGCGTGTGCTTTCGGGAACATGTACTCTATGCGTTCGCAGGACCAGATGTACCAGTCGGGTACACCGTTTGCGATCATGTCTTCCTTCCATTTCGGCCATTTATCAGGCTTTCCGGATTTAACTTCCTTTGCAACCTTACCCTTACGGACGGCCTCCATTATCTTGAATGACTCCTCGGACTCAACTCCCTTCGAGATCAGATATGTCATGATATCGTCTCTCGTACATATAGCTGTCGAAATGGTCGCTTTACCCTCTTTGATCAGAGTCTGCGCATTGCCCAGCCATACATTCGTACCGTGTGCAAGTCCCGCGATACGTACCAGGTCCGAAAATGCCTTCGGCTTCGTATCTATAAGCATCTGCATAGCGAAGTCGGTACCGAACTCAGGGATACCCAGAGCCCCAAGCTTCGTGCCGCCTATATCCTCCGGTGTGATCCCGAGCGCTTCCGTGTTTTCAAAGAGACTCATAACTCCGGGATCATCAAGAGGTATGGTCAGAGGATCCACATCCGTCGTATCCTGAAGCATCCTGATCATGGTAGGGTCATCATGTCCAAGTATATCGAGCTTTAAAAGGTTATGGTCTATACTGTGATAATCGAAATGAGTCGTGATTATGTCTATATCCTTGTTTGCAGGGTGCTGTATGGGTGTGAAGGAATATATATTCTCACCCAAAGGAAGTACGACGATTCCTCCGGGGTGCTGACCCGTGCTTCGCTTAGTACCCGTTACGCCGACAGCGATACGCTCCATCTCGCAGCCGCGCTTTGCTATACCCTTGTCCTCGAAGTAATCCTTCGTATACATATATGCGGTCTTGTCCGCGATGGTTCCGAGCGTACCTGCACGGAACGTCTGTCCGGTACCGAAGATGACTTCAGTATACTTATGCGCTCTTGACTGATATTCACTCGAGAAGTTAAGGTCGATATCGGGCTCCTTGTCACCTTTGAATCCGAGGAATGTCTCAAAAGGAATATCAAAGCCGTCCTTCTTAAGAGGCTTTCCGCAATTGGGACAAAGCTTGTCGGGCATATCTACTCCGGCTTTGCCGGCATATGCCTTTACATCATCACTGTCAAAATCATAATAATGGCAGGACGTGCAATAGTAATGAGGGCTTAAAGGGTTAACTTCAGTGATACCTGCCATTGTAGCGACAAACGAACTTCCTACAGATCCTCTCGATCCTACGAGGTATCCGTCCTCGACAGACTTCCAAACCAGCTTCTGTGCAATGATATACATAACCGCGAAGCCGTTTCCTATGATCGAATTCAGCTCTCTTTCAAGCCTCTCTGTAACGATGGGAGGAAGCTCCTCACCGTATGTCTCGTGTGCTTTCTTGTAGCAGATCTCACGCAGAGTCTTGTCACTGTCCGCGATGACGGGAGGACATTTGTCGGGACGCACGGGGGATATCGTCTCGCACATATCCGCGATCATATTTGTATTCTTGACGACGACCTCGTATGCTTTGTCAGGTCCCAGATAATCGAATTCCTCGAGCATCTCATCCGTCGTTCTGAAGTAAAGTGCAGTCTCCTTGTCGGACTTTTCCTTCTTGTTAAACTGTATGATGCTGCGATATATCGCATCCTCAGGATTAAGGAAATGCGCATCACCGGTCGCAACGACAGGCTTATGGAACTGCTTGCCCAGTTGGGCGATACGGCGGTTTATGTTCTTAATATCCTCTTCGGATCGGATATTCTCATAATCGTCATATTTCTTCTGCTTATCGGGATCGATCTCATTATCCTTGATCAGCATATGCAGATTATTGGAGATTGGCTGTATCTCGAGATAATCGTAGAAATCAACGACTCTCGCTATCTGCTCATCGGTATGTCCCTCGAGGATGGCCTCGAAGAGTTCTCCCTTCTCACATCCGCTTCCAACGATCAGACCGTCTCTCAGCTTAAGCAGCAAGCTCTTGGGGATCTTGGGAAATCTGTTGAAATACTCCAGATGCGACCTGGAGATAAGCTCATAGAGATGGATCCTTCCGAGCTCATTCTTAGCAAATATCGTGCAGTGATTGGCGCGGAGTTTTGCGATCGCACCCTTTGATTCCTCGCTCTTTTTGTTGATCTGCCCGAGCGTGGTGATATCTTCCTCGCGAAGCTGCTCAAGGAATTTGACAAAGCATCTGGCTGTACATTCCGCATCATCTACCGCGCGGTGATGGTGACCGAGTGAAACGCCGAGCGCTTTGGCCATAGCGTCGAGAGTATATTTGCTGTGTCCGGGAAGCTGCATCCTCGCAAGAGGAAGAGTGTCCATATAAGTATATTTATCGGGATAACCGAGCTTACGGCATTTCTCCTTAACGACGTTAACATCGAATTCCGCATTGTGCGCAACGAGTACACATCCCTCGCAGAAATCAAGGAATCTCGGAAGTATCTCCTCTATGCCGGGGTAAGAAGCAACATCATTATCCGTTATCGAAGTGAGTTTGGTGATCTTAAAAGGTATCGGTCTGTGCGGATTGACGAATGTCGAGAATCTGTCAACTATCTCACCCTTCGAAACTTTAACCGCACCGAACTCTATGATATCGTCATAAACCGGCGAAAGTCCCGTAGTCTCGATATCGTATACAACGAAGTCATCATCTATGGTCTGTCCGCACTCATCGGTTACCACGCGGTGTAAGTCATCAACAAGATAAGCTTCCACACCGTGAAGCACCTTAAAGAAATTCTGTCTGTCTGGATTGGGATCACCGGCTTCTTTTCTCTTAGCTTTCTCCTTGTCCCAGAGAGGCTCCCATGCATGATTTGCATCTGTAAATGCATGAACCACAGCGTGATCGGTGATGCCGACCGCTCTGTGTCCCCACTTAAATGCAGTATTTACGAGATCTTTGGGTTCTATACATCCATCCATCTCGCTCATCTTGGTATGGCAGTGAAGCTCCACTCTCTTGGTCTCCGCAAGGTCCCTCCTGGGCACTCTGAAGTCGCCGATGAGCTGTATGCCTACGACCGACGAGATGGAAAGCTCATGATCGAACTTATCATATACGACAACGCCTTTTACTTTTGCGAAGACAACCTTGTCATCACCGGAAAGTCCCTTTTCAAGCTGCTTTAAGATGGTCGGTGCATTCTCAGTTGGTGCAAATATCTTGGCCTTGATGGAGTCTGTATCATCAGTGAGTGCAAAGGATATAATGGTCCTCTCATTCTTGATATCCCTGCTTGTGATATCAAACACGCGGCCTCTGATACATACTTCTCCGATACCTTCCTCGATCTCGGATATCTTAACGGCTTCATCAAGAATATCCCTGCCGTATATAACAGAAGGGTCTGCACTTCTCCTGTATGAATATTTCCCTTTATCGCCATCCTTGCCTGATGCATCTTTCTTTCCGTAAGATCCCTGTCTGCCGGAACCGGACCCGGTTGCCCCGCCCTCACTCTTTTTGGCAGGTTTATTGCTTTCCGATACATCGGAAGTTGAAACGGAAGCGGTATTTTCCTCAATCTCACCCTCTTTGTCACCCGAGTATGCTTTATTATCTCCGAGGTACTCTCCGCCTTTTATGCCGTATGCAGCCTTTGTGATCTCTTCCACGCGAAGCTTAAGACGCAGCGAATCGCCTTCTTTTCCTTCGGATACCGGAGGAGTTTCGAAGCTTATATCATAATCGATCTTGAGACCGCATCTTTTCTTGAATACATTGTCGAGATACAGAATGAGATCGTCTTCCTTCTCACGGAAGATGAAATTATCCTCGAGGACGATCTTCATACGTGAAGGAGAAGTGAATGATATCTCCGCGATCTTCAGCATATTTTCGAGTACGGCACTTACATTTCCGAGCTCATAAAAGCAGCTGTCGGAATACTCCTCCCAGAGCATCTGTGCCGTATAAGTATCGGGAAGATCAAAGGATTCGATGATATATACGGTTATCCCCGAACCGCCGAAGACTTCCTGCGCGAGCTTTTTTTCCATGGCGCAGACAAGCGGTTTGGGTATGATGTGCCCGCCGGAAATCCTGACACGATAAATATCTGCACGGGGATTACGCGAGATCCTGTCTACGACACAATCCTCGAAGTACATCTGCCCGTCTTTATCAGGTTCTATATTATCAAATACTTCAAAAAACTTCTTTGTCATTGCTTGCCCCAGTTATCAAGCTCAGCTTTAAGAGCGCTCAAAAGCTCGGATTCAGGCATCTTTCCAACTATCTCACCCTTTTTGATAAGGAGTCCTTCTCCGTCTCCGCCTGCAATACCAAGGTCTGCTTCCTTTGCTTCTCCGGGACCGTTTACGGCACATCCCATCACTGCGACCTTGATATTAAGAGGATAATCGGCAACCATCTTTTCCACCTTTTCCGCAAGGGGGATCAGATCTATCCTGGTCCTGCCGCATGTGGGACATGAGACCACTTCTATTCCTTCTTTTCTGAGCTCAAGCGTACGAAGGATAAGTCTTGCCGCTTCGATCTCTTTAACCGGATCACCCGTGAGCGATACTCTGATCGTATCTCCTATGCCCTCTCCGAGGATAAGTCCAAGTCCTACAGCGGATTTGATACTGCCGCTCATGACAGTGCCGGCTTCGGTGATGCCTACATGTAAGGGATAAGGTGTCTTTCGCTCCGTAAGTTTATCCGCGAGCAGCCTGTGAGCCCTTACGCATTCCATCACATCGGATGACTTGATGCTTATGACCATATTGTCATAGCCAAAATTTTCTATCCTTGCGATATTGTCTAGCGCGCTCTCCACTATCCCATCAGGCGTCACACCACCATACTTCTCGACAAGCCTTTTCTCGAGGCTTCCGGAATTAACGCCGACTCTTATAGGGATATTTCTCTCCCTGGCAGCCTTAACAACGGCGCCCACGCGCTCGTCATCGCCTATATTTCCGGGATTTATGCGGATCTTGTCGGCACCGTTCTCGATGGCTTCGATCGCCATCCGATAGTCAAAATGTATGTCTGCGACAAGGGGAATATGTATCCTTTTCTTTATCTCGCCGAGAGCCTTTGCGGAATCGGAATCAGGCACTGTACAGCGGATTATCTCGCATCCCGCCTTCTCAAGCGCCAGGATCTGGCCTACGGTGGCTTCAACATCCGCGGTGCGTGTATTGGTCATCGATTGAATGGCTATCCTGTTTCCTGCGCCTATCTTAACGCCCCCGATATTTACCTCATTCGTGTTTTCTCTGTACATAAATACCCCTCAGATTGTGATTTTGTATTTATATGACCGCAAAATATAGTATACTCTTTAAAAAAATTAATTCCACTCTTGACATTTTCGGGGTGACCTCCTATGATACAGAAAAGTCAGTTCAAAGGACATTCGTCCGATTTTACCTGATAAAAAAAATAGTCAGAAAACTAAATTGAATACCAAGGAAAGCGAGATCATATGATCAAAAACAGTTTTGATCCCGTTCGCGTGTCCGAAAATGACAGACCGTATGCATATGCAGTCTGCTCATGTATAAGAGCGCAGGCCGGACGGGTTTTTGCTCTACTGGGGCACTTCGGGAGCTATAAGGGCATACTGTATGCTCCCGAAAAAGAAATATCTGCCATTTCCGGAAATAAGGAACTTGCAGCGGATATTAAGTCTATCGGTTCCAAAGACCCTCTAAAAGAATACGAAACACTGGTAAATAAAAGGATCAGGCTGATCCTTCACGGTGATGATGACTATCCCGGGAAGCTCCTTACCATCCCGGATCCCCCTCCTGCCCTTTTCGTAAAGGGTCGGATGCCGGATAAAGAAACGATGTCTGTCGCAGTGATAGGTGCGAGGGAATGCTCCGAATACGGTGCCCATATAGCAAGAGCTCTGGGCGAAGCACTCGGACGGGAAAAGATAAATCTCATAAGCGGAATGGCAAGAGGTATCGACGGGATCAGTCAGGAGGCAGCCCTCACGGCAGGGGGATACAGTGCGGGAATACTGGGCTGCGGGGTTGATATCTGCTACCCTTCCGGGAACAGGAAACTCTACGAAGCTCTGATAGAAAAAGGGGCACTGATAAGTACATATGCACCCGGTACCGAAGCCAGATCCATACTCTTCCCTCCCAGGAACCGTATAGTAAGCGGTATGGCAGATGCTGTCGTGGTCATAGAAGCCAGACAAAGGAGCGGCACCCTTATCACCGTAGATATGGCATTGGAACAGGGCCGGGACGTGTATGCCGTTCCCGGCAGGATCACGGACAGGACGAGTGATGGATGTAACGGACTCTTAGGTCAGGGTGCGCAGGTATTTCTCTCCCCGGAGATATTTATACGCGAGATCACAGAACACAGACTGGGTGTATCAAACGCCAGGACTGCCAAAAGAAGGCGGAAATTTGAGGGGTCGGAAGAAGCTTTACCCAACCTTTCTCCGGAGGCCATGCATATATACAGCCTGCTCGATCATTCTCCGAGGTCCGTCGAGGATATAGCGGCTATGGCCGGACGGGAATATACCGTATCGACAGTCAGGCTCCTTCTCATGCAGATAGTCATAAACGGCTATGCAGGTCAGATAAGCCCCGGGGTATATATTAAGGTGTGAAAATGCCTTGAATGACGAATGATATCAAAACGGTATGTCGTCATTATCAATCGGAGGATATATGTACAGCAAGATAACAACAGGTGCACTCATCGGGATACATGCTATCCCTGTTACTGTCGAAGCGGATATCGCAGCAGGTCTTCCTGCTTTCAGCATGGTCGGAAGCCCCGGAAGTGAAGTCAGAGAATCAAGAGACAGGGTCTGGGCCGCTCTTAAAAACGTGGGACTGCCCATGCCTGCATCACACATAACGATAAACCTGTCCCCCGCCGATGTCAGGAAAGAGGGCACATCCTACGATCTCCCGATAGCCATATCCATACTGCAGGCGATGGAGCTCCTAACCCCGGAGGAAACCAAAGACAAACTATTTGTCGGAGAATTGGGTCTGTCCGGCGAGATAAAACCTGTAAGGGGTGTGCTCCCAATAGTTCAGAGCGCACGCGAATACGGAATAAAAGAATGCGTAGTCCCTTTAGAAAATGCTCCTGAGGGAAGCGTTGTCCCCGATGTGGTAACAAGAGGCGCTTCGGACATAATGAGCCTTTACAATTACCTGAAAGGTGAACACGGAGTATCTCTTCCTGTATTTCATACGGATACCGATAAGCTGCTGTCCGAATCAAAGGACCGGGTAACTTTTGATTTCAGTGAAGTGTCAGGTCAGGAAGATGCCAAACGTGCCGCTCTTATCTCTGCCGCAGGATTTCATTCTCTCCTGCTGACCGGCCCTCCGGGTGCCGGTAAAACCATGATCTCAAAGAGGATACCGGGGATAATGCCCGGAATGTCTATAGACGAATGCCTCGAGGTGACAGCTGTTCACAGCGTTGCCGGTATGCTCCCGCCGGGAAAAGCACTTATCACCTCCAGAACCTTCCAGAATCCTCATCATACGCTATCCAAAGCCGCAATGATGGGCGGTGGGAGCAAACCTCATCCCGGTGCAGTGAGTCTTGCCCACAGGTCGGTACTCTTCCTGGACGAGCTGCCCGAGTTCCAGCGCGATATCATAGACAGTCTGAGACAGCCCCTGGAGGAGCATAGGATAAATATCCAGAGAGCGGCATACAGTGCAGAATATCCCGCGGATTTTCTACTCGTATGTGCGATGAATCCATGTCCCTGCGGATACTATCCGGATAGAAATAAATGTACGTGTACCGAACCGATGATACGGAAATACCGTGGTAAGGTCTCAGGTCCGATTCTGGACAGGATTGATCTGTGCGTACAGCTAAATGCTGTAAAGATAAGCGATATAAAGCAGAGCCGTACAGGAAGCGGTATCGGAAGTCTCGAACTTAGAAAGAAAGTGGAAAGAGCCAGAAAAATGCAGGAAGAAAGATATAAAGGAACCGGGATCAGATTTAATTCCGATCTGAACTCTTCGGAAACGGAAAAGTATTGCAGACTGGGGGAACCTGAGAGCGAATTTATGTCCGATATATACGAAAAGCTCTCGCTGAGTGCAAGAGCTTATCATCGTATAATCCGTGTATCAAGGACGATCGCAGACTTGGACGGCTGTGCGGAAATAAGTATTCCTCATCTCGCCGAAGCCGCAAGCTACAGGCCGTCAGATGATTATTGGAGACGTTAAAGCTGCTGCTCCATCTGATCGGGATCAACTGCGAAGGTGATAGCCTGCTCGCGGTCGATAACGCCATTGAAGTAGAGAGTTCTGATGGAATCGTCCATGGTGGACATTCCGATCTTCTTGTTGGTCTGCATAACGCTGGGGATCTGGTGGCTCTTACCCTCACGGATAAGGTTACGAACAGCGTGATTTGCATGAAGAACCTCGAATGCAGCGACACGTCCGCTTCCGTCCTTCTTCGGGATGAGCTGCTGGGAGATAACAGCCTCGAGAACGTTCGAAAGCTGTACTCTGATCTGCTGCTGCTGGTGAGGCGGGAATACGTCGATAACACGGTCGACCGTGCTGGCTGCGCCAATGGTGTGCAGGGTTGAAAGGACAAGGTGTCCTGTCTCTGCTGCGGTGATAGCAACGCTTATGGTCTCGAAGTCTCTCATCTCTCCTACGAGGATGACATCGGGGTCTTCACGAAGTGCTGCACGAAGTGCGTTTGCGTAAGAGTTGGAGTCAAGTCCGATCTCTCTCTGGTTAACGATCGACATCTTGTGCTGATGCAGGTACTCGATAGGATCCTCAAGGGTGATGACGTGAGCATCTCGGTTGGTGTTGATCTTGTCGATGATTGCTGCAAGAGTGGTTGACTTACCTGATCCGGTAGGACCGGTAACGAGGATAAGTCCACGCTTTCTGGTGTAAAGATCTATAACGGACTCGGGAACACCGAGCTTCTCTGGCTCAGGGATCTCGGTACTGACAAGACGGAATGCCATTGCAGCGGATCCACGCTGCTTGAATATATTAAGACGGTAACGGCCTACCTGCTCGATGGAGAAGGACATATCGTACTCACCTCTCTCCTCGAATTTGGCGCGCTGAGTTTCGGTCGTGATGTTGAGAACTACATCCAGCGTATCAGCCGGCATCATTCTCGGATACTCGTCAAGCGTGATGATCTTGCCGTTTACACGCATTTTGGGAGGCACACCAACGGTGATATGTACGTCACTGGCTCCCGCGTCTTTTGCTTTCTTAAGTACTTCTTCGATGTTAAGCATTTACATCTACCCCCATTTTGCTTATTTGATCCTTATCCATAACGTAGCGGTTATCAAGAGTCTTCATGACATCCACCACGTAAAGGTCATCATTTGCCGAGCTCGAAAGATCGAGTATCGAATTGTCCTTAAAGCTTATAACAGTGGGTTTAAGGATATTCTTGCGATTCTCGGAAATAACGAGCGCCTTCTCTCCCGTATTTAGTTCTACGCTTACTCCGGGGAAGAGAATGAAAATACTGCCGGTAAGCGCCTCCACTGCATCCGGATTGTACCAGTTGGGGAAATCAACAAGCTCTTTAACAGCCTTGAGCTCACTTGCAGCCTCACCGGAAAGGTTCATGCCGGTCAGTTCATCATATCTGCTGGCAACCATGAGAATATCGGACATCTTGAGCATCTTACGTGCAGGATTGATGATCTCTTTGTCGAAATCCATCTGCGCATGTATAGCCTGTGAGCATATCCTCTTGAGCATAGTACCTTCGGTACCCATAGCGCTCTCGATAAACTCGGTGCCCTTAAGCATATCTTCGTAAAGAAGTTCTCTTTCGTCGTAACTGACTTCTCCGCCGTATACTGCCTCACTCTTGGACTTAGCCTTGCCTATATCATGAATGAGAGCTGCAGTGATAACGAGGAGCCTGTCCTCAACCGAGATGTTCATCTTGCTCGCCATCATTGCACAGAGAATGGCGGTATTGAACATATGACGGTAGATATAGTCATCCTTGCTTCTAAGGTTCTGATAGAAATGGATCTTGTTATCAAGATAACAATACTGGCGGACTATCTGACTGACGATAGTCGGAAGATTCTTCTGTTTGCCGGTGGAAAGGAGTCTCTCAATCTCATCCTGAACCTGAGAGACCATCTTGATCTCGAAACGTTCAAACTCGAGATCTTCTTCGCTCATAGGGGGAAGCGGCTCCGCGGGCTCAAGGATATATATACCCAAAAGTCCGAAATTCTTTACGCTCTCTATCGATGCAGCGGTAAGTCTGGCATCTCTCTCGTACAGAAGAACGCCCGATTTGTTGTAGATAGGCCTGGCAAGGCGCATGCCGTCACGCAGGTCTTCCCATTTAACGAATCTCATTTTTCCACCCGTAAAATATTAATTTTTGATAAAATCCACCAAAATACTCGGATATTTTAGCATATTTACGGAAATTTTACAATAATTTCTTTACGCCCGGAATGAGTTTGAGCACCGAGATCACCGCTATGGAAAAAGAAAGTTCGGTCACTATAAGAGCGGGCATCA